>CAYZVN010000013.1:0-58475 GCA_964482025.1 uncultured Saccharophagus sp. | reverse complement strand
CTTTATTCCACTTTAGCACACTATCGACGGCGCATGGCTGCTGTCAAGCAATGGCGTGAGCTGGCGCGTGTAACGGCTTGAATTCAATGAGTTTTTGTTACGCTTACCGCAACCACAAAAAGCGGGCAATAAATTTGAATTAGCAGGGGAAACAGCGCGGTAGGCGCGCGTTCTCACAAAGCACTTTAAGTGCAAGATTATTTTTGACTTAAAGAAAGGCAGGACCGCCTAAAGGAGATATATACAGGCGGGATATAAGAAGATAACGGAGTCGGCCTATAAGCCGGGTTCTGTCGTGGACAGTCATTCATCTGGGACAGACGTCACCGCCTGCCTCAAGCAACCTACCCGAATCCAGCGCGGGCCGCGCCATAGGATTCCTATTTGGTCTTGCTCCGAACGGGGTTTACCGTGCCGCAAACTGTTACCAGTTGCGCGGTGCGCTCTTACCGCACCCTTTCACCCTTACCATCCGAAGATGGCGGTCTACTCTCTGTTGCACTTTCCGTAGGCTCGCGCCCCCCAGGCGTTACCTGGCGTTCTGCCCTATGGAGCCCGGACTTTCCTCCCTCGTCTAAAACGAGAGCGACTGTCTGGCCAACTCCGTGCGGCACATTACAAAGTTTTTCCGGTAACCACAAGCAGCGCTTTTCATTCGGCTCGTTGCGCCAAGGCCCATTCATAAAGTCGATTCTTTTTATCAGCCGCGATCGTTGCCGCCAGGCCCGCCGCTTGCTTGAGCGGCAGCTGGGCATCTAAAAGAATCCGCATCACGCGCCGCGCCTCATCGCTTGGGCCATCTGCGCCGTCAGGTGGCTTGAAGCCTTCTACCAGGAGTACGATTTCGCCTTTCTGTTGATTGGGGTCAGCGGTCACTCGATCGAGAACACTCGCGGTGGTCCCGGTTAAAAAGGTTTCGAAGGTTTTGCTGATCTCCCGCGCCATCACCAACCTCCGCTCGGGACCAAAGATCGCCAGCATATCCGTCAAGCTCGCCACTATACGGTGGGGAGACTCGTAGAAGATTAAGGTGTAAGGGCTTTCCAGCAACTGGCTAAAGCGGTCTTTACGCGCACTGCTTTTCGCCGGCGGGAATCCTTCAAAACTAAAGCGATCAGACGGCAACCCGCTGGCGCTGAGCGCCGCTATGGCCGCGCAGGCGCCGGGCACTGGAACGACCTCAATACCCGCCCGACGAGCAAGCGCCACCAAACGGTACCCGGGATCGGAAATCAGCGGCGTGCCGGCATCGGAAATGAGTGCGACCCGCTGCCCGCTCTCCAGCCGCTGCAACAATTCCTGGCAGCGCTGATCACTGCTGAAGTCGTGATAGGCAACCATGGGGGTGGTGATTTGAAAGTGCTGCATCAATTTTCCACTATGGCGCGTATCCTCGGCGGCTATAACGTCTGCCGTTTGAAGAATACTGAGTGCGCGGGGTACCATATCGGCCAAATTTCCGATTGGCGTGGGCACCACATATAAAACTCCAGGCCTGGCATTCGGTCGGACAGTCATGAATTCTCACCCCAGTATTTCTTTTGTATCTATTTTCGGAGACTCAGTATGAGTTTTTTTGTCCGCCTGCTGGCCCTTGGACTCCTCTCGGTGACGCTGATCGCGTGTCAGGGCAACCAGCGCAAGCCGGACCACAAAGACTCCGTTGCGGCGGCGGACGATACCGCCAGAAGTGTCGAGACACTGCTTGCTCAGGCGGAAAGTGCCGAAGGCTTAACCCGCATAGATCTGCAGCTACAAGCCGCGCAGGGGCTGGTGCAGCTCGGCGATTGGGACCGAACGCGTGCCATCATAAACAATATGCCGGCGCAGGCGAACATCGATCAGTTGCCAATCGACCTGCAAGCGCGCTTAGCGCTCGTAAAAAGCCACCTGGCCGCTACCGATGGTTACTACCCTCTGGCTTATGAATATGTGAACAATCCGCAACTGCTCAGAGCGCGCATGAATCTCTCCCCCGAGCTCGCTAGCGCTTTCACCGAGCAGCGGGCGAGCTTGCTGTACGACATGGGCTTTTATTCGGCGAGCGTGGAGGAGCGAGTTGTATTGCACGAACTGGTGCGCAGTGACTCGCCTGCGGGGCGCGACAATGACCAGCGCCTGTGGCAGGCGCTTATGGCGATTCCGCTAGCGGAGCTGGAGCAGCTGATCTCGATCAGTGAGTCGCGAGAACTGGAGGGCTGGTATCGGCTGGCCGCGCTGAGCAAGGACACTCAGAGCAATCTGCGCGAGCAACTGGCCCGCCTCGACCGCTGGGTTTTTGAGTGGCCGGATCATCCCGCCAGCCTAGAGCTGCCCGCCGATTTAAAAATGCTGCAACAACTGCTGGAAGAGCAGCCGCGCCAAATCGCGGTTCTGCTGCCCTTCACCGGACCGCTAAGCAACGCCGCCAAAGCCATCCGCGACGGCTTTATGGCCGCCTACTATGAGCAGCAAAGTCACACGGCAGATTCTCCGACATTGCGATTTTATGACACCAGCCACCAGGACATTAACGCGCTATATGACCAAGCCGTCACCGACGGCGCGCAGTTGGTCGTCGGCCCCCTCGCCAAGGAAAACCTGCAAGACTTAGCACTGCGCCCCGGCCTGCCGGTTCCGACGCTGGCGCTGAACGCCATAGACAATCCGCTTGGCGTGGTGCCCAACCTCTACCAGTTTGGCTTGGGCGTCGAAGACGAAGCACGACTGGCCGCAGAGCAAGCCTGGCGGGATGGCCATCGCCGCGCCATGATTATGGCCCCCGACAATAATTGGGGCGACCGCAGTGTCGAAGCGTTCGTGCTGCGCTGGCGCGCTCTCGGCGGCGAAGTCACTAAGGACTATCGTTTCACGGAAAAAAATGATTACTCGAAAATCATCAAGCAAGCGCTGCAACTGGATCAGAGTGAAAGGCGGGCACAAGAAGTACGCGCAGTGGTTGGTCGCATCGAATTCGAACCGCGCCGCCGCCAGGACGTGGACATGATTTTCCTCGCTGCGCAAGCCAGTCAGGCGCGCCAGATTAAACCTACCCTGGCCTTTCATTACGCCGCCGACATCCCGGTGTATGCGACCAGCCATGTCTACAGCGGCAAGGTGGACGCCAAACTCGATCAGGATATGAATGACATTAAATTCTCAACCCTGCCATGGTTTTTCGAAAAACACGCGGCCGAGAAAAAAGCGCTGCAAACCTATGCTGATGACAGCCCGGCCCTCCAGCCCCTCTACGCCATGGGGGTTGATAGCTTTCATTTATATCCGCGCTTAAAACAACTGGAAGCCGTACGCCAAGCCAATTTTTACGGCCATACGGGCACCTTGCAACTGAACGACCAAAATCAATTTCAGCGTCGCCAAGTGTGGGCGGAATTTAAATCTGGCCGACCGCGCCTGCTCGCCGAATCTATGTAAACCATGACACCGCCCCTTAGCCGCCTGATGATCGGACGCTCCGGCGAACAGAGCGCTGAGCGCTTTTTGCGTGATAAAGGTTTGCACTTGGTGGGCCGCAACCATCGCTGCGCGCAGGGCGAAATCGATTTGATCATGCGCGAAGGCGAGACGCTGGTATTTGTCGAAGTGCGCCGGCGCAAGAGTTCCGCGTACGGATCACCGTTGGAAACCGTGTCTGCCGCCAAGCAGCGCAAATTGATTGCCGCTGCTCAACACTATGTGGCGAGCCAAAACATCTCGTCGCGACAAGCGCTGCGATTTGATGTCGTCGGCATTATCAGCGATAGCACTGGTGAAACCATCGAGTGGATTCGCAACGCCTTTTGAGTTACCCAAACACCGGCCGAGGCCGGACATTCTGAAGAGTCGGAAAGGTCTATGTCGCAGAGAGTCTACAACCTGTTTCAGCGCAGCATCGAGGCCAAGATGCAGGTGGGAGAAGAGCTGGCACCACTGATCGAAGCTGCGGCAGATCAATTGGTGCAGGCTCTTCTGAATGAAAAGAAAATCCTCGTCTGTGGCAATGGGCCCTCCGCCGCCTTGGCGCAAATTTTTGCCTCCAATCTTATCGATCGCTTCGAAAAAGAGAGGCCGAGCCTGCCGGCGATTTGGCTGGGCAGTAACATGGCCAGCTATACCGCCATAGTAGCTGACGCTCAACACCACAACGTTTACGCTAAGCCCCTGCGGGCACTGGGCCAGGAGGGAGACCTTCTGCTCGTGATCAGCTCTAGCGGCAACGCCGGTAATCTTGTCCAAGCCATTAGCGCGGCGCGCGACCGGGGCATTGCGGTCATCGCGCTGACCGGAAGAGACGGCGGCGAAGTGAGTAAGCTACTCGATGAACGGGATATCGAACTCTGCGCCCGAGTCAACGCCCGCAGCCGTATCCATGAAATTCACCTTCTGGTGCTTTATTGCCTGTGCGACCTGATTGACCACAAACTGTTTGGAATCGACTGATATGCTGCGTTTGCATCTGCCCTTTTTGTTTTGCTTTCTCCTTGCCCTCAGTGGCTGCGTGACCATGCTCGACGCCACCAGCGATGGTCCAATAGAACCGGACCCGGGCAAGCGCACTTTTGGTGCTTATCTGGATGATCAACGCTTAGAAGCCATGATCAAGGTCAACTTGCGCAAGGCAGACCCTCACCTCGCGGATGCCCATATTAATGTTATGAGCTTCAACGCGGTGGTGCTATTGACGGGGGAAGTACCCAGCAACGACTTGCGCCAAGCCGCCGGTGAAACCGTGCGCGCCATCAGCAAGGTGCGCCAAGTGCACAATGAACTACTGGTTCAGAGCAATTCCACCATTTTTTCCCGCATCAATGACAACTGGATCGCCACCAAACTGCGCAGCAAGATTCTGGCAAGTCGCGATGTAGAGTCCGACCGAGTAAAAGCTGTGGTGGAGAACCGGGTGGTTTTTCTTATGGGCTTACTAACCCGTGAAGAAGCCAATCTCGTCAGCGGCATTGCCGCTGGCGTTTCAGGTGTGGAAAAAGTGGTGCGGGTTATTGAATACGTCGAGCGATAAACGCGAAGGAGCCCGGCGACAGCCGGTCTCCTGCTCACTTACTCCCCATTTACAACATTTCGACAGCAACCGCCGTCGCTTCACCACCACCAATACAGAGACTGGCCACTCCGCGTTTTTTGCCATAGGTTTGTAGCGCTGCGATCAAGGTCACCAGGATCCGCGCACCCGAAGCCCCCAGAGGATGGCCAAGCGCACAAGCGCCGCCGTGGACATTGACCTTATCTGCGGCGATATCCAAGTCGCGCATCGCCGCCATAGTGACCACCGCAAACGCTTCGTTAATTTCAAACAGATCCACATCGTTAACGGACCAGTTCGCCTGCTCCAACAGTTTCTTCATTGCACCTACCGGAGCGGTAGTAAACCATTCTGGCGCCTGAGCATATTGAGTTTGCCCTTTGATAACCGCCAATGGCTTGAGGCCGCGCTTTTGCGCCGTACTCTGGCGCATCAACACCAGCGCAGCTGCGCCATCTGAAATGGAGCTCGAATTCGCTGCGGTCACGGTACCATCTTTTTTGAAGGCAGGTCTGAGCGTCGGAATTTTATCTGGCTTAGCGTTGCCCGGCTGCTCATCTTCGGCCACCACCGTTTCACCCTTCCGGCTTTTTACGGTGACGGGAACAATCTCGCGCTTAAAATGACCGGTGGCGATTGCAGTATTTGCCTTGTTAAGCGATGCAATTGCGAATTCATCCTGCTGCTCGCGACTGAATTGATATTTTTCCGCCGTGGCCTCGGCAAAATTTCCCATTAATTGACCGTCGTACGCATTTTGCAGGCCGTCAAGAAACATGTGATCAAGCAACTCGCCGTGGCCCAAACGATAACCTGCCCGCGCTTTGGCCAGCATATACGGAGCATTGGTCATACTTTCCATCCCTCCTGCCACAACAATGTCCGCCTGGCCAACGGCGAGCGTATCAGCCCCCATCATCACGGCTTTCATTCCCGAGCCGCACACTTTGTTGATGGTTGTGGTGGGCGTATTGTGCGGCAAACCCGCAGCCAAGGCTGCCTGACGTGCCGGAGCCTGCCCCAAGCCAGCCGGTAACACACAACCCATAATGACCTCGCTGACATCGGTTGCCGCGACACCGGCGTCTTCCAATGCACCGCGGATCGCCTCACCGCCCAAATGGGTGGCCGGTACATCCGTGAAGACTCCACTCATTCCCCCCATGGGAGTGCGCGCGATACCGACTACTACGATAGGATCATTCATAGGACCTCCTGCTGGTCGCAATTGGATAGAGATTTAGCGTCCGCGATTCTAGTATGATTTTGTGACCTACTCGATGATTTCCATGCCGTCACACAGGTTTCACTGCCCTTTTTCTCCTTCTTGGTTTTGCCATCATCTATGGTTAGACTGCGCCACACATAACAAATAAAGGGATTATCTCCTATGAGCATCTCCGCTATTGTCACTTTGATAGTCGTTGTCGGCCTGATCGTTTACGTAGTCGCGATTTACAATAAGCTGGTCGCTCTTAAAAATCGCTTCCAAAACGCGTTTGCGCAGATCGAAGTGCAGTTGAAACGTCGCTACGATCTGATTCCCAATTTGGTCGAAGTCGCCAAAACCTATATGGCGCACGAAAGGGAAACCCTGGAGGCGGTTATCGCCGCACGCAACAGCGCACTGGCGGGATTAAAATCGGCGGCGGCCAACCCCGGCAATCCGGAAGCCATGCAAAGCCTGGCCGGGGCAGAGACTATGCTGGGCAACGCGCTGGGTCGCATGAATGTGGTGATGGAAGCCTACCCCGACCTCAAAGCCAACCAGAATATGATGCAGCTGTCGGAGGAGCTCACCTCCACCGAGAACAAAGTGGCGTTCGCGCGGCAGGCATTCAATGACTCGGTTACCGAGTACAACTCTTATCGCCAGAGCTTCCCGCCGGTCATGTTCGCCAATCTGTTCGGCCACAACCAAGACGCCAAGTTGCTCGAGTTTGAAGATCACGCCGCCATTCAGCAAGCTCCCAAAGTTTCCTTCTAATTGGATATAGGCGTGCGGAAATCGTGCGCCTTAAACTGACCTATGAATTTTTTTGCCGAACAAGAACGGGCGCGGCGCAATACGCTGATGCTCGTCGGTTTGATGACCGCTGCGGTCGTAAGCCTGATTTTGATGACGGCGATCGCCATTGGCCTAATACTGCATTTCGCCCAGACACAAACCGACTCTTACTCCATGGCCGTGAATATGCAGGTTTCATGGTGGGAGCATTTGGTGCGAGTGCTGCAGTCGGACATTTTGTTCTACGCTGCGGCGGGTGTTCTGGTCGTGGTATTAGGCGGCTCGATTTTTAAGTCCTTGCAACTTCGTGGCAGCGGCAGGCGTGTCGCCGAAGCCCTTGGTGGACGCTTGATTCTGCCCAATACCCGCGATGCGATGGAGCGCAAAATTCTCAATATCGTTGAAGAAATGGCGATCGCCTCGGGCAACCCAGTGCCGCAGGTGTACCTCCTCGACGAGCCGGGAATCAATGCCTTTGCCGCCGGCACCGATCGCCGCAATGCGGTGATTGGCGTTACCCGTGGGTGCATAGAGCTGCTGAATCGCGATGAGCTGCAAGGCGTGGTAGCGCACGAGTTCAGCCATATCCACAATGGCGATATGCGACTCAATTTGCGCCTGGTGTCAGTACTGCACGGCATCCTGCTAATCGGCTTGATTGGCGCCATGCTGCTGCGCTCTTCGTCGCGCCACAGCCGCAAAAATCACGGGGCTCAATTGGGGCTTGGATTGGCGTTTGTTGTGCTGGGCTATTGCGGGGTATTTTTCGGCAACCTCATCAAAGCGGCCGTCAGCCGCCAGCGGGAATTTCTCGCCGATGCATCTGCGGTTCAATTCACCCGCAACCCCAGTGGTATCGCCAACGCGCTGAGAAAGATTGGCGGGCACAGCGAGCACGCGCTCCTGCAAACATCACGCGCGGCCGAATTCAGCCATATGTATTTCAGCCAGGGCGTCGGCAATGTGCTGGGCTTCCTGCTCGCGACTCACCCGCCCCTACCCCAGCGCATTCGCAAAATTCAGCCCCGCTGGGATGGCACCATGATCACTCCACAACCCGCGCCCACAGATGAGACAGATACCGCGCCAACGCCGCCCGACAGACGTGAGGCCGTCATGGCTGCTGCTGTCACCATGATGGCAGCGGTGGACGAAGTGGGGAACGTCACGCCGGAGCAGATCGATGCAGCAGAAGTATTCCTGCTGGGCCTGCCAGAGCGCATTCGCACCGCAGCGCACGAGCCGTTTAGCTGCCGTGCATTGATTTTTTGGCTGTTTATAGATCGCAGTGACAATAACACTCAGCACAAGCAATGGCAGCTGCTGCAAGAGTCGCTCGACCAAGCTACTTTGGCAGCTATGGAGGAGTTGCGGTACGAGGTGAGTTCACTGGCGCGCGCGGATAATCTGCGAGTCCTGGACCTTGCGCTACCCACCCTGAAGACGCTGTCTGCACCGCAATATCAAGCATTTAAAAAGGTGCTAATTCAGTTGATTAAGGCTGACAACGAGATCTCCCTCTTCGAGTGGTGCCTGTACCGCATCGTTACCAGCAACTACGAAAACAAAACCCTAAGCGGGACCAAACGCCTCAATCAAATCCAAGACGCAATACAAACACTGCTGATTGCCGCCTGTCGCGACCTCGATGACTTCGCCGCCCAGGGGGCGTTTGCCGCAGCGGAACAACAGTTGGGCAGTGTCAGCCTGCAAAAAGAGGTAAACCGGTCATTCTCGATTGCCGCTTTGGAGTCTGCCATGAAGCAGTTAGAGCAGCTGCGGCCACTGGATAAGCCTTTACTGCTGAAAGCCCTAGCAGCGGCGATAGAATCAGACGGTGAAGTGACGGAAGAAGAAGTGGAATTATTTCGAGCAATCGCAGATTGTCTGGATTGCCCAGTACCGCCGCTGAGCATCGGCAAATCTCCACCGCAGAGCAGCTAGTGCATAAAGGGCTTGGCTAGGCGGGCGGCAAGAGCTCAAAAGCACCCTGCCGTTGTCCGCCGCGTTTTGGAAGATCTGGAGTGACGGAAAGCTACACCGGGTTTAGCTCACATACACCGGCCCAATGCCCATCCCCCAGATAACCACTGTTGCGATCAGTGTCGATAACACCAGGACTAGGCCGACGGTAACAACGGAGGTCGCATACATAAACGCCTGCTCTTTGCTGATGTTCATCAAAATCGGAATACCCTGATACATAAGATAAACCGCATAGGCGGAGGCCAAGCCCATCACCCCAACCACTAACCATATATAGGGATAAAGCAAGACAAGCCCGGCAATAAACGTAGGGGTCGCTGCGGAAACCGCCAGTGCCGTGCTTTCATAATGACGCTGTGCGTCGTTATCCTTCACGCCATAGGTTTTCGACATCCAATTGATGAACTCACCCAGCAAATAAACGCCCGTGAGCAGCGCGACATAAGTCAATGCGCAGAGCGAGGCTGCGCTGGTTGGGGTTAGCTTAACGACATTACCCGCACCAACCGTCCAACCCACTTGGGTGACGCCAATATAGGCGCACACTGCCGGAATAAGCGCTAGAAAGGGGACATGACGGACAAACACCTGAATAAATGAGCCCTGTTCCTTGCGAATGGTCTCCCACTCCGAATTCGGGCGTAACATGATGCCCAATGTATGCTGCAGAATTGCCATAACCACCTCTCGATCTCACGTTTATTAAAGTTATAAGAGCCGTGAAATCGATTGTACGGGATTCGCCAGTAAACAGAGCTGGGATGCGCTGGGGTGGTAAGACGATTTTTTCATCTAAACCTGCGCTTCAGATATTTTTGCTATAAGAGATGGAGCTTAAACAGCGACCGTTATTTAATGACTCTCAAGCTGGGGCGCTTATCGGATGCACCAGGCTCAGGAGAACGGGGAGGCGGAGGTGGGGCTGGTTCCGGTTCAAACATCATGCCCTGGCCGTTTTCTTTGGCATAAATACCCAGTACCGCGTGGCAGGGGACATAAATATCTGTGGGGATGCCGCCGAAGCGAGCATTGAAGCTCACTGCCGTATTGCTGAGCTCAAGTCCCAATACAGCGCGTGGGGCAACGTTTAGAACGATCTGTCCTTCCTTGTTGACATACTGCTGCGGCACTTGGACGCCATCAGCTCTGGCGAGTACAACGAGGTAGGGAGTAAGCGAATTGTCCACAATCCAGTCGTAGAGAGCGCGAATAAAATACGGACGACTGGACGTCATGGTGGACTTGTTCACTGTATCTAACCTCGTAGCGGTTCGGTCACGCGGAGTGAATAGACTTTTCCCAGTCCGAGAGACTGGCCAGAAACGACTCGCGGCTGAACACGCGTTGCATGTAATCCAAGAGAGGCTGCGTCTGGCGTGTCTGGGGAAGACGTATATCGAGACTCGGCAGACGCCACAGGATCGGAGCCAGGCAACAATCCAGCAGAGAAAAATCCGTGCTCATAAAAAAGGGTTTATCTGCAAATATAGGAGCCACACCCTTCAAACTCGCGGCAAGTTCTTTCCGCGCATTTGCCTGCTGATCTTTACTGCGGCTGTGCAGTACCGTCTCGACCAAGGGACACCAGTCCTGCTCCACCCTGTGCATGTACTGGCGGATTTCCGCCCGCGCAACTGGATAAACCGGAAGTAGAGGTGGATGCGGAAAGCGTTCGTCGAGATACTCCATCATCACCCGCGGCTCGTAGATCGTGAGATCCCGATCCATCAACGTTGGTAGCGAATGGTACGGATTAGCTTCGCTCAATTCTTGTGGCAAATTTTGTGGGTCAACCGTGACGACTTCCACACCCACACCCTTCTCCGCCAGCACCATACGAATTCGGTGGCTGTAATGATCCTTGGCATCGGAAAACAGTGCCGCAGCAGATCGTTTGGCTGCACCAACCATTACCTTTTCACTCCCATTAAGTCTGGCGATGCCAATGACAGTAGCATGCGCACATATTGTGGCAAGAGCCGGCCGTATGGCCGGCTCCACTCATCAGTGAACGTCTTTCCAATATTCACGGTTCAACAACCACGCGAACATCAGCAGAACAATTAGGAAAAGCATGACGTAGACGCCGACGCGCTTGCGATCGGAAGCACCGGGCTCCGCTACGTACTCGAGGAAGTTCACGAGGTCGTAAGTTACCTCCTCGAATTCACTTGCCTCCAGTGTTCCCTTGATTGCCCCCGGTACAAGACTACCACAAGGCACATTGACCGACTCACCAACTGCATTGCGCTCAGCGTTGCCGTGACTGTCGACTTTGGGCCCAGGCGCGCATTCTAAAAGCCCCTGCAGCTCCAACATCACATGCGGCATGCCCACATTAGCAAACACTTTGTTATTGACCCCGGTCGGGCGTGTATCGTCACGATAAAAAGTCAGCAGATAAGTATACAGCCACTCGGGTGAACGCGAACGCGCCACCAGACTCAGATCTGGAGGCGCGGCGCCAAACCATTGCTTGCCTTTTTCTGCGCTCATCGAGATTGTCATCAGTTCACCGATTTTTTGCTCGGTGAAAATGATGTTGTCCAACATCACCTGCTCCGGGATTCCCAAATCCTCTGCCACTCGCCCATAACGCGAGTAGTTCAAACCATGGCAACCCATGCAGTAGTTGGCGAAGTACTTCAGACCCCTTTGCAACGAAGGCTTGTCATCAATATCGAATGGCTTGTGTGGCTCCATGCATGGCACAGCGCCGCAAGGACCACCTTCCGCCCCCACCGCTTTGATTGGAACAACCACCAGAACGACAAACAGCGCCAAGCCACCGAAAACCAAGCCTTTGCTCAGGCCGGTCATGCGAACTCGGTCAGGCACCGGCAGGCACTTCTCTCGACGCGTCCAAAATGGCATAGCGATAAAGTAGGCGAAATAAATAACGGTACAGACTTGCGCCAATATCGTGCGGCCAGGGGTGGACGGCTTAACACCCAGATAACCCAGAATGACAAACGCCGCAGCGAAAACAATCAGGGCGACACGGCTGATGGTGCCTTTGTAACGAATCGATTTAACAGGGCTTTTATCCAGCCAAGGCAAGACAAACAGAATGGCAATTGCTGCAGCCATCACCACAAAGCCCAAAAATTTGGACGTCAAAGGTCCTATATCAATAGTGACCGCACGCAACATCGCGTAGAAGGGGGTGAAATACCAAACAGGGGCGATGTGCTCCGGCGTTTTCAGGGCATTGGCCTGCTCGAAGTTGGCGTATTCAAGAAAGAACCCGCCCATTTCTGGAGCGAAGAAAATAATGCCACAGAACGCAAACAAAAATACGGTGACGCCGACGATGTCGTGCACTGTGTAGTACGGGTGGAATGGTATACCGTCCAGAGGAATACCATTAGCATCTTTGTTCGCTTTAATTTCTACCCCGTCAGGGTTGTTTGAACCCACTTGGTGCAAGGCCAAAATGTGCAGGACCACCAGCGCGAGCAAAACGATCGGCAAAGCGACGACGTGTAAGGCAAAAAAGCGGTTGAGAGTCGCGCCGGAAATTAGGTAATCACCGCGGATCCACTGCACCAAGTCTTCGCCTACCACCGGAATTGCACCGAACAGATTAACGATGACTTGAGCCCCCCAATACGACATTTGTCCCCAGGGCAACACGTAGCCCATAAAGGCTTCGGCCATGAGCACGACGTAAATCAGCATGCCGAAAATCCACACCAGTTCGCGCGGGGCTTTATAAGACCCATACATCAAACCGCGGAACATGTGCATATAAACCACCACAAAAAATGCCGAGGCACCGGTGGAGTGCATGTAGCGGAGAATATCCCCATAGGGAACGTCTCTCATGATGTATTCAACAGAAGCAAAAGCCCCTTCTGCCGAAGGCTGGTAATTCATCGTCAACCAAATACCTGTCAATAACTGATTGACCAAAACCAGCAGCGACAGGACACCGAAGATGTACCAGAAGTTAAAGTTTTTAGGAGCGTAGTATTTGCCCATATGGGTATCCCACGCGCGCTGTACCGGAAGGCGATAATCAATCCAGCTCCACAGACCACCAAGCCACTTTGTCATTGGATCATGCCTCCTGATCTTCGCCGATAAGAATTACGGTATCACTGAGATACTTGTGCGGTGGGATTTCCAGATTAATCGGTGCTGGCACACCTTTAAATACACGACCAGCCAAATCAAATTTCGAACCGTGACACTTACAGAAAAAGCCACCTTGCCAAATTAAGCCGCCGCCTACATCAATAGAACCGACTGCTGGCTCGTATCCGGGGGCACAACCCAGGTGGGTACATAATCCGAGCAATACCGCAAATTCATCTTTGATCGCTCTGGATTCATTTTTAGCGTAACCCGGCTGAACGGATTTTTCGGAGGCAGGATCGCGCAGCTCTGGCTCCATCAATTTTAATCCGGCCAGGGCCTCCTCAGTGCGCCGCACCACATAGACTGGCTTACCGCGCCACTCGACGGTCACCATTTGGCCGGGTTCGAGCTTGGAAATATTAATTTCTACCGGGGCGCCAGCCGCTTTAGCTTTAGCACTAGGGTTCCACGAACCCACGAAAGGTACTGCGGCGCCAATGACACCCGCAGCCCCCACGACGGACGTCATGGCCGTGAGAACACGGCGACGCCCTTGGTTTACACCGTCATTACTCATGACGCAGATCTCCCGTGACAGCATTTATAAAGACAAAAATTAAGAATGGATATACAACGACCTGGATCGGCGGGGTCACTTTATTAATGAGAGCTGCCCCGGTTCGCTTATATGCGTACCGGCACCGAATCGAAAGGAGTGCCCCAGGTGCTTGAAAAAATGGCCACATGGTAAAGAAAAAGCCTAGGTCTTACAAGGAAATACGCGCCCCAGACGCACATGCGCGCAGCCCCAGCATCATTGCGCCGCCAAGTTTAAAAGCTGGAAATAAAAAAGCCCGAACAAGTCGGGCTTTCGCGGTACACACCAAATTAACGCTTGGAGTACTGTGGTCGCTTGCGCGCTTTACGCAAGCCAACTTTCTTACGCTCAACTTCGCGCGAATCGCGAGTAACATAACCCGCTTTACGCAGATCAGAGCGCAGACTTTCGTCGTACGCCATCAGAGCGCGAGTCAAGCCGTGACGAATCGCTCCAGCCTGACCAAAGCTACCACCGCCTTTAACGGTAATTTTGATATCGAACTTGTCGACACTGTCGGTCAACTCGAGCGGCTGACGCACGATCATACGCGCCACTTCACGACCAAAATAATCTTCTATAGTGCGGTCATTGATGCTGATTTTACCGCTGCCCTGAGAGATAAATACACGAGCAGTGGCAGTCTTGCGTCGACCCGTGCCGTAAAATTGTTCACCTGCCATATTTCAGCTTCCGTTAAAAGTTGAGTTCTTGGGGTTGCTGGGCGGCGTGCGGATGAGCATCACCGGCGTAGACCTTCAGCTTTTTGAAGGTCGCCCGACCCAGAGGGCCTCTTGGCAACATACCTTTCACGGCACTTAGAATGGTCATTTCTGGCGCTTTGACGATCAACTTTTCGAAGCTGATGGATTTCAATCCACCGGGATAGCCGGTGTGGTGATGGTAGAGCTTGTCTTTTGCTTTGTTGCCGGTCACGCGCACTTTTTCGGCGTTGATCACGACGATGTAATCGCCGGTATCCACGTGAGGGGTAAACTCAGGCTTGTGCTTGCCACGCAGACGGTGAGCCAGCTCTGCGGCCAAACGGCCGAGTGTTTTGCCTGAAGCATCGACAATGTACCAGTCACGTTTTACTGTTTCTGATTTGGCACTGTAAGTCTTCATGTTGTAGGCCTTCAAACGTAGGGTACAAAATGGAACCCGGTAAAACCGGACGTCGGGCCCCTGTCCAGAAAACCCGGACAAAAGGGAGCGCGGATCCTACACGAGCGCTGCTTGTTTTTCAAGCAGAAAAAGTCTCACTGCCTGTGGGGCTGCCCCAGGTACTCTTCGCTCTGCATCTCCAGCAGTCGGCTCACGGTGCGCTGAAATTCAAACTTGAGCCGCCCCTCCCGGTATAGAGAGGCAATCGGCGCCTCCGCAGAGAGCACAAGCTTTACTCGGCGATCGTAGAATTCGTCCACCAAATAAATGAAGCGGCGTGCCTGATCGTCGTTTCTTCCCACAAATTGCGGTACCCCAGACACCAGAACCGCTTGGTACTCCTTGGCGAGCACTATGTAGTCATTCTGCGAGCGAGGGCCATCGCAGAGCGCGGCAAAGTTAAACCAGACGACGTCCTCTGCCTCCAAGCGAGCCGTGATATGACGCCCCTCAACTTCCAAAGCAACATTTTGACGCAGCGCACTACTGTCTGGCACCAGGCGGTGAAAGCAGGCTTCAAGGGCCTGCTCTGCCGCCTCGTTGAGCGGATGGTAGAACAGTTCGGCCTTTACCAGAGCGCGCAGGCGGTAATCCACACCGCCGTCGATATTCAGCACCTCCAGATGACGCTTGAGCAACGCGATGGCCGGCAGAAATCGCACTCGTTGCAAGCCGTCCTTATAGAGGCCGTCGGGCTCAATGTTGGACGTGGCAACTAAAGTAACGCCCCGCGCGAACAGAGCTTCAAGCAGGTTGCCGAGAATCATGGCATCGGTAATATCCGTCACAAAAAACTCGTCAAAACAGATAACTTGCGCCTCCTCCGCCAGAGCATCGGCCACTTTATCCAGCGGATTTTTCTCACCTTTCAAGCGCGTAAGCTCCCCATGCACACGGCGCATAAACCGGTGAAAGTGCGTACGCATTTTTTGCGGGAAAGGCAGAGACTCATAAAACACATCCATCATATAGGTCTTGCCGCGCCCCACCCCACCCCATAGATAGACGCCTTTAACGGGCTCTGGCGGCGACCGCCAGGGCAGCCAGCTGGACCAAAATGACCGCTGCGATTGGTTGCGCGCCACCAGCTCATCAAATAATTGTTGCAATCGCTCGATACCGAGGCGCTGAGCCGGGTCTTCGAGAAAGCCATCGTTTTGTAAATCGCGTTGATAACGACCAAGAGGAGTATCGAGCATGGGTATTCCAGGAATGCAGAGCTAAACCAGTAAAGCAGCGGGCGCGTACTTTACCGTGCGGCCACCAACAGAGGCAATTTCAAGCGCCTATCGGCGCGCAAACCGGGCAGTCTCGGAGTATCATTGCTAAGGTCTATCCGGCACTTGCGCCTAAGGGTCACGTCATTCGGACGATTTGCGACAGGATCAGACAATTAAGCACTTTGCGCGCCATTCACTGTCTATTTTGGTTTAAGGAGAGTCATGTGTATCCGTTAGAAAGCCTGTTTATCGTTGGAATTATCATGCTGATTATCGGCGTGATCCTGGGCGTGGTGGCAGGTCGCGCATGGATAGCACCCGAGCAAACGAAGGAAATTGAGCAAAAGCTTTCCGAAGCAAAACGCGAACTCGAACAATATCAACAGGGCGTCGCCCAGCATTTTAGCGAAACGGCGCAAAAAGTTCGGGAACTCACTCAGAGCTACAAAGAACTTCACGAACATCTGGCACTGGGCGCGATGCAGTTAACCAATACCGAAATTGGTCGTCAGCTGTTTGCCGCTGGTGAGAATGACAGCGGCGAAAAAGCGGTTTTCGCGCAAGCCCCCATCGAGCCGCCGCGGGACTGGGCGCCCAAGACTCCGGGCAGCCACGGCATGTTGAGCGAGGAGTTCGGACTCAAAGAGGAAGACGAAGCGCTCACCTTAGTCGACGGCGTGCCGGACGACCAAAAACAGAAGAGCTAAGCGGGACATTAAAGAAGGCTTTGTATGTGGGCAAAAGTGTTTGACTATATTCGTTGGCCAGCGGTCTTAGGATTGCTGGCGGCACTGACTGTCCTCCAGCTCTTTCCCGAGCTGAATCCCCGCAATAAGCCGGCCGCACCAACTCACCCCTCTTTTACGGTGGGCGACCACCATGAAGACGTGCGCGCGACATCCTACTCCCAAGCCGTCAGCCGCGCCGCGCCGTCGGTGGTCAACATCTTTACTCGCAAGAAGATTAACCGCACCACCCACCGCATGTTTAATGACCCGCTGTTCCGCTATTTCTATAACAGTGCCGATATTCCCAGGCAGGAGCGCATGCAGTCGGCACTCGGCTCGGGGGTTATTATCAGTGAGCAAGGTTATTTGCTGACCAACAACCACGTGATCTATGGCGCAGATGAAATCGTCGTGCAATTACAGGATGGGCGGGAGAGCAAGGCTCGGGTAATCGGAGTCGACATTGAGAATGATCTGGCGGTTCTCAAAATCGAGCTCGATCAGCTGAAAGCGATTCCCGTGGGGTCACCGCAAAGTGCGCAGGTGGGCGACATAGTGCTGGCGATTGGCAATCCTTTTGGTATGGGCCAGACCGTCACCCAAGGCATCATTTCCGCTACCGGGCGCTTCGGCCTCGGAATCAGCGCCTTCGAGAACTTTATTCAGACCGACGCAGCGATTAACCCCGGCAATTCCGGCGGTGCACTGATTGACGTTCACGGCAATCTACTCGGCATTAATACCGCCATCCTCGACCGCATCGGCAATTCGGATTTGGACGGCGTCGGCTTGGCGGTACCGGCGGACACCGCGGTACGAACGCTCAGAGATATAGTGGAGTTCGGGCGCGTGGTACGCGGTTGGCTGGGTGTGGATGCCCAGAGTCTGACGCCACAGCTGGCCCACTCGTTTCAGCTGAACTCCACCAACGGCGTACTGATTACGCGCATCTACAGCAACGGGCCCGCGCATATCGCTGGGCTACAACCGGGCGATGTCATTGTGAAGATCAATGACGAGCCGGTTGGCAATGGCGCTCGCGGGCGCCAGCAGATCCAGGAGTCGCGCCCTGGAGAGACCGTTGCCATCGAGTTTTATCGCAACGGGCGATTGGAAAAAGTACAGGCGGTGCTGGACAAAAGACCCGTCACCGGCTGATTAATCGCTATCCTTTTGAATGCGATACTCTGCTGAAAGGGCGTGAGCTTCAAGCGATTCACCGCGCGCCAATGCCGAGGCGATGCGCCCCAGGCGCGACGCCCCTTCCGGCGAGCAGTAGATCAGCGAACTGCGCTTCTGGAAATCGTACACCCCCAGCGGTGAAGAAAAACGAGCAGTCCCCGAGGTCGGCAGCACGTGGTTCGGCCCGGCACAATAATCCCCTAAGGCTTCGCTGGTATAGCGACCCATAAAGATGGCGCCGGCGTGTTTCACGCGGGGCAGCAGCGCTTCCGGGTCCTCCACCGACAGCTCCAAGTGCTCCGGAGCTATGTGATTTATCCAGTTTACCGCTTCATCCAGTGAGTCAACTTCAATCAGCGCTCCGCGCTTGGCCAAGGATGCGGCGACAATTTCGCGGCGCTTCAGCTGTGGCAAAAGCTTCTCAATACTGGCTTCTACCGCGTCGAGAAAGGCGCGGTCAGGGCTGATGAGAATCGCCTGAGCGTCTTCATCGTGCTCCGCCTGAGAAAACAGATCCATGGCAATCCAGTCAGGATCGGTCTTGCCATCGCAGACCACCAGAATTTCCGATGGACCGGCGATCATATCGATGTCCACCAAGCCGAAAACCATCCGCTTCGCCGTGGCGACGTAGATATTGCCCGGCCCGACAATCTTATCCACTTTGGGTACCGACTCTGTGCCATAGGCCAGTGCGGCCACCGCCTGAGCACCGCCGACGGTAAATACTCGATCAACCCCGGCAATAGCCGCAGCCGCTAACACCAGATCATTAGCCTCTCCGCGCGGCGTCGGGCTGACCATCACGATTTCCGGCACGCCCGCGACCTGTGCCGGTATCGCGTTCATCAGCACCGATGAGGGATAAGACGCCTTACCGCCCGGGACATACATACCCACCCGATCCATGGGCGTGACTTGCTGCCCGAGTATGGTGCCGTCGTCGCCGGTGTAGCGCCAGGATTCCTGGCGCTGGTGCTGGTGGTACTCGCGGATACGTTGTGCCGCCTGTTCGAGCGCCTCGCGCTGAACGGCAGGAATACGCTCCAAGGCGGCGGCAAGCTGATCGCGCCCGATGATCAGATCGGCCATCGCCGGCACTTGGCGCTCATCGAAGCGATTGGTGTACTCCACCAGCGCGGCGTCGCCGCGACGGCGGACATCCTCCAAAATATGCTTTACCGATGTTTCAACCGCTTCATGGGTTGCGCTCTCCCACGCCAGCAAATCGCTGAGCTGAGTCGCGAAATCGGCAGATGAAGAGTGAAGACGACGAATTTGCATAGGCGGTTTCCGCTTGAGGTTTAACCGGCGCTGCTGATCTCAACAGCAGCCGCTTCCACAGCATCCATCAAAGCTTCAATTTGATAGTGCTTGAGCTTCATAGACGCTTTATTAACGATTAGGCGCGAACTGACATCGGCGATGGCTTCCCGCGGCTCCAGACCATTGGCGCGCAAGGTATTACCGGTGTCGACAATATCCACGATCTCATCTGCCAACTGTAATACCGGCGCCAGCTCCATTGCACCGTAGAGTTTGATGACGTCTACCTGCTGCCCTTTTTCCGCGTAAAACCGCTTGGCAATATTGACGTATTTGGTCGCGACTTTGATGCGCCCCGGCTTGGGCGGTTGCCCCACCAATCCGGCGGTCATCAAACGACAGCGCGCAATGCGCAAATCCAACGGCTCGTAATAGCCCTGGCCGCCGTGCTCCAGCAAGATGTCCTTGCCGGAAACCCCAACATCTGCCGCGCCGAACTGAACATAGGTCGGCACATCCACACCGCGCAGAATCAGTAAGCGGACGTCAGGAGAGGTGGTCTCGAAGGTCAGCTTGCGGCTGCTCTGAATCGACTCTAACGGCTCTATTCCCGCCGCCGCCAGCAGTGGCAGAGTTTCGTCGAGAATTCGCCCTTTGGTAAGCGCAATAGTGAGCTGTGACATTGCTGGTCTCCTCTGCATCAGCCGGCGACTCGCTGAATATTGGCGCCGAGTATCTGCAATTTCTCTTCGATACACTCATAGCCGCGATCAATATGGTAGATGCGGTCAATCAGGGTGTCCCCGTCGGCCACCATACCTGCGATCACCAAACTGGCCGACGCCCGCAAGTCTGAAGCCATAACCGGCGCCCCCTTCAGCCTCGGCACGCCTTTGATAATAGCGGTGTTGCCTTCCAACGTAATATTGGCCCCCATCCGATTAAGTTCGTGAACTTGTATCAACCGATTCTCAAATATGGTTTCGGTCACCGCGCCGGTACCCTCGGCAACGGCGTTCATCGCGGTAAATTGGGCTTGCATATCAGTGGGGAACGCCGGGTAGGGCGCGGTGCGTATGTTGACGGAGCGGGGTCGATTGCCTTTCATATCCAGCTCGATCCAGTTTGCGCCTGTGTCGATATAGGCTCCTGCTTCTTCAAGCTTTAACAGCACAGCGTCGAGAATCCCGGCGGCGGTATCGCGCAGGCGGACGCGCCCGCGCGTGGCCGCAGCGGCGGTCAGATAAGTGCCGGTTTCAATGCGGTCTGGCATAACGGAGTAAGAGCAACCATTCAGACGCTCAACACCGTGAATCGTCAGCGAGTCCGACCCTATCCCCTCGATCTGCGCGCCCATGCGCACCAGACAATTGGCGAGATCGACAATTTCCGGCTCACGGGCGGCGTTTTCCAATACGGTTTTACCCTTTGCCAGCACCGCCGCCATCAATAAATTTTCGGTGCCGCCTACGGTGACAACATCCATAAAAAAGTGTGCACCCTTCAGCCCTTGCGGGGCCCGTGCACGAATATAGCCGCCGTCCACTTCTATGATCGCGCCCATAGCCTCCAGGCCGCGCAGATGGATATCGACTGGCCGGCTGCCAATCGCGCATCCGCCGGGAAATGAAACGTCGGCCTTGCCAAAGCGAGCCAACAGCGGCCCCAATACGAGAATGGAAGCGCGCATGGTCTTGACCAAGTCGTAGGGCGCAGCGAAGTCGTTGATCGAACCCGAATCGACTTCCACTCCCATACGCTCATCAATGGTGACGCCAACACCCATGCAGCGCAGCAGCGATAACATCGTGGTGATGTCGTTCAGATGAGGCAGGTTTTCCAGGTGCATTGGGCCATCTGCCAGCAAGGTTGCGGCAAGAATCGGCAGGCCAGAGTTTTTTGAACCGGAAATGCGGATTTCCCCATTGAGGGGCTTGCCGCCGGTAATGATCAATTTGTCCATCGCAAAGGGTCTGCTTGATGGGATCGGTAGATCCCGGGGAAATCGAATCGGCTCAGTGAGCGCCAGGGACGAGGGTTTTCATATGCACGGCGTGAATCGCACCGCTGGCGATCGCGTGATTGAGTGCGCCATAAACAAGTTGCTGTTGCTTTACCGGGGAAAGACCCTGAAAGGCTGCGCTGGTTACCGAGAGGTGGACGTGATTTCCTTCTAGGCGGGCCTCCACCTGTGCATCGGGAATGGCCGCCTGTACTGCATTAATGATGTCTTGTTCTTGCATAACTTGACCTGAGAATAACGCCGAGACGGCAACCCGCCCCGGCAAAAAAACGCGTAGTTTAATCAAATCGTCCAAGCGGCGCATCCGCGCAGCGGATAGACGGTGGCTTGCAGGGCTCAGGCTTTTTGCGCCCAGGCGGCGATAACCTTATCGATGTCGCCGTCGTTCTGCTTCATCGCCTGAGCAAACTGATCGCGAAAGCTCTTGCCCAAGTTGACGCCATTGAGAACCACATTGATCAGCTTCCACTCGCCGGATTTGTTTTGCGCCATGGTGTAGGCGATGCGCGTGGTGCCATCGGCGGCCGCGACCTCTTGAATCACTTCCACTCGCTTCTGTGCACTGATATCGCCTTCAGGAGACAAGGTGGTGATCTTCAAGTCGCTGTAGTTGGCCAACCCTTTGCCGAGCGTTTCTACCATGCTGCGGGTAAAGGTTTCGGCAAACTGCTC
This sequence comes from uncultured Saccharophagus sp., assembly GCA_964482025.1. Classification (GTDB taxonomy): domain Bacteria; phylum Pseudomonadota; class Gammaproteobacteria; order Pseudomonadales; family Cellvibrionaceae; genus UBA5868. Next base: position 36,528 of record CAYZVN010000013.1, on the reverse strand, counting down.
GCGCTGCGCTTCACTGGCCTGATTCCAATGAGATGCCATGACATTTCTGGCAATAAACTCAAAGCTGACAGTCGATTCGAGGCTCGCGCGCACCTTAGCGAAATATTCCTCGGGATTATCCTTGAGCAGGTTTTCGCTGTTTTTGATGACGCTCATCACCGAGTCTGTCACGCTCTGCACCACTTCATGTGGCGTCGTCCCTTCGGCCGCTTCCGCCATAGCGGCGCTTGCCCATAGCCCTAACACCGCCACTAAAACCCATTGAAAACTCGCTGCAAAAAAACGCTGTTTCACAAAACTCTCCTTAATCCACTGAATATAATCTGCACCTCAAAGCGTCGATTGGACGCGGGCGCGGCGCGAAAGTTTACTGTGCGGGCCGGGCGGGTGCGAGGAAATATGCACCCGGCCGACTCTAACCCGGTCATATTTGACCACGCCCAAGCTGAACACTTGCCGAAAAAGAACCAGGAAATACCGCTGCCTATTAATATTTGCCGCTTTTATCCCTTATCATGGCCAGCTTTAACCAGTACCTCGTGGCGATCATGGCGCAATATTCTGCAAAACATTTGATTGATTCGGGACGCCGCACCGTTCGCCTGGAGCAGCAGGCCGTGGCGGCACTTGAGGATCGCATCGGCGATTCCTTTGTCCGTGCCTGCGAGTTGATCCTGGCGTGCAAGGGCCGGGTCATAGTTACTGGCATGGGTAAATCGGGTCATATCGGCCATAAAATTGCGGCCACCCTAGCCAGCACTGGCACGCCGGCATTCTTCGTCCATCCGGGCGAAGCCAGCCATGGGGATTTGGGGATGATCACCCGCGGCGACATCGTCATCGCCATCTCCAACTCGGGCAATTCGCCGGAAATCATCACCATGCTGCCGATTCTGAAACGTCTCGGCATCCCCATGATTACCATGACGGGCAAATTAAACTCGCCCTTGGCGGAAGCGGCAGAAGTCAGCCTGGACATTCAAGTGACCTCGGAAGCCTGCCCTCTGGATTTAGCGCCGACCTCCAGCACCACCGTCACCCTGGTCATGGGCGACGCGCTAGCGGTTGCGCTGCTGGAAGCCCGCGGCTTCACCGCCGAGGATTTCGCCCTGTCCCATCCCGGCGGGATTCTCGGTCGCCGCCTGTTGCTGAGAGTCAGCGATCTGATGCACGCCGGCGATCGCACCCCCAAAGTGCGTCCGAATACGTCACTGCTCAACGCCCTGGGGGAAATTACCGCGAAAGGCCTCGGCATGACCACTGTCGTCGGGGCTGCCGGAGAACTCCTGGGGGTGTTTACTGATGGCGACTTGCGCCGCGCGGTAGATAAAGGCCACGACCTGCGCCAAGTGACCATTGAGAACATCATGACGCGCAACCCGACCAGCGTACAGAGTAACGCGCTGGCAGCGGAGGCGCTGACCGTGATGGAAAATCGTAAAATCACCGCCCTAGTGGTGGTCGATGAACAAAACCACGCCGTCGGCGTCATTCATATGCACGACCTTTTGCGCGCCGGACTCGTGTAATCCCGATGCCCTTTTCACTCCTTAAAAACGCCGAGCTGACCTATGCTGAGCGAATCGCAACTGTTTGAAAAAGCCCGCGCCATCCGGCTCCTGGTGCTCGATGTGGACGGCGTGCTCACTGATGGGCGCCTTTACTACGGCCCGCAGGGAGAGGCACTCAAAGTGTTCAACACCCTCGACGGACACGGCATCAAGTTGCTGCAACGCACCGGCGTGCGGGTCGCCATTATTACCGGCAGACGCGGCGATGCCCTGCTCGCCCGAGCGCGCGACTTAGGCATCGAGTGGATTCAACAGGGGCGCGAAGACAAGTTTGCCGCGCTGCAGGAAATGCTGGCCGAAACCCCCTTTGCGCTCCATGAAATCGCCTGCATGGGCGACGATTGGCCCGATTTATTGGTGATGACGCGAGTGGGCTTAGCGCTGACCGTCGCCAATGCCCACGCCGAAGTCAAAGCCAGAGCGCATTGGCAAAGCCACTCGCGCGGCGGCGAAGGGGCGGTACGAGAAGCTTGCGATCTGTTGATGCGAGCGCAAAACAGTTTTGCTCAAGCCATGGCCGAATATGCAGCGGACGATGAAGCATAATTGGATTTACATCTCCCTGGCAGCGGCGCTGGTAATGGCTGTGATTCTGCTGTGGGATGCGCCACCGAGGATGTTGATTCCGTTTGGCGACAAGCAGGATCCCGCACAATTTCCCTACGCGGTGATCGAGGATGCGCGCTCTCGCCACTTCGACAGCGAAGGCAAGCTGAGCTATGAATTTATCGCCAATACCCTGCGCCACTTTCGCCTGGATCTAAGTCGCGTCAGCGAGGGCGATTTCACCAGCCTAGAGTCGCCACAGCTGACACTTTATGCGGGCGATACACCCTGGTATGTCACGGCAGATAACGGTGAGCTAAGCGAGCGCGGCACTCTGTTAACCCTGTGGCCGAATGTGCGTATCTGGCAGGAGGAAAGCCCCAATGAAGTTACCGAGCTGACCACCAACCGGCTGGAAATCCGCCCACAGCAAAAAGTGATTTCCACGGCAGCGAACGTCAGCATTACCTCACCGACGGGCAAAATCGACGCTCAAGGCATGACGGTCGACCTGAACAATAAACGCATCCAATTGCTCAATCGAGTAAGGGGCTACCATGAGCCAATTCATGACATCACGACACCTTAACTTGGTCGCGGGGCTGACCCTCAGCCTAATGGCGGGAGCCTCAGCATTCGCGCTCTCGTCCGACCGCCACCAGTCCATCACCATTCACTCCGATACTGCGGAGCGCGACGAAACAAAAGGTACTACCACTTATGCGGGCAATGTGGTCATGCAGCAGGGATCCATGCGCATAGAGGCGGACGAGGTCGTCATCGTCAACGACAAGAGCAAAGTCACCCAAATCGTCGCCACCGGCAAGCCGGCGCGCTATCAACAAAAGCCCAGTGAGGACGAAGAGCCCGTGGTTGCCCAAGCCAATCGCCTGGAATACAACATCGCCCAGGACACCTTGCACTTGATTGACAACGCCCTGCTACAACAAGAGGGCACCAGCCTGTCCGGCAACCGCATTGATTACGACGTCAAGAAATCGGTGGTCAAAGCCGGCGGCGATGCCAGCCAAAATGAGCGGGTAAAAATGGTGATCCCAGCGCGCTCACTGAATCAGCCGGAAGAGGAATAAGCACCCAATGGCCAAGTTGGAAGCGCGCAATCTCGCCAAGAGCTACAAAGGCCGCAAAGTGGTGATCGATGTTTCCATGATGGTGGAAAGCGGTCAGATCGTCGGCCTGCTCGGCCCCAATGGTGCGGGCAAAACCACCTGTTTTTACATGATCGCCGGACTGGTGGCAGCGGACAAAGGCGAGGTGTATATCAATGGACGGCGGATCACCCATTTGCCCATGCACGGCCGCGCCCGCACCGGGCTGAGCTATTTGCCGCAAGAGGCATCGGTGTTTCGCAAGCTCACCGTGGCCGATAACATCATGGCGATTCTGGAAACGCGCCGCGACCTCAATCGCAAAAGCCGGCGCGAAGTGCTCGAGCACCTGCTGCAGGAGTTTCACGTTACCCATATACGCAACAGCCTGGGCATGGCCTTATCCGGCGGGGAGCGCCGCCGCGTGGAAATCGCCCGCGCCATCGCGACCAATCCCGAATTTATTCTGCTCGACGAACCCTTTGCCGGCGTTGACCCCATTTCCGTCAACGATATCAAAACAATCGTCAGTCACTTGAAGCAGCGCGGTTTAGGGGTGCTGATTACCGACCACAATGTCCGCGAAACCCTGGATATCTGTGAAAAGGCTTATATCGTCAGCGAGGGCTATATCATCGCGGAAGGCACTCCGGAGGTGGTGATGAACAACCCGAAGGTGCGCAAAGTTTATCTCGGGGAAAACTTCCGCCTGTAAGGCGGTATCGGTTGGCTTTGGTGGTCCGCCGACTTGACAAGAGCAATAACACTGTCTTACCTGGCCCAAAGTTTGCTTTTAAAATCCGCAAAAATGATTGCTTGTCTACGGGGGGATGACTAGAATTAAAGCATTCTTCCTAAATCTGCAACGGCGAAAACTGAAGCATGAAGCAATCACTGCAACTCAAACTCGGCCAGCAGCTCACCATGACTCCGCAGCTGCAACAGGCTATACGTCTATTGCAACTCTCGACTCTCGATCTCCAAACTGAAATTCAAGAAGCGCTGGAAACGAATCCCATGCTGGATGTGGCCGAAGACGACTCGGCAGACTTCCCCCAGGAGAACCACGAGGTCGACTTCAGCAGCAACAAGGAAACCCCTAGCAAAGGCGAAGACGCCAACAGCTCGCGCGACGAGCGCGAAGATCACGCTCCCGATGGCGAGTGGAGCAATGAAATCCCCACTGAGCTCGCCGTCGATACCAGCTGGGACGACGTCTACCAAAGCGCCCCTTCCGGCACTGGGCTATCGCGCCCCGATAACGACGATATGGATTTTGAATCCCGTCGCGGCACTTCGGAGTCGCTGCAAGACTACCTCTCCTGGCAGCTCAACCTCACCCCCATGTCGGATCTGGATCGCTACTGCGCCGAAGCCATTATCGACGCAGTGGGACCGAGCGGCATGCTAGAGCTGCCGATTGAGGATATCTGGCAGGGACTGGCAAAAGACTTTCCCGAGCTGGAAATGGATGAAGTTATGGCGGTGCTGCACCGCCTCCAGCAGTTCGACCCGCCGGGTGTCGCCAGTCGGGATCTCGCCGAATGTCTGCTGCTGCAACTGCGCCAGCAGCCCAATACCCTGCCGTCGTATGACGTCGCGATGAATCTGGTGCAACACTATCTGCCGCTGCTGGGCGCGCGGGATTTCAAACAGCTAATGCGCAAACTGCGGGTGAAAGAGAGCGAACTGCAGGATGCGATCCGCATTATCCAGAGCCTCAATCCCCGCCCCGGTGAGCACATTGGCGAGGACACCACCGAGTACGTCGTGCCCGATGTCTTCGTCAAAAAAGAAAATAATCGCTGGGTTGTGCAACTCAACCCCGATATAGCGCCAAAATTGCGCATCAATTCCGATTATGCCTCCCTGGTGCGCCGCGCCGATAGCAGCAACGACAACACCTTCTTGCGCGACAACTTGCAAGAGGCCCGCTGGTTTATCAAAAGCCTGCAGAGCCGCAACGAGACTTTGTTAAAAGTGGCGACTTGCATCGTCGAGCGCCAGCAGGGGTTTCTCGACCACGGCCCGGAAGCCATGAAGCCCATGGTGCTACACGATGTGGCGGAGATGGTGGAAATGCACGAATCCACCATCTCGCGAGTGACCACACAAAAATACATGCACACGCCACAGGGCATCTTCGAACTCAAGTACTTTTTCTCCAGCCACGTCAGTACCGAGTCGGGCGGCGAGTGTTCCTCTACTGCCATTCGCGCTATCATTAAAAAACTCGTGGCGGCGGAAAATCCACGCAAACCCTTGAGCGACTCAAAGATCACGGCACTGCTCGAAGAGCAAGGCATTCAGGTCGCTCGGCGAACCATTGCCAAATATCGCGAGTCCCTGGGCATCGCGCCCTCAAACGAACGCAAACGGCTGGTCTGACAGTCCGTCGCCTTCCAATACATATGGCGCACCCGAAAGGTGTGTGCCCCTGAGATACAGTAAGAAGTTCCTGTATGCAAATAGAATCGCTTCTCACCCATCGACGCACTCTTTGCCATGTGTCCTGCACGAGCAAAAAGCGTGCGCTCGAGATGCTCGCGGCGCTGATTGCCGAGGACTGTGACTACATCGACGCCGACGAGCTGTTTCAGCAGCTAGTGGCGAGAGAGCGTCTGGGTTCCACCGGTATAGGGGACGGCATCGCCATCCCCCACTGTCGCTTTAAGACGGCCGGAGCCACTATAGGCGCGCTCATAACGCTGGCCACCCCCATTGAGTTCGATTCGGTGGACAGCCGCCCGGTGGATATTATTTTTGCCATGCTGGTCCCCGAAAATGCCGAGAACGAGCACTTGCAGACCCTGGCGATGCTCGCGGAACGACTGCAGAACCCGAGTTTTGTCGAATCATTGCGGCGCGCCGAAAACGGTGACGACCTCTACCGCGCCGCGATCACAGTAGAACTTTGAGTCGAGGGCTGAAGCGTGGAATTTGTAGTGATCAGCGGCAGGTCCGGTTCCGGCAAGACCACTGCACTCCAGCTGCTGGAGGACAGCGGTTTTATCTGTATTGATAACCTACCAGTCAACTTACTGCCCACGCTCATTACCGAAGTCGCCGAAGCGCCAAACAGCAACACCATGAAATTTGCGGTCGGCATAGATGCCCGCAATGTCGGCGGCGATCTTAGCCGATTTCCGGAAATTCTGGAGTGGGCGCAGCAAAAACAAAATGCCCGCTTTACCGTGGTCTATCTCGACGCCAGCGACCAAGTCCTAATCAAGCGTTTTAGCGAAACCCGCCGCAAGCATCCGCTGTCCAACAAAACCACCGGCTTACAAGAAGCGATCCGCGCCGAAAATGCGATTCTCGATCCGGTCGCGCGAGTGTCGGATATCACCATCGACACCAGTAACCTGACCTTGCACGAATTGCGCTCGGCGATGAAGAAGAAAGTCGCCGGCGCCGAGGGCCAGGGGTTAGCATTGATGTTCGAGTCCTTTGGCTTCAAGTACGGTGTGCCAGTGGATGCGGACTTTGTCTTCGATGTCCGCAGCCTGCCAAACCCCTATTGGCAGCCCGACTTGCGGGCTTATACCGGGTTGCAAACGCCGGTCATGGACTTCCTCAGTGTCCAGCCGCAAGTCACCTCCATGTACGAGGATATTGTCCAGTTTTTGGAGAAGTGGATTCCCAGCTTTGAACAGAACAATCGCAGCTATCTGACAATTGCGATCGGCTGTACCGGAGGCATGCACAGATCGGTTTATCTGGTGGATAAATTGAGCGCGCACTTCCAAAAACGCTATCCGAATGTGCAGACCCGTCACCGCCAGCTGAGCCAGACCTCACCCTGACTCGCGCAAATATCACCGCACCGCACCACAATAACGAGTATCGGCAACTACAGATGATTTCCAAACAGGTCGTGATTCCCAACAAACGTGGACTCCACGCCAGGGCAGCCACCAAATTTGCCAATCTGTGTAGCCGTTACGCCTGCAAGCTGCAAGTGTGCTGCAATGGCAAGACCATTGACGGCAAAAGCATTATGTCGCTGATGCTCCTAGCCGCCTCGCAGGGCACTACGATTGAGGTGATCGCCGACGGCAACGACGCGGAAGAAGCGTTAGACGCACTGCTGGAGCTTATCCAGGACAAGTTCGGCGAAGGGGAATAACCAGTACCTTTGGCCAGGGCATAGGCAGGCTCGCACACATGCACTATTACCCAAAGGCATTCTGACTGGAGATATCCTCAATGGCCCACACCCCACCCGGTACGGCTCCACGCTCCTCTCCGACCCCTGCGCTCGACCGCATCCACCAGTGGCTGGAAAGCGGTACTCCGCGTCAGTTAAAGATTTCCCTGAACGCCCTCGCGCCGGTGGAAATTGCCCGCGTGATCGAAGCCAGCCCTCCACCTGCTCGCCGCATCCTCTGGGAGCTGATTGACCGGGAAAGTATCGGGGAGGTGCTCGAAGAGCTTTCCGACGAAGTGCAGAGCCAGTTTCTGCGCAGCATGAATACCCAGGACTTGGTGGAGATCACCAAAGGGCTCCAGCCCGACGACATAGCGGACATTTTGCAGAACCTGCCGGAGCAAATTATCGATGAAGTGCTCCAGGCGATGGGTGTCCGCGACCGCGAGCGGGTCAGCCGAATTCTCGGTTACGCCGAAGACACCGCCGGCGGCCTGATGAACACCGACGCCATCACCGTACGCCCCCGCTTCGCTCTGGATGTGGTGTTGCGCTACCTGCGCCGACACGATGAGTTTCCACCGTCCACCGATCACCTCTATGTGGTTAACAAGCAGGACGAATACTTGGGGACCCTGCCGCTGGTAAAACTGCTGACCACCGATCCGAGCGTGACGGTGCGGGAGATTATGACGACGGACCAGGAGCCTATTCCAGCGCACCTGTCGGAGCAGGAAGTCGCCAAGCTGTTCGAGCAGCACGACTGGGTATCGGCACCGGTAGTGAATGAACAAGGCAAGCTGATTGGTCGCATCACCATCGACGACGTGGTGGATGTCATCCGCGAAAATGCAGACCGCTCAATGCTAAGTCTGGCAGGTCTCGATGATGCAGAAGATACCTTTGCCACTATCCGGCGCACGGCTCCGCGGCGGGCGATCTGGCTTGGCGTCAACCTGATGGCCGCCTTGTGCGCCGCCAATGTGGTCAACCTGTTTCAGGACACCATCGAAAAAATCGTGGCACTGGCAGTGCTGATGCCCATTGTGGCAAGCATGGGCGGCGCCGCCGGCTCCCAGACTCTGACGGTGGTGATCCGCGGGATTAGTCTCGGCCAGATTGGCCGTGGCAACGTGGGCTGGCTGCTGTCGCGAGAATGCTGGGTGGGCTTGATCAACGGCACGCTCTTGGCGTCGATTATGGGACTTATCGCCGGCGTCTGGTTCAATGAACTTAAAGTCGCGCTGATTATCGCCGCCGCCATGATCATCAACCTGCTGACGGCGGCGTTTGCGGGTGCGCTATTGCCGATCCTACTCAAACGCTGTCGCATTGATCCCGCTCTCGCCGGCGGTGTCTCTTTAACCACTGTCACGGATGTTGTAGGCTTCTTCGCCTTTTTGGGGCTCGCCACCTACTTTTACGGCTGAGCCGCATATTCCGCAAACCGGTATGTCACATGAAAGAATTTCGCCAGGACCCACAAGACTCCGAAGAAGAAATCGAGCTCGTCAGTAAGACGCGGATGAAAAAGGAGATGCATGCGCTGCAGGAGTTGGCCGTGCACCTGACCACTTTGAAGCCGGAACAGCTGGCGCAGATCCCGCTGGGTCCAGATCTTGCGCGCGCGCTGGAAGAAACCAAAAACATCAAAAAGAACGAAGCCCTGCGACGCCACCATCAGTACCTGGGCAAATTGATGCGCAAGGAAGATCACGAAGCCATCAGCGCGGCTGTCGAAGGGATAAAAGAAGAGCGGAACCGCATGGCGCGCCTGCTCCATGTTATGGAGCAATGGCGGGATGATTTAATCGCGGGGGAACAAGATGTACTCGAGCGCTTTATCGACGAATTTCCCCATACTGACCGGCAACAATTGCGTCATTTGGTACGCAGTGCCAAAGGCGCCGTAGGCACCCAGCAGGCCGCCACACATGCGCGCAAACTGTTTCGCTTTATCCGCGATGCCATGGCGGCACGCAACGCCAACGAGAGCGCAAACTGACCACTTCCCTGTTTTTGTTGGCTATATCGCATTCGCGCCCGGCCTCTGCCTTTACCATAGCTCCCTAAAATTCGGGTAACGGGAGTAAACCTTGAACAGATTCCACATTAAGTGCCTGGTGTTGGGCTCGCTGTTGGGGGGTCTCAGTAGCCCGGCCTACACCGATGGCTATGGTATTTTTGATAGCCGCGGTCTCGCGCTTGGCGGAGCTGGAGTCGCCATTGGCAACGCCGACAGCGGACACTTCTACAACCCCGCCCTCACCGCCTTTCATCAAGGCCACGAAGATCGCACACGCGATGGCTCCCACAGCCTTCACGTGGTTCTTGCCGCCGTCTCGGACGGCGCGCAGACGGCAGCCGATGCGATTACCGACGACCTGGAAGCGCGACTTAGCAACGCCATCGACGATCTCAACGATGTCCCCACTCCGGCAACGGCACGCGCGGGAATACAGGCTGCCCAGGACCTCGAAAAGGCGATGCGCCACCTGGACGGCAAAAATATCAACGCAGATGGCTATCTGGGTTACAGCATCAGCGTACCCGGCGATATGGAAGGCGGCGCTTTTTTTGTCGGTTCGAGATTGATTGGCCGAGGGATTGCCAATATTGAGAGCGCCGACTTCCAATTGATGCAGGATTATGTCGAAGCGCTGGAGTTTATCGAAAGTGGCGGTACTCGGGGGCAAGAGCATCCAGAACTGCGCGATGCGCAAGGCCGCTTTACTGACCCCAGTAAGAACATTCAGTCATCCGCCAGCGGCACCGGACTTCTGGTGTCCGAACTCGGTATTTCAGCCGCCAAGCAATACGCCATATGGGGACACAGTGTCGCTTTCGGAGCGGCCCCCAAGGCCGTCTACTTGCGAATCTTTGACGAGAGTTGGCAGGTGGTGGACGGTGAGTTCACCAGCCTCGGGGAAAATCGTACCGAGGTCTACTTCAACCTCGATCTAGGTGCAGCAGTCACACTTGCGGAGCACTGGCGGGTGGCTCTGGCCATCAAGGATGTGCGCAGCAAGACCGTCTGGACCGAAGCCGGTGATCGCATTCAGTTACAGCCGCGCCCGCGTCTCGGCCTGGCGTATGTGAGTGACGCGTTGGATGTGGGGCTAGATGTAGACCTGGACCAAACCCCCGACCCGCAGGATCTCACCTCCCGCCAAGACATCAGCCTGGGCATAGAGTACCGATTGTCGACCTTGGCGCTGCGCCTAGGTTATAGGCACGATTTAGAAAGCTCGGTAGGGGATCAGGTCAGTGCCGGGCTGGGCTGGCGCATCCACAGTCTGTTGCTGGATGTCGCCTATATCCAGGGCGACGCGGGGGAAGGGGCAGGGTTGCGGCTCGGCTGGGCTTTTTAGCCACTCACCTGTTAAACCGGCGGTGCGAGAGTACCGGCATTTGCCGCCGCAGCTCCCATAAGTCGGCAAATACCAAATCGGCGATGGCCAACCCTGGTCCCTCTTGCTGCCGACAGGCCAGCACTCGGCCCCAGGGGTCGATGATGCAGGAGTGCCCCCACGTGCGCCGCTTAGCGTCGTGCTGCCCGCCCTGGTTGGCCGCAAGCACAAAGCACTGGTTTTCGATGGCCCGCGCCCTCAGCAACACGTCCCAATGCGCTTCACCCGTGCGATAGGTAAACGCGGACGGCACCGTCAACATGGTGGCCCCCATACTCATCAGCTGGCGAAAATACTCCGGGAAGCGCAGGTCATAGCAGATGGAGAGCCCCACGGGTCCCCAGGCAGTGGTTGCCACGACGGGGCGATTTCCCGGCGCGAACTGGTCGGACTCCCGATATTGCCCGACCCCGTCGGCCACCTCTACATCGAACAGGTGGCATTTATCGTACTGAGTCACCCGCACCCCTGTAGGGCTCCAGACTCCACACCCGGGGAATACTTTTCCCGGCGGTGCGGGCCGACCATCACCCGAGACCAGGTAAGGTGCCGTTCCCGCCACCAGCCAGAGTTGGTAGCGGCGTGCCGCCGCAGCGAGAAAGCGTTCGATAGCTCCGGACCCGTCGCCCGGCTCTCCCAGTTGATGTAGATCGCGGCGGCCGAAGACTGCAAAGTTCTCCGGCAACACCAGCAACTGCACGCCCTCAGCTGCCGCCTCGGCCAATAACTGGTCGGCTTGCTGTAAATTGGCATCCAGCTCGGTGCCACTGCACATCTGCGCCACCGCTGCGCGTAAGCGTTCAGGGTTCAAGCGTGCTTCCTCCTGTGGGAGCTTCAGTCGCCGGTGTTGGCAAATCCACTATGGTGTTCTCGAAAATGCGTTCCAGTTTCGCCTCCGGATTGTCCCAGTTGCCGGTGACGTTGTAACGCAGGCTGGAAACCCGGTCCATCTGATCTTTGAAAATCTTGCCGGCGACATAGACGCCGATTGCCAGAGGTACACCACCCGTGAGCGCTGCGGCAACGGTTAAATTACCCGCCAGTGGCAAAGTGGCCACCAACTGCGTCTCCAGCGTTTCTTCCGCCATGTTCAGGTCGCCGACCAGCTGTAAGTGACTGGCCGGAGTGTTGACCTGAAGCGGCTCGCGAATATGAACCGCGCCAGCGCGAAACAAAAGGGTACCGTCAATTTGTTCGTAGGCCAGACCGGTCGCGCCGAGATCGGAGAAATCCAGGCGCAAGCGCCGCGCCAAGGTGTCGAAATTGAGCAGGCCGATCAGCTTCAACAGGGGGTTTTCACCAACACTTCCACCACGACTGAAAATGCCGCGCTGCACCAGCAGGTCGACCACCCCTTCCAGTTCCAGTAAGTCCAGCTCCACCGGCGGACCCGGCCACTGAAGATCCACGTCCAGGGTCGCACTTTCGCTGGTCAACGCCGGGTCTAAATTGAGCTGGCGGAAGGTATCCGCCAAATTTCGCCCTCGGATCACTCCCGAAAAGTAGCTGCTGTCGCCGCCGGGTGTACGCGTCCACACCAGTTCTGCACCGGGTTTGCCACGCCCGCTAATGGTGAGCCCAAAAGCATTTGCCGTCAGATCATAGGCGAGCAAGCCGCGCTCAATCGGCCGCAGCTTCATGGCCCAGCGGCCCAGGGCGGTGGCGCCATTGCGCAGGTCGGCCACCTGCACATCCATCGCCGGTACCGTGGAAAGATCCAAGCTGCGCCAGAAACTGTCCGCTGAGGTAACAAAAGGATCACCGGTTAATGCGATGCCATCGATCCCAAAACCGGCCACCTTGTCGCCGGCCTCGACCGACACAGGCGCGTCTTCTTCCGGTAAATACAAGCGCTCGAGATCGACCTTTAATGGCGTTTCATCCAGCGGCCAGATGACGCGTCCCGCCAAGGCTTCATGCTCCACCTCCACCCGCCAACTTTGTTCCTCTTCGATGGCGCGAAGGCGGACGTCATTCAAGCGCAAATCGCCCGCTTGCAGAGCGGCAATTTGCAGGTCGGCCCGAATTGCCAACGACGGACTCGCCACCGCAGGGGCGGCAGATGCCGCTTCGCGACCCGCCTTGGCGGCCAGGGCGTCAAGGTATTGTTGCAGCACATTTCGCCACACCAAAGCATCGGCCTCAGCCACCGGCCCACGGATCATAAAGAGCCCGCTCTGCAGAGGCTCGCTGGCCTTTGCCAGGGATAAGTCCGCCGCCAACATCCGTCCATCCCGGCTCTCCCAGCGCAGTTCTCCAACACCATCCAGCATAAAGGTATACCGGGATTTCGATGCATTGCCCGCTTGGCGTTCGATCAACACTCGCAGCGGCCGCGCCTCAGCGGCGGCTTTCTGCAAAGGCGGTGGCGCCGCCAGCGTCACGCCTTCGAGGCTGCTGTGAAGGTTAAAGCGCAGTGGCCCAGAGCCGCCCATAGGTACGCGCAACTCGCCAGTGACCGGACTTTGACCGCTGGCGAAGCTCAACTCGGGCCGCTGTGACCACGCGCCGACATCCGCCACATCCGCCCGCCCCTGAAACTGAACAATAAGGGTGCGCCCGTCTGCGCTCGGCTCGGTACGCATGGTGGCGTGAACAGGGGCATCCCATAGACGGGCATCTATACCGGCACTGGACAAGCCCGTCGCCGAATCATAGGTCAGCTGCCCCTCAAGATCGGCAAACGTTAGGTCCAGCTCGGGCATATGCAACTGATTGCCAGCAAATCGCACCTTGACCTGCTGCCGGGCGGCGTCACTCAAATCGGCATCTAAGGGCACCAAGATATCCAGGTCGGCGGCAAGCGGCCCCTGCCATTGCCAGCTGGCGAGCTCCTCGCCGCCTAAGTCATGCAGTGGCGTCTGCTCTAAGATGCGCTTGGCCTCCTGGCTATCGCCGACCAATGACGCCTGCACCGCCACGCCAAACCCGTCCTCCGCCAAGCTCTCGAGCCGCACTTCGCCATTTTGAATCTCCACCTGTCCCAGTGCGCCGATGAGATTTTTAACCCTCAGATTTTGATCATCCAGATAAAGCTCGCCGCTGCCCTGGCGCAGCGCCGGCCAGGCAGGATCATAGGCGATGTCCGCATTGGCCACTTGGCCGTGCAGCTGAATAACCCGCGCCGTGTCGCTATCGGCCGCCAGCGAGCCATGGTAGATAAAGCCCGCCTCGCGCACATCGCCGCCGACTACGGCTCGGTCGAGCCAGTGCAACAGGGGTTGCGGCACCGTGCGCGGCACCAGAGCCTTATGCAGACGGGCGCGCCCTTCGCGCACCCCCACCATCAGCGTCATTTCCGGTTTATCGGTGCCGTTAAATGGCAGGTGCAGATTGAAATGGCCGCGGGCGCGAACCTCGTCATTGCTGAGGGTTAGCAAACCAGAGGAGACGTAAGCCGTGCGCACCTCTGGGTCCACCTCCCAGCGCACCGCGCCCTCGGCGTGGTGAAAGCTCAAGGGCTCGTCGTAGAGCAGCGGAAACCTCATGGCAAAGCCTTGCTCGGTACGCAGGCGAACTTCGCCGCCCAGTGCACTGGCTTCAACAACTCCGGTTACGCCTCGGAGCGCCGGCGCGCCGTGCCATGCCGAAACTCGACCGTCGACGATATTGCCACGCAATGCAAAAAGTCCCTGCTCTGCCGGACGACGTTCTATATGAACGTTGCGCAACGCCCCGTGCGGCTGCAGGGTGGCAAGCACCTCCTTGGCGTGTCCTTGCAGTAATCCGGCACGCTGCACCGCGTGGTGCCACGCCGCCAAATCCAGGTGCGCTAACGCCATTTCAGTCTTCTCGCCATAGCGGCCACTCAACCTTAAATCCAGCAGCGGCGAGTCGAAGTCCGCCCAGGACAGCTGCAAGGCGGAGGCACTGAGCTGCCAGCCGCGCTGGGGCTCCCAGGACCCGCTGAAGCGGCTCCTCATGGATGCGGGCAGCTGCACATGCGCTGGCGGCCGCAGCGGCGACCCTTCCACTGCCGCCGCACCGTGCCAGGTGAGGCCGCGACTCGCCGTACCCTCAAACCAGAGCGACACCGTGACCCGACCGTCGTCGCGCCAACCGCTATCGCTGTCGACATCGGTCTCACGGCTGAGTAAGTCATCGGGAATATTGAGAGCAGCCAGCACCTTGGCGGATGGAAATCGCTGCAGCCGTAAATAACCGCGCGAGTTAAAGCCTACTTCATCTCGGGGGTCGCCCACCCCTTCCACCACCAAAGAGAGCGACTGCTGCTCTTCATCGACGCCAAAGGAAGCGGTCAGCCGGTGAAACTGGGTATCGTTTTCGAGGCGTATATAGGGAATCGTCAAGTCGGTCGTGAGGCCACTGCGAAACCGCAGTATCAGCTGGGTATCGCTGAGCTCTACTCGGCGGCCAAACAGAAAAATATCGACGGGATCGCGAAAGCGCGGCTCTTGGGTCACCGCCTCGGGCGATGGCGGGGCCATACGCGCCAGCCCTTGCACCCACCAGCTTCCCCGCTCGTTTTGGTGCAGGGTGCCACTCAGTCCGTTGAAGGACACTTTGCGAAAGCCGAGCCGCCAGTCGCGCAAAGTGCTGAGCAAGCTCACTTCCGCACTCACCTGCTCCACCTGGAACACCGGCTCACCGCTGAGATTACTTACGGCGACGCCGGTAAGCGTGACCCGCGGCCGCAGGCCGGTCCACTTAGCCGTGATATTGCCAACCTCTACCTGCACCCCAAGCTGGGCGGACAATTGCTGCTCCATCTCATCGCGGTAATCGTTGAGCACCGGAAAGAGCGCCCGCCCCAACTGCACCACTACCGCCAAGGAAATGATGACGAACAGCACCGCACCCCAGAACGAGCGAACCCAAAAGCGCAGGTGGTTTCTCAGCAAATGGGCCAAGGAGTCAGACCTCCCCGCTTGGCGGTCGATAAGGTGTCAGCAGGCGCGGCAACATAGTTCATACCAGGATAATGTCGTACTGCTCCTGGTTATAGATGGTCTCGACCTGGAACTGAATGGTGCGGCCGATAAACGCTTCGAGATCCGCCACGTTGGCCGACTCTTCGTCCAGCAGTCGGTCGATCACGATCTGCGACGCCAGCACCAGAAAGGTAGAGGCTTCGTAGATGCGCGCCTCCCGCAGGATTTCGCGGAAAATCTCATAGCAAACCGTTTCGGCGGATTTCAAGCGGCCGCGGCCACGGCAAACTGGGCAGGGCTCGCAGAGAATCTGGCCGAGGGACTCGCGGGTGCGTTTGCGCGTCATTTCCACCAAGCCGAGGGCGGATACGCCGTTGATGGTGGTCTTCGCGCGATCCCGCTCCAGCGCCTTTTCCAACGTGCGCAGCACCTGGCGCTGGTGCTCCGAGTCGGTCATGTCGATAAAGTCGATGATGATAATGCCGCCAAGATTGCGCAGGCGCAGTTGACGGGCGATGGCTGCGGCCGCTTCCAAGTTGGTTTTGAAGATGGTCTCTTCCAGGTTGCGGTGACCGACAAAGGCGCCGGTGTTCACATCGACGGTGCACATGGCCTCGGTCTGCTCGATGATCAGATAACCGCCCGACTTGAGCACCACCTTGGTATCCAGGGCGCGGCGCAGCTCCTCCTCCACGCCGTAGATATCAAACAGCGGCCGCTCACCGGGATAGTGCTCGATGCGCCCGCCAATTTCCGGCGCATAATGCTTAGCAAAACTTGCCATGCGCTGAAACGATTCGCGCGAATCGATGCGCACTTTCTGGATCTGTGGGCGCATTAGGTCGCGCACTGTGCGCATAAAGAGCGGCAGATCTTCATAAATAATCGCCGGCGCTTTGGCGGCCTTAATGGTGTCCGCCAAGTCGTGCCAGAGCTTGTAGACAAAAGGGATATCCGCGCGCAGCTCGTCCTCGGACACGCCCTCGGCTACGGTGCGGACGATAAACCCGCCTTTATATTGGTCGGCGTATTCGGCGGCGAGGTTCTCCACTGCCTTGCGCAAGCGCTCGCGTTCCGCCTCATCCTCAATGCGGTTGGAAACCCCTATGTGTTCCGTTTGCGGCATGTACACCAAATAGCGCGCCGAGACGGATAAGTGGGTCGTCAGGCGTGCGCCTTTGTTGCTGATAGGGTCCTTGGTCACTTGCACCAGCAGAGACTGACCTTCGTGCACCAGCGAGCGGATATCGGCGACCTCCGCCGAGCGCTGCTCCATGCCGTCTTTGTTGAGTGGCGCTATGTCTGCGGCGTGGATAAAGCCGGCGCGCTCCTGACCTATGTCGACAAACGCCGCCTGCATGCCCGGCAGCACCCTCAGTACCTTGCCCAAGTAGATATTGCCGACATAACCTTTGCGCTTGACCCGCTCGATGTAGATCTCCTGCACCACACCGTTTTCAATCAGCGCCGCCCGGGTTTCCGTGGGGCCAAAGTTCACTAGAATTTCGTCACTCATAATCCTCTCCGCACCATACGGGCACATTGAACTGCGCCAAAAGTGCTTGGGTTTCCGTCAGTGGTAGGCCCACCACATTGCTGTAACTGCCGGCCAGGTGGGCTACGAATACCGCACCGAGTCCTTGGATACCATAGCCCCCCGCTTTATCCGCTGGCTCACCTGTGGCCCAGTAGCGTTCAGCTTCGACAAGGCTTATGTCGCGAAAGCGCACTGCGGTCGTCACCACCTGTACTCGCTGAGCCCGCTGATAACAAACTGCCACACCCGTGAGCACTTGGTGGCTCTCACCGGCAAGGCTCAACAGCATCTCGATTCCGTGCTCGCGACTGCACGGCTTCTCCAAGATCTGCCCGCGGTGGACGACCACTGTGTCGGCACCCAATACCGGCAGCTCCCCATTGCGCTCACTGCCGGCCGTCGCTTTACTCAAGGCCAAGCGTTGCACGTAGTCTGCGGGTGCCTCTCCGGCTTCGGGTATCTCCGTTACCATCACTGGCAGTATGGCAAAGCGCACACCGATCTGCCGCAGCAACTCCTGGCGACGCGGGGACTGGGAAGCCAGCAGCAAGTTAGCAGTGGTCATTGTGGTTCTCATTTTTTGATAAGAAGTCAGTCGAAGCGGCTTGTTATAGGCATTCGTCGAGGCGTAACTCTGCCCTTTATCTGCCCTTTAGAAGATGCGATAGCGCTGCTGCACTCGGCGCATCAGTAACACCAACAGCGGCCAACATGCCGCCGACACCAGCGCAGATACGATCATATAGCGCGCCGGTGCGGCGTAGCCGCTCAAGCCCTGAATCCAGTTGACGAACAGTTGATGGATGCCGACAAAGACGAAGATCCAGAAGGTCTGCTGCCCAAGCGAATAAGTCCGCAGGCGCCGGTACGACATAATGCCGATATAGGCCACCAGCGCCAGCGCTAACGCATGCCCTCCCCAGACGCTCTCCTCGATCAGGTCTTGCAACAAGCCGAGACACCACGCCATGCCGACACCGATTTGGTGCGGACTGTGGAGCACCCAGTAGATGACCACCAGACAGAGCAGCTCGGGGCGACAGATCGACAGAATCGGAGACAGCGGATACACCGCGACTAGGAGAGCCACCAGCACGCTGATAGCGAATACCACAATCGCAGGGAGCGGACTGGCCATGGAATCACTCAGGTGCTGGGGATGGAGTCGTTGGCTCGGCCGCCACTCGATGGCGGTCAAACACCAGCAGGACATGGCGGTTGCGATTCAACTCCGCCATCGGACGAGCGGTAACAGTGGCGAAGGGTTTGCCGGGGTCGAGCGTCACTTGCTCCACCAGAGCGACGGGATAACCGGGAGGAAAACGCTGCCCTAAACCGGAAGTGACCAAGAGATCGCCCTCTTCTATATCCATGGTGCTGGAGACAAAGCGCAGTTGCAGCTCGAATAAATTACCCTGTCCCTCCGCTACCAAGCGTATACCGTTACGGTTTACCTGGACCGGCAGCGCGTGGCTGGAGTCGGTGATCAGCAACACCCGCCCAGTGTGCCTGCCCACTTCCACCACCTGCCCTACCAGGCCGTAGGCATCCACCACCGGTTGGCCGACGTATACGCCGTCGATGGAGCCGCGATTGATCATCACTTTATGTTTCATGGGATCTGGCGAAACACCGATCAATTCGGCAACCAGTACTCGGTCTTCAATGGTATCGGCGGAGTTGAGCAGTTGGCGCAGGCGGGTATTTTCGGCGGTGAGCGAGGCCATCAATTGCAGTTTGCGTCGCAGCACCAACACTTCGGTGCGCAGCGTCTTATTCTCTTCCTGCAAATCGCCCTTGGACGCCAAGCGATCACCCGACCAGCGACTGACCTGACCGGGAATATCGGTTATCCAATAGAGCGGTAGAGTAAAGTCGCTGACGCGCTGACGCACGCCATCGAGCCAGTCGGTTTTGCTATAAATCAGCGCGACGGCGAGCGCGAGCAAAGCCAGCACTGCTAGCCTTGCTCCAGGAGACGGGCCTTTGGCGAACAGCGGCTTGATAAGCGAACCTCAGAAAAAATCAGTAGTGCAAATGGATTGCGCGGCTGTCCATCAGTTCCATGGCTTTACCGCCCCCGCGTGCGACGCAGGTCAGCGGATCTTCTGCCACCAGCACTGGCAGGCCGGTCTCTTCCATCAGCAGACGGTCGATATCGCGCAGCAACGCGCCGCCGCCGGTCAGAACTATGCCGCTCTCGGCAATGTCGGACGCCAACTCTGGCGGCGACTGTTCCAGCGTACTTTTTACCGCCTGCACTATGCCGGAAAGGGGTTCTTGCAGCGCTTCCAGCACTTCATCGCTGTTCAGCGTAAAACTGCGCGGCACACCTTCGGCGAGATTGCGTCCGCGCACATCGATCTCCAGCACCTCACTGCCGGCGAATGCGCAACCGATCTCTTTTTTGATGCGCTCTGCCGTCGCATCACCGATCACGGTGCCGTATTTGCGGCGCACGTAGTTGACGATCGCTTCATCGAAACGATCGCCACCAATGCGTACCGAATCGGACAACACCACACCGTTAAGCGAAATAATGGCGATTTCGGTGGTGCCGCCGCCGATGTCCACCACCATGGAACCGGTCGCTTCCGCCACTTTTAAACCTGCACCTATGGCCGCAGCCATCGGCTCTTCAATCAACCGCACTTCGCGCGCACCAGCACCAAACGCGGATTCCCGAATCGCTCTTTTTTCAACTTCTGTCGACAGACACGGCACACACACCAGCACTCGGGGGCTCGGTTGGAACCAGCTGTTTTCATGAACTTTGCGAATAAAATGCTGGAGCATTTTTTCGGTCACCTGAAAATCGGCAATAACCCCGTCTTTGAGAGGGCGAATCGCCGTGATATTTCCAGGTGTGCGACCGAGCATACGCTTTGCTGCCATACCCACCGCCTCAACCGATTTTTGACCGTTATGATTGCGAATGGCGACGACGGAAGGTTCGTTGAGAACAATGCCGCGTTCGCGGACATAAATGAGGGTGTTGGCAGTACCTAGGTCAATAGAAAGATCGTTGGAAAATATTCCGCGCAGACGCTTTATCATAGTGGTGGAGAAGCCTTATTTGATGTCAACCCGGTGTGAGGGCGGGTATTCCGCGGGTAGCTTTATCTTGTTTGGGTCCAGAATTACACGGGAAACAATGCGGAATCGTAAATCGTGGCACTCTAGCAATGCCGGGGATTTAGAGCAAGGCGCAAATGTGGTAACTTAGCGCGCCTCATAAATCCCTCACATTCTAGATGAATTTAGCGTGCAACCGCCGCCGCAATCGGCCGTGTGGTGACCGCGCAGGAGAACCTCGTGGACCGTTCTGAAATTGAAAAACTGGCACATTTAGCACGCCTGGAAATTCGCCCAGACGCGCTCGACGAAGTCGCTGATCGCATCAGTAATGTCCTCGCATTAGTGGATCAATTACAAGCGCTGGATACCGCCCACGTCGAACCTATGGCACACCCTCTCGACGCGGTACAGCGACTGCGCGCCGACGACGTTACCGAGCCCGATTGCCGCGCTGCGTTTCTGGCAATCGCACCCGCCAGCGAAAATGGCCTTTATCTCGTTCCCAAAGTCATCGATTAATTTCCTGCGGCACTGCCCGCGCAGCGGATATTCAACTCATGCATAATCTCACCATCGCTCAAATGATCCGCGCGCTGCGCCAGAAATCTTTTTCCAGCGTGGAATTGACGGAGCATTTCCTCGGCCGCATCGAGCGGCTCGACAGCCAGTACAACAGCTTTATTTCCGTAACTGCGGAACAGGCGCTGCAACAAGCCCGGCAAGCGGACGACCGCCTGGCGGCCGGCAACGCCCCCGCACTCTGCGGTATTCCCCTCGCGCACAAAGATATTTTCTGCACCAGCGGCATCCGCACCAGCTGCGGCTCAAAAATGCTCGACAATTTTGTACCGCCCTACGATGCCACCATCGTGGAAAATTATCGGCGCGACGGCGTTGTGGTCCTGGGCAAAACCAATATGGACGAGTTCGCCATGGGCTCCTCCAACGAGACCAGCTATTACGGTCCGGTGAAAAACCCCTGGGCTCTGAACTGTGTGCCCGGCGGCTCCTCCGGCGGTTCCGCCGCCAGCGTGGCGGCGCGCATTACGCCGGCGGCAACCGCTTCCGACACCGGCGGCTCTATCCGTCAGCCCGCCAGTCTGTGCGGCATCACCGGCATCAAACCCACCTACGGACGCGTCTCCCGCTGGGGCATGATCGCCTTTGCCTCCAGCCTGGATCAGGCGGGGCTGATGACGCGCACCGCCGAAGACGCCGCAGTGTTGCTCAACACCATGGCCAGCTTCGACAGCAAAGACGCCACCTGCGTCGACGAGCCTGTGCCGGATTACACCGCCACTTTGAACCAATCCATCAAAGGTTTAAAAATCGGTATTCCGCAAGAATATTTTGGCGAAGGTTTGAGTGACGGCACCGCTCGCGCAGTGGAGGAGGCGATTAAGACCTACGAAAAACTCGGCGCGACCGTCCACTCCATCAGCTTGCCCCACAGCCATATTGCCGTGCCGGCTTACTATGTCATCGCGC
The DNA here is from genome assembly GCA_964482025.1 of uncultured Saccharophagus sp. Lineage (GTDB taxonomy): Bacteria > Pseudomonadota > Gammaproteobacteria > Pseudomonadales > Cellvibrionaceae > UBA5868. Next base: position 14,747 of record CAYZVN010000013.1, on the reverse strand, counting down.
CGGCGGAATGCTCCGCCAACCTGAGCCGCTTCGACGGCGTGCGTTATGGCTACCGCTGCGAAAATCCACAGAATCTGGACGATCTCTACAAGCGCTCGCGCAGCGAAGGTTTTGGCGATGAGGTGAAGCGCCGCATCATGGTCGGCTGCTACGCCTTATCCGCCGGTTTTTACGATGCCTACTATGCCAAGGCGCAAAAAGCGCGGCGCCTGATCCAACAGGATTTTGTCGAGGCCTTCAAACAGGTGGATGTCATCATGGGCCCCACGTCACCCTCCCCCGCCTTTGAATTTGGCGCGAAAGGCAAAGACCCGGTGGCCATGTATCTGGAAGACATCTATACCATCGCCACTAACTTGGCGGGGCTGCCCGGCATGTCGATCCCCTGCGGATTGGCAGACAACAAGCCCGTCGGCCTGCAAATCATCGGCAACTATTTCGCCGAAGGCCAGATGCTGAATGTTGCCCACCAGTTCCAACAAAACACCCAATTTCACGACCTGGCTCCGGCCGGTATTTAACAGAAGGTACACGTAATGGAATGGGAAACCGTCATAGGTTTGGAAGTTCACGTACAGCTGGCCACCCGCTCGAAAATTTTTTCCGGCGCCAGCACTGCCTTCGGTGCTGAGCCCAACACACAAGCCTCCGCCATCGACTTGGCCATGCCCGGCACTTTGCCGTCCGTCAATGCCGAAGTCTTTCGTATGGCGACCATGTTCGGCCTGGCGGTGAACGCACAGATTAACCGCCGCTCCATCTTTGAGCGCAAAAATTATTTCTACCCCGATCTGCCCAAGGGCTACCAAACCACCCAGCTCGCCAGCCCCATCGTCGGCGCCGGGTATTTGGATATCGCCCTCAGCAATGGTGACACCAAGCGCGTGCGCATCCATCACGCCCACTTGGAAGAAGACGCGGGCAAGTCCCTGCACGAAGACTTCCACGGCATGTCGGGCATCGACCTCAACCGCGCCGGCACGCCATTGATTGAAGTGGTTACCGAACCCGATATGCGCTCGGCTGAAGAAGCCGTCGCCTTCGCCAAAAAGTTGCACGGTCTGGTGACGTCGCTGGGCATTTGCGACGGGGAAATGTCCCAGGGCTCCATGCGTTTTGATGTGAATATTTCCATCCGCCCCAAAGGTCAGGAAACGCTCGGCACACGCACAGAGACCAAAAACCTCAACTCGTTCAAATTTATGGAAGAGGCCATAGAGCTGGAAATCGAGCGGCAGATCCATGTGTTGGAGTCCGGCGGCGCAATCGTGCAGGAGACTCGCCTCTACAACGGCGACACCAAAAAAGCGCGCTCCATGCGCACCAAAGAAGACTCCAACGACTATCGCTACTTTCCCTGCCCCGATTTGCTCCCGGTGGTCTTGGACGAGGCCTATATTGATGAGGTCCGCCGCCAGATGCCGGAGCTGCCGGAGGCCAAGCGCGCCCGCTACGTGGCGGAACTCGGCCTGTCAGAGTACGACGCCGGCATCCTCAGCAGCGATGCGGCTACGGCGGAGTATTTCGAGGAGGTGGCGCGCCTGGCCGATCAACCGAAACTCGCGGCTAACTGGGTCATGGTTGAGCTTGCCGCCCAGCTCAACCGCCAAGAGCTCAGTATTCGCCAATGCCCCATTAGCGCCGCTGATCTCGCGGGTTTGCTTAAGCGCCTGGAAGACGGCACTATCTCCAGCAAAATGGCGAAAACCGTGTTCGAAGCCATGTGGAATGGTGAAGGTGACGCCGATACCGTGATCGAAACCAAAGGCTTGAAGCAGGTGTCGGACGCAGGTGCGCTGGCAAAAATTGTCGACGAGATCATCGCCAACAATCCGCAGCAAGTGACCAATTACCGCAGCGCGGCGGAAGATAAGCGTCCCAAGATGTTGGGCTTCTTTGTCGGCCAGGCGATGAAAGCGTCGAAGGGGCAGGCAAACCCGCAAGAATTGAACAGAATTTTGCTGGAGAAGCTGGGCGCTTAAGCGCTACTTCTCAACCACCAACCTTATTAAGTGACAGGACTCTCTATGTCTCTCAAAAAAGATAAGGTCAAAGTTCTCGGCGAACACTTTGACGATGATCGTATCCGCACCTTTATCAACGTCGAGCCTTACGGCGGCCTGGAGCACGACTACTGCGCTCTGGAAAAAGCGTATCGCGGGATGAACGCGGAAAACTTCGCCACCTTCGCGCGCTTCTTCGTTGAAGAGGGCCACAACATCAACGCCTCCAATGGTGAAGGGAAAACCTTTCTCCAGGTCATCAGCAGCCACCGCCATGCAGAAGACTATATAAAGGCGCTTAAAGCGGCCGGGGCCCGAGATGAGGTGGCGAATTAGCTCGCCGCCGGTCAATGCACTCCGAGTTATCCCGCAATAACGTTATCTCTGGGGCCCGCTATTTTGTTCGCGGGCTCAGCCTGCTGCTACACCCCAAGCTGCGCTGGTTTGTTCTGGTGCCCATCGCCATCAACTGCGTGCTCTTTGTCGGCCTCACCACGGTGCTCTTGCAGTACTTCGGTCAGCTGGCCGACTGGCAATTGCCGCTCCCGGAAATTCTTCAATTTCTCGAAAAAACACTGAAGTGGGTGGCGTGGTTTCTCATTGTCGTTGTACTGTTAATCGCCTACGGCTACTCGTTTAATATCATCACCAATATTTTTGCCGCGCCCTTTTACGGGGTGCTGTCACAGCGAGTGGAAGAGTTGGCAACCGGAAATGCCGTAGACGATGAGCCGTTGCTCCGCATGATCCCCAGGACCATGCTCCGCGAGCTCAAGAAGTTGCTCTACTTTATTACTCGCGGCTTATTTGTGTTTCTGGTGATGCTGCTCTTAGGGCTGACCTTCATCCTGAATTTTCTGGTTCCAGTGGTGGGGACTTTATGGAGCGCCTGGTCGATGGCGATCCAGTATGTGGATTACGCGGCGGACAACCATCAGACCGACTTTGCGGTACTGCGCAAAATGTTGCGCAAACGCCGTTACAGCAGCATCGGCTTTGGCGGCGCCGTTATGGCCTGTAGCATGGTGCCGTTCTTCAATATTATTGCGATGCCCGCCGCCGTTATCGGCGGCACCCTCTTCTGGATCAATGAAATTCAAGGACTGCAAGTCGCGCAAGAGCCTCGGCGGGACGATCCTTAAAGGTTCGGCGCCCCATCTACCATAGGTGCGCCCTATCAGCGGCGCGGCGGCCGGCGCTTGTGGCTGCTGCCAGAGCGATGCGGGCGGGAAGAGCGCCGATCCTCGGCTTGCTGTGCCGTCAACGCCTTTTGCTGTTCCGGCGGAATGGCCTTTAGGAGGTTCTCCGGTGGCTGCTCACAGCGAATGGGATGACCCAATAACGCCTCAATGGCCGGTAGCAAGACGGCGTCGTCTTCGCAGGCGAAACTGATGGAGGTTCCGTGACTGCCCGCCCGGCCGGTGCGCCCTATGCGGTGGACGTAATCCTCCGGTTCTTCGGGCAGGGTGTAGTTCACTACGTGAGACACGTCATTGATATGAATCCCGCGCCCCGCTACATCCGTGGCCACCAGTACCTTGATTTGGCCACTCTTGAACGCATCCAGAGTTTTCACCCGTTTATTTTGATCCACCTCACCCGATAGCAGGCCAACCTTAAAGCCCAGGCTGCGCAAGGCGCCAAACAGCTTGCGGCACTGATCGCGGCGGTTGGCAAAGACCATCAAGCTTTCCACGTCCGTTTGCTGCAACAGATTAAACAGCATGGTGTCCTTTTCGTCGCTGGACGCCAGATAAACATGCTGCTCAACGGTATCCGTCGCCACTGAAGTGGGTTCGATTTCGACACGTGCAGGCTCGAACATCCACTGATCCGCCAGATTTAAAACATCGGAGGAGAAAGTGGCGGAGAACATCAAAGTCTGGCGATTCTCCCGCCGCGGCGTCAGGCGCACAATCCGACGTACCTGCGGAATAAAGCCCATGTCGAGCATGCGGTCGGCTTCATCGATCACCAACACGTCCACTTGATCGAGATACACATCGCCGCTATCACAGAAATCGATCAAACGTCCCGGCGTCGCCACCAGAATATCCACCAGTTCTCGCTGCAACTGATTGCGCTGCTTGCCGTAATCCATGCCCCCCACCAGCGTATGCACGGTCAAGTCGGTAAAGCGCGTCAGTGCTTTGGCATCTTCGGCGATCTGCAGCACCAGCTCGCGAGTCGGTGCCAGCACCAAGGCCCGCGCTTCGCCGGCGTAGCGCTCGCCCGCTATGGGATTACTTAAAAGATCCTGAATCACACTGATTAGGAAAGCGGCGGTCTTGCCCGTACCCGTTTGTGCGCGACCCAAGACATCGTGGCCCGCAAGGCTATAGGGCAAGGACTGCGCCTGTATCGGCGAACAGTACTGGAAGCCGAGCGCCTGGATGCCTCGCATCAAGGAGTTGGACAGTTGAAAGTCATGAAAGCGGAGCTTGCCCGGAGTGGGCGGAACCTGAAATTGCTCAATGCTCCAAGCGGAAGTATCTGCAGAGGGTTGATGTTTCTTCAAACGGCCTACCAATGGTTTGTATCTATTAGTGAAGGGAATAAACCCAGCGAGGGTGCACAATAAACACGCAGTTTAACACGGCGCAAGGGAAATACAGCATAGGATGCGTCCCAGCGTCAGATTCACAAACTGTCGCCAAGATCGGCCCTTATGTCACCTCTGGCTTCCTCTACCTTAACCAATGGGGTTTCAGTCCTTAGATTCCGCGCTATGATGCCGAATCCGCCTCGCCGCCCGAGGCGTTTGGCATATACTTACACCGTCATAATTAAATAAAGCAGGACGCTGAACGCTGTTGTTGTGTTAACCAATTGCGAATGTTGACTCGCGGCAGCTTATTTTCCTCTCACCGTCAGTGCTCAAAAACAAGATTTTTCGACCTTAATGGAGGACACCATGAGTCGCGCATTGTCACCAGCTCCATCCCCACTCAAAAAACCCCTGTACGTCGCCATTTCTTTGCTTTGCACAAGTGGCGCCGCATTCGCTCAGACAAGCGAGCCCAAAATTCTCGAAGAAGTTTTGGTGACATCGCAAAAACGCGTGCAGACCCTCCAGGAAGTTCCTATTTCCGTTGCCGCCGTTAGCGGCGATAAACTGGAAAAAATGGGCGTGGAAAACCTAGAAGACCTCACTGCCTATGTTCCCAACATTCATTTCACCGAAACCGGTCTGAGTACCCAAATGCGTATCCGCGGCATTGGCTCGGATAACAGCCAGGGGTTCGAACAATCCGTCGGCGTTTATAAAGATGGCATCTACCACAGCCGCGCTCAATTGTTTCGCGCCCCTATGTTCGACGTCGAGCGCGTTGAAGTGATGCGCGGCCCCCAGGGCACTTTATTTGGTAAAAACAGTATCGCCGGAGCGGTGGACATCATCACTGCCAAGCCGACTAATGAATTTGAAGGACGCGTAACCGGCACTTACGAAACCGAATTTAAAACTAAAGAACTCAATGGATTCGTCTCCGGCCCGCTAAGCGAAACGGTCAGCGGTCGCCTCGCCATGCGCTATTACGATGACCCGGGCTTTATGGTGAACACCATAAAAAATCGCGACGAAGCGGATACCGAAGAAAAATCCATCCGCGGCTCTTTGGCGTGGGAGGCGTCCGAGAACTTGGATGTGTTATTTATTGCGGAGCACAATGAGTTTGATGTCCAAGGCAGAGCGATTGAAGTTACCCAAGACCTACCCTCAACGAGTGCCAACCCTGCTTTTAGTGGGCGGACCTATCAGCAGATTTTAAGTTTAGTCTTACCTACTCTTGCCCCCCCGGTGTTTGACGGCACTACTTTCGAGAGTGCTCAAGACTATCGTCGCCAAAGTAATTCACCAGAGTTCAGTAATAACGAAATTGACCAACTAACCCTGAGACTGGATTATCAGTTAGGCGACTATACGCTCACCTCCCTTACTGGCGGGCTGCGCTTCGAATATAACGAAAACTGTGACTGTGATTTTACGCCGGTAGACTTCTTCGACTTGGATAGCTATGAAGAGTACGAGCAGTTCAGCCAAGAGTTCCGCATTGCCTCACCAGAAGGTTCGTCATTTTCCTGGATTGCAGGTGCGTTCTTCCAAAGCTACGACCAAACCTTCAATGATGACTTCAATATTTCTCCCACTTCAGGCTTAGGGCCTTTGGTGGGAGCAAGAACCCGAGACAATGCTCTAGGCGCCGCCTTTCTTAACAACCGCGTCGCGCGCCGCTTTAATCAAAGCTCCGACGCTTGGGCCGTTTTCGCGGAAGGAACTTGGTACCCGACGGATCGACTGTCCTTCACCCTGGGAGCGCGCTTCACAGAAGAGGACAAAGATGCAAGTAAGACACTGAACATTGAAAACCTCTCGACCGGCATCCCAATCGACAACCCCGTTTTGGCGGCCGTGTTCACGGATTTCTTTAAAGCGGATACCGAGCAAGGTACCGGACATAATCTCAACGCGTCCAGAAGCGAATCCGCGTTTACGCCGGCACTGACCATTTCGTTTGATGCCAGTGATGACGTTATGGCTTACGCCAAAATTTCCAAAGGCTTTAAAGCTGGTGGATTTGACCCTCGCACCAATAAGGCAGACCGCTTCGAGTTTGAAGAAGAGAAAGTCACAGCGGTCGAGCTGGGCAGCAAAATGCGTTTTATGGAAGGCAGAAGTGAGTTAAATGTCGCGGTCTTCCATATGGATTATGAAGACTTGCAAGTCAGCCAGTTCGACGGCGCGGTGGGCTTTAATATCGGCAATGCCAACAGCACGATTGTGCAGGGAATCGAGATCGACGGTCGCATGCAGCTTACCAACCACCTTGCCGCCAGCTATGGTGCCGCAATACTGGACTTCGAATACGAAGACTTTACCAACGGCAACTGTTACTTTGGCCAGGAACCGGATTCCACGGTCGGTACGGATGAGTTCTGCGACTACACCGGCTTGCGCGGCGTCTATACACCGGAGCTCACCTTTAATTTAGGCTTCCAGTACACACGCCCACTGGGCTCCCTTGAATTGCAGGCAGGGCTGGATGCGCAATGGGTCGATAAGCAGCAAGTGCACGTCAACCTCGATCCGCGAGGGGAAATTGACGCTTACACCATGCTGGACGCGAGACTGGGTATTGAAGGCGACAGCTGGGGCTTAGCGCTCCTTGGCAAAAACCTACTGGATGAGGAAATCATCTCCTACTCCGCCAACATGCCCTTGTCAGAAACATTTTTCGAAACGAACACCTATTACAGCTTTGTTCGCCGCCCGAGAACCATAGCGCTCGAGGCAACTTATAAATTTTGAGGCAAATAATAAGGGGGCATTTTGCCCCCTTATTATTAAAAACAAATACTGGGATGTTTAATTCCAGATGCGCAAGATCACCGCTTTTTAAGCCATTTTTTTATGGCTTATTAACACTTTCCCCACACACGCTACACGCCGGATCGCGGCGCAATTTTAATTCTCGCCAGGATCCCTGGGCCGCATCGTAAAGTTGCAATCGCCCCACCAAAGATTCGCCAATACCCGCGATTAATTTCAATGCTTCTACCGCTTGGGTTGACCCTATTACGCCCACTAAAGGTGAGAGCACGCCGCTTTGAGAGCAAGTCATAGTCTCGCCACCAGTGACGTCGTAAAGACATTGGTAGCAAGGGCTATCGACGCGGCGGAAGTCGAAGACGGTGACTTGGCCTTCCAGGCGAATGGCCGCGCCCGACACCAACGGTTTTCCGTGAGTGACGCAGGCTTTATTCACCGCTTTGCGCGTCTCGAAGTTGTCACAGCAGTCCAGCACCACATCCACCTGCGCGACTAACACATCCAGTTCCGGCTCCTGCAGCACGGCGGCAATGGGCTCTACGGTAACGCCGGGGTTGAGCAGAGCAATGGCGCGCGCGGCGGATTCGACTTTAAGCATGCCCAAGCTGCGCTCATTGTGAATGACCTGACGCTGCAGGTTGGAGAGCTCCACATGATCGTGGTCCGCAAGGAGTAAACGACCGATTCCTGCCGCCGCCAAATATTGCGCAACCGGAGCACCCAAGCCGCCGGCGCCCACCACTAACACCGTCGCATTCGCAATCGCCAGCTGGCCGTTAACATCTAGCTGAGGCAGGAGGATGTGCCGGCTGTAGCGCAGCAGCTCATCGTCCGAAAATTGGCGCTTAGCCATGCCAGAACCCCCCGCTGATACGTTCGTGTCCACCCAGGTCGCGCCGACTGAACACCTCGTCAAAGTGGGCGCGGGTCAGCAGCTCGCGCACGGCCTCCGCTTGATGCCAGCCGTGCTCCAGCAGGAGCCAAGCGCCGGGCAGTAGGTGCTCCGGAGCGCCGGCGATTATGTGGCGCAGGTCCGCCAGCCCCTCATCTTGCGCGACCAAAGCTGAGCGCGGCTCAAAGCGCACATCGCCGGCCGCAAGGTGAGGATCGTCACCGGCGATATAGGGGGGGTTGCTTACTACTAAGTGAAAATGGCCACTCACGCCCGACCACCAGTCACAGCAGCAAAAGGTGACATTTCTGCACCCCGCGCGCTGGCGATTGCGCTCTGCCAGGGCCAGCACCTCTTCGGCAAAGTCGGTCGCCACCACCTGCGCGCGGGGCAGTTCACTGCCCAAAGCCAAGGCGATGGCGCCGGTGCCCGTGCCTAAATCGAGGATACGCGGCTGCTCCAGGTCACTCGGTAAAAGCTCCAAGGCGGTTTCGACGAGCAGCTCCGTTTCTGGCCGCGGAATCAAAGTCGCCGGGGTGACCTCCAGCTCGAGCGTCCAAAAGCCGCGACGACCGAGAATATGCGCAATCGGCTCGCCCGCCTGGCGGCGCGCAAACCAGTTGTCGAACAAGTTACTCTGCTCGGCGCTAAGGGGCCGCTCCGGCCACGTGTAGAGATAGGTGCGGTCGCGACCGAGAACTTCCGCCAACAGCAGCTCCACATCGAGCTTGGCGCTCTCGCTGTGGACCAGCTCGTGAGCGCGCCGCAAGGCTTCTGCAATGGTCATGAACCGGAAAGGGCCGCCAACTGATCGGTTTGATATTCGTTGACGAGGGGTTGAATCACCTCGTCCAAGTCCCCTTCCATGACCTCTTCCAGCTTATATAAGGTGAGGTTTATGCGGTGGTCGGTGACGCGACCCTGAGGGTAGTTATAGGTGCGGATGCGCTCCGACCGGTCGCCGCTGCCCACCAGGCTCTTGCGCTCGCTGGCCTGCGCCAGGGCCGCTTTTTCCTCTGCCATAGCGTTGAGTTTGGTCGCTAACAGCGACATGGCTTTAGCCCGGTTTTTATGCTGTGAGCGCTCTTCCTGACACTCCACCACAATCCCGGTGGGCACATGCGTAATGCGAATGGCGGAGTCGGTTTTGTTGACGTGCTGACCGCCGGCGCCGCTGGCGCGGTAGGTGTCGATGCGCAGATCCGCTTTGTTGATGGCGACCTCTTCGCTTTCATCGGCTTCCGCCATCACCGCCACGGTACACGCCGAGGTGTGAATGCGCCCCTGGGATTCCGTCTCCGGAACTCGCTGCACTCGGTGTGCACCCGATTCAAACTTGAGTCGCGCATAAACGCCATCGCCCACCACTCGGCTGATAACTTCCTTGTAACCGCCGTGCTCGCCGGGGTTTTCCGAAATGATCTCCACCCGCCAGCGGCGGCTCTCGGCGTAGCGCGAGTACATGCGGAACAAATCGCCCGAGAAAATGGCCGCCTCGTCGCCGCCAGTGCCGGCGCGAATTTCCAGGTAGATGTTTTTGTTGTCCCGCGGGTCTTTCGGTAGCAGCAGTTTTTGCAGCTCCAACTCCAACTCGCTCAGCTGGGGTTCGTGCGTCTCGATCTCTTCTTTCGCCATTTCCCGCAGCTCCGCATCCCCGTCCTTGAGCAACTGGCGCGCCTCTTCGAGCTGCTCCTGCACCCGGCGGTAATCTTTGTAGCAGATCACCACCGGCTCCAACTCGGCGTACTCTTTGGATAACTCGCGAAAGCGGTTCTGGTCGGCGATGGTGCCCGCATCGCTGAGCAGCGCCCCCACCTCTTGATAGCGCTCTTGTAAGGTTTCCAGCTTGTCTAATATGGACGACTTCATGAATTCTCGCTTGTGTCATTGTCTTGGGGCGGCGCGGCGGGGACGGCGGTGCTATCGCCGCTGGTCATATCCAAGCCGAACAACCGGTGTGCGCTGGCGATCAGCTCATGGTCGCCGGTAACACTGGCCTTTTTGATCTGCTGGGTAGGCTTGTGCATGATTTTATTGGTGAGATTGCGCGCGAATTGCTGCAACACAACCGCCGGATCCGCGCCTCCTTGCAGCAGCTTTTGGGCTTTTAGCAGCTCTTGATCGCGCAATCCTTCGAGGCTCTGACGAAATACCTTAACCGTGACCACCGCGTCCTGAGCACGCAGATCATCGGCAAAGCTGGCCACGCCCTCCTCAATGATTTCCGCCGCAATCATCGCCGCTTGCTCGCGCGAGCGCATATTCTCGTCAATGACGTCGCGCAGGTCGTCCACGGTGTACAAGTAGACGTCACTCAACTCCGCCACTTGCGCTTCTATATCCCGCGGCACGGCTATATCCACCATAAACATCGGTTTATGGCGGCGCTTCTTCAAGGCCGCTTCCACCGCACCTTTACCGAGAATGGGCAGAGGTGCCGCAGTGGAGGAAATGACGATATCCGCTCGGTGCAGATGATCGGGAATATCCGGCAGCAGGATCGCCTCGCCGTCGAAGTGTTTTGCCAACTCCATTGCATTGGTCAAAGTGCGGTTGGCGACGATGATCTTGGTCAGCCCTTGCTGACTGAGATGGCGAGCCACTAAGTCGATGGTTTCGCCCGCCCCGATCAACAACGCCGTGTCGTTCTTCAAGTCGGAGAAGATCTGCTGCGCCAAGGAGACCGCCGCGTAGGCGACCGATACCGGGTTCTCGCCAATGGCCGTTTCCGAGCGCACCCGTTTGGCAACCGAGAAGACCTTGTGGAAGGCGGCGTGGAGCTGCGAACCCAGGCTGCCGGCATCATTGGCCATGGCATACGCCGATTTCATCTGCCCGAGAATCTGCGGCTCGCCCAGCACTAAGCTATCCAGACCACTGGCGACCTTCATCATATGGCGAGCGGCATCGACACCCTGGTAGCTGTAGTGACAGCTCTGCAAGGTTGCCGGATCGGTATTGTGAAAGGCGGCCAGCCAATCCAACAGTATCTGCGGCGCGCTCTCGTCCAGCTCGGCGTAAATCTCGGTGCGATTACAGGTCGATAAAATAGCCGCTTCGCGCGCCATCGCGCGCATGCTCGCCAACGCCTGTTGCAGTTGCTCCGGAGCGAACGCCACAGCTTCACGCACCTCCACAGGAGCGGTGTTGTGATTGATACCAAAGGCGATTAGCGTCATACCGGAATGATTACTGCCATATCAGCGACTAGACCGCGCATTGTCTAGTTTACGTAAATCACTGGCAAGTGGCGCTGCGGTGAACCAGCGATCGGGTCATAAGTCCTACCCTCTAAATGTGCATGGACGAAAGCTGCCCGCAACTTGCCAAACTTCAGCGGGGTCGGCATCATCCAGGGGCATATTTCAGCACCCGCGCTTCGGTCTTGGATTATAGTTTCTCTCAACCGCTCGGCCATTTAAGCTTAGCGACCGCTCAACCAACGAAAGATGTGCATGTTACCCACCACCTCCACCAAGCCGTATTCACCTTTGCCCCCGCGAGGAGCCCGCATCGCACGTTATCTGAGCACCGGCATGGCGTGTCTCATTTTGTCCTCTTGCGCCAGTCAAAAGGTGATAGCGCCGCCCGAACCCGTCCCTGTGGAGCCGCGGCAGCCGGTCTATGTCGAGGACCGCCCCTTTAGCAGCGACACACTATACGCTCTGCTGGTAGCGGAAATCGCGGGGGAGCGCCAGCGCTTCGACGTAATGCTGAGCAATTACATACAGCAAGCTGAGGCCACTGACGATCCTCTGGTCACTGCCCGCGCCGCCCGCTTGGCGCGCTTCTTAAGCGCCCACGACGCCGCGTTGCGGATGGCGAACCACTGGTTGAGCCTCGAGCCAGAGAACCCGGAGGCGCATTTTATCGCCGCCGCCGAGTTGGTCCAGAGTGATCAGTTGCTTGACGCCATAATCCACGCAGAGTTCCTCCTCGAACACGGCGAGACCTCCGGGCTCGACGCTATAGCAGCGCGGGCGCAACAGAGTCAGGACCCCGACCAGTCGGCAAAACTGCTGGAGGAATACCAGCGCATGCTCGCGGAAAACCCAGCGCAGCCAGCGCTTCTGATCGGCGCCAGCCTGCTCTACCAAGATTTGGGGGAGCTTGAGCAAGCACTTAGCCACGCGCAGGCGGCGGCCGCTCTGGAACCCGATGACTTTCAGGCGGCAGCCCAAGAGACACGGGTACTGCAGCAGCTCGGCCGCCACGACCAGGCGAGAGAAAAGCTGGCACAGCTCATCGCCCTCCACCCGGCCAACGCCCACCTGCGTCTGCAATACGCCAGAACGCTACTCAAAACCGACCTCGCCGCAGCGCAAAAACAGTTTGAAACACTGCTCGAACAGGCACCCGGAGATGCAGACTTGATCATGACCATCGGCCTGATCGAGCTGGAACGACAGCGACTCGATGCCGCCAAAGCGCGCTTTCAGAGCTTATTGGAAAGCGACCATCATCACTCTGCGGCACACTATTATCTAGGCCGCATTGCCGCCGCACAAAATGATCGCGAGCAGGCCGTTCACCATTTTGGCCAGGTCGGCCCCGGCAGCGATTACCTGCCGGCGCTTTCGCAGCTGACCGAGCTTATGGCGGTCGCGGGGGAAACTGAGGCAGCAGTAGCATTAGTGCGCCAGAAACGCAGCGAGACATCCTCTGATCACTCAGAGTTGCTGGAGGGCTTATATCTCCTGGAAGCCTACGTGTTGAGCAGCCAAAACCAACTGGATGAGGCATTGGCGCCGCTACAGCAGGGGCTTGAACAGTTTCCCGACTCCACTCGCCTACTCTATACCCGCGCCATGCTCTTTACGCGCCTGGATGATCTGCGGCGTGCCGAAACCGATTTCAAAAAGGTGCTGGCGCTAAAGCCCGATAACGCCGCAGCCTTGAATGCACTCGGCTATACCCTCGCCGACCGCACCGATCGACTGGAGGAGGCCTATCAGTACATTCGCGAGGCCTACCGCCTGGATCCAGATGACCCGGCCATTATCGACAGTTTGGGTTGGGTCGAATATCGGCGCGGCAACCATGAGGCGGCGCTGAAAAATCTGCGCAATGCCATGGAGCTGATGCCCGACCATGAAATCGCTGCGCATTTGGGAGAAGTTTTGTGGGTAACCGGAAACAAGCGGGAGGCACAGCAAGTCTGGCAGCGCGGCTTGCACCTCCACCCGGACAGCCCGATCATTCTCGAAACCATCCAGCGTCTGCGTGCCAGACCATGAGCCGCACCAGAGCCAATGCCCGAACATTCACGGCGCATCTGCCCAGGACACTTTGGCTGATGGGAGCCGCTCTGCTGATGGTCGTCAGCGGCTGCCAAACCACTCCTCGCCAGACGCTCGGTAGCACTCAGCAAGAAATCGCGCTCTATGGCGTTAAGCACTGGCAGGCAGAGGGCAAAATCGCCATCCAGATGGCAGACGATCGGCAAAGTGCCTCCTTCACATGGCGCCAAGATAAAGCCGACTACACCATCCATTTATTTGGGCCGTTCGGGCAGGGCGCCACTTGGCTGCGCCGCACCTCTGGCGGAGTCACCCTGGAAAACGCGAAAACCGGCGTCCATAGAGCAACCTCGGCAGAGGCGCTGATGGAAGACGTGATCGGCTGGCAGGTTCCGGTCGCCGGCCTGCAATTCTGGCTGCGCGGCCTACCGGCACATAAGCCGCAGCCCACCCAACTGGAGCGGGACGCCGAGGGCGCTCTCTCGCACCTTCAGCAACAGGGCTGGCAAGTAACCTACAGTCGCTATGAGCTCTTCGACGGCTGGCGACTGCCGAGCCGCATTCTCGCGACCCGCGATGATCTGCGCCTAACCATTGTTATCAAGCGCTGGCAGCTCCCCGAGCTACCGCCGGCTTCACCCTGACCTCACCCTATGTCACTGGTATTACCCTGCCCTGCCAAGCTGAACCTATTTCTGTTGATCACCGGTCGTCGCACAGACGGCTATCACACTCTGCAAACCCTATTTCAGCTCCTGGACTATGGCGATGATCTGCGCCTGGACATCAACACCTCCGGTGAGATCCTCCTGACACCCAACTTTCCCGGCATCCCGGTCGAGCACAATTTGGTGTATCGCGCGGCCAAGCTCTTGCAGACAGCCACCGAGTGTCGCGCCGGAGCCGATTTACACCTGTTCAAGCGCCTGCCGATGGGTGGCGGGATCGGCGGCGGCAGCAGTGATGCTGCGACCACCCTGGTCGGCCTGAACCACCTCTGGCAGACGGGATTGACCGAAGACGAGCTGGCAGAGCTCGGGCGTCAACTCGGTGCGGATGTACCGGTGTTCGTGCGTGGCAGGACCGCCTGGGCCGAAGGCATTGGCGAGCAGTTGACGCCTTTGCAGCTGCCGCTGAAGTGGTATGTGGTAGTGGCGCCTGAGTGCACAATTTCCACCGCAACAATTTTTTCCAACGAGAGTTTGACAAGACACTCGAAGGGCATTACAGTACGCGCCTTCCTTGAGGAGGGCGGGAAAAATGACTGCCAAAAGGTGGTCGAA
>CAYZVN010000012.1:51203-59612 GCA_964482025.1 uncultured Saccharophagus sp. | reverse complement strand
CCCACGACCACTACACCCCCAGTGTAGTGCGCTACCAGGCTGCGCTACGCTCCGAGTGCGCCGGCGGGAGGGCCGGCGAAGAGGCGCAGATAATACCCGAAAAAAGAGAGATTGCAAGCCCGGTTACGCGATTTTAGTGCCGGCTCTTAATTGAGCCAGCACGACAAGAAGCGTTCCTGAAGAGGGCGATAGATGGCGTCCGGCGCGGCGGGTACTGCGAGCCACTCACTAAAAAGCTCGACCATCGCTTGGTCGTTCGCTTCCTGCGCCTGGCCGAAGTTTTGTTGCAGAGCCTCTACCTGATATTGCATGCGCAGCGCCTTGTCGGCGTCGGGTGTTGGCCGCTCGGTGAGGATCTCGGCGCGGATGCAGAGGGTGCGAAGTTTGTCTTCCGCCTCGGCCTCGTGTGCCGCGGTTAAAGTGCCGGCGTCGTTAAGGCGCTGGTCGAGGATATCGCGGGTGTTGTAAGGCCATTTAAAGTCTGCCTCCGCGATCCGTTTTTGTACCTCTTCTGATGCAGCGCTCTGTGTACCATGCACTTGGCTATTTTCGTAGCGGCGCACCTGATCGGCAATGGTGAAGACTTCCTGCCAGGAGCGGACAACTTTGGCTTCGCGTTCGGTTTGGGCTTTCTTCTGCAAGGCTTCCGTGAGCTCTTGTAGACGACCAATAATGCTGCGGGCGCTGTCTCGCGGCAGTTCGCCGATGGCTTGAAACGCCTGCTGCAAACTATCCGCCCGGGCTTTCTCGGCAAAAAAATCATCGCCGGTTTTCGCCAGTATGGCTTCCAGTTGTTGGATGATGTTCTCAGCATTTTGTTTGGCGACTTGTCGTTCTTCATTAAGCGCTTCGGTTTCTTGGTTGCGCTTTTCGAAGACCGCATCGCAGTAAGAGCGGAATTCTTGCCACAGTGCCTGATCGTCTTTGCGCTTGCAGTGGCCTATGGTTTGCCATTGGGTTTGGAGTTTTTTTGCGGTGTCGATTGCTGCAGCCGTATCCTCGGCATCTACCAAACCTTTTGCCTGAGTCACTACGGCGAGTTTCTTTTGGCGATTGCGCTCATATTCTTCGTGCAACTTGCCGTAAAGTTGATCCATCAATTGATCGAACCCTTTTTGTAATTCTTTGGTATCTTTTCGTGGCACCGGCCAGTAGCTGATCCATGCGTCGCGGGAAGCCTTCAAGGTTTTTTCGACTTCTTTCCAATTGGCGTTTTCCCAATCGTAGGCATTCAGATATTCGGTCAGTTGCGCCATCAAGGTGCGGCGCAAATTGGCGTTGTGCTCACGAGTTTCATTTTGCTCGTCGAAATAGCGTTTGCAGGGCTCGTAGGCTTTTTGGGCGGCGCTGTGAAAATCCTGCCAAAGTTCTTCATCCTGATTTTGTCCGCCGCGGCAGAGCTCCTTCCAAGAGTCCTGCAGTGAATGAATTTTATCGGCCAAGTCTTTGGGATGTAGATCGCTGTTTTCCAGCGCCTGCATTTGCTGAACCAGCACTTCTTTTTTGGGTGTCACGGCAAACGCGTGCCAGTCACCGAGCTTCTGAATCGAGAGTTTTAAGTCGTCGAATTTTTGGCTGAGATGGGCGGGCAGGTGGTCGAGCTCCGCAATTTTATTTTCCAGGTCGCTAAGGATGGCTCTAGCTCGGCCCACATAGCCTTTTGATACCGCCCAATTACCCTTGCGGATCAGTTCGGAACTGTCGCGAATCGATTGCTTGATCGCCTCGGCGCGCGCCTGGGCTTTTAGGTTCCACTCTTCCACGGCCTGACGACTGCGAGTTATCACCTCCGGCGTGGGTGTGTCTTTTAAAGCGCGGACTTGGGTCAGTATTTCCTCAATGGCGGATTTTATTTTTTTCCCTTGTTCTTCGCCGGCTTCGCGCAGTTTTTCGGTCAGTTGTTCCAGCGAACCATGCTGCTGAATGTGTTGCAGCAAGTTGTTGGCGGCGCGCCGCAGTTCCTGCAAATGCTGCTTCTCCTGCTTGACGTCCAAGCCCTTGGCTTGTGCCTCGGCCAGCGCTTCGTCAGATTCGCGGCTGTGTTGCTGCAACTCCTGCTGCAGCTCCTCTTGCGCGGGGGAACTGTTGGTGATCAGCTTGTTGACCAATTGCTGAAAGCGCGCTACTGCCTTGAGCACTTCTTTTTTGGCTTCGCGCTCTGCCGCTTTTACGGCCTCTTTGATTTTTTCTTGTTCGAGAATCTCATTGAGTTTCTGCTGGCACTTGTCCATTGCCTGCTGGTAGCGCTGCTGCGCCTCACCGGAGGCTTTTTCGGCAAACCCTTGCCAGGCGTTTTCAATCTGCGTTTTAC
Organism: uncultured Saccharophagus sp.; assembly: GCA_964482025.1. Lineage (GTDB taxonomy): Bacteria > Pseudomonadota > Gammaproteobacteria > Pseudomonadales > Cellvibrionaceae > UBA5868. The sequence continues at coordinate 57,301 of CAYZVN010000012.1, read as the reverse complement.
GAATCTCAAAAATATCGTCGACATTGCGCTTAGCAAGCTGCTCCGCCTGCCCGCAGATTGCATTCACCTCAGCGGCCATTTGTGCTTCTCTCTGCTTTTCCTCTTTAAAGACTTCCAGTTTCGTGCGCACAATTTTGTAAACGGATTTATCTTTGCCTTTCGCTTGCCTGCTCAGCTGTTCTAGAACCTCCCGGCCTTCCAGTTTGTTAGCAGCGGCTTGGCGCAACTGCGTAGTGCTGCCGCCAATGGCGACTTCCAGCAGGAGGTTTTCGTTGGAAATTTGCTCCAAAAGTGCAAGCCCGGCGTGAGTCGAGTAGCCGCACAGCGCCAGCAGGGTGGTTTGGTCGGTCACTTTTTGACTCAGCTGGGAAACTTCAAGAGAGCCGGAATCGAGTAACTCGCCAATACGTTTGCGCGCGCTGCTCTGGAGGTTTTGGGAGATGTCCGTTTGCGTTGCCAGGCGCACCAGCGGATCGCCAAATTCCAGCATTTTCGTGGCAGCCAAGCGGACTGGCTCTAACTCGCCGTGAAGCGCATGTTGCGCAAGCTGTTCCTGGGAGCACTGGTCGAGAGCGGCAAGCTTCTGCTCCAGTGTTTCGGGTTGTTTCGATTTGAACAAGCGTGAAAGAAGAGACATGTCATTTGCTCTCAATTGTCGTTAATCCAATGTCCGGTCTGCTGCAGCCTGATAGCAGTGAAGACGCACCATACCCGAAGTCACCACAGACTGATAATACTCACGCGGCGAATCTCAGCGGTGATGGGGCGGGCTAGTGCGTGCATGCTGGAAATTGCCAGCGGACCAATTGTTTGGGGGTACCGAAAACAGTTTTTGCTGTAAACGCCTAAGGGCCCCGAAACCCGCTAGCAGAGAAGAGGATCTCAAGCACTGGATGCAGTTGCGCGTTTGCCTTGAGACCCACTTTTGCAAAAACGCCTGATTCTATAACAGTGGAGCAGGGTAGAGGAAATAGGGCGCCTTCCGTGGCGCCTGGGGGAAGCGGGCGTTTAGGTGAGTGCTCGCTCTTTTTCCAGCAGGTGTGCAGGGACTTTGCCTTTGTAAACAAACTCCCGGCGTTCGCGGTGGTAACGGCTGTCCGGGTCGTAAAATGTGGCCCGCATCTTTTCCAGCTCTTGTTGGCGGTAGCTGAGCAACGGTTTTTCGGCTTCCTCAAGCGCGCGCTCGCGCTGTTTGACTACCAGGGTTTCCTGGTAATCCGTGTCGGCAGATGCGCGTTCGACCAAGTCAAAGAGATGGTGGTGAAACCCTTCCCAGTCCTCTTCCAAAAGGGTGTCGGCAAGCCCTAGGTTAAAGGCTTCCAGCGCGAGCATCGGCTGACACTCGCGGGCGAGGTCGAAGGCGAGTTCGGCGCCGACTTTTTTGGGTAGCAGGTAGGTCCAATACTCTGAGCCGTACAAGCCCATATTGTCGTAATGAGGATTGAGAACCACGCCGCCGCGAATCACCACCCGATCACACGCCAGCGGCAAAATGGCGCCCCCGGCCCCCGCGTTGTTGCGCAGGGCGGCGATGGTAAGGTGATTGGGTGAGTTGATGATTTCCAGGACCACGTCATCGATTGCGTTGATATTGGCCCAGGACTCGTCCGCTGGATTGTCGGCAGCCTCAATACGGTTGAGGTGAATACCGTTGCTGAAAAAGTCTTCTCCACCCATGAACACCAGAGTTTTTACCGGCATTTTTTTCACGTTGCGAATGGTTTCAAGCAGGCGTTTGCACTGTTCGGTGCTGGCCGCACCGTTGTAGAAATCGAAGTAGATATAAGCGGCACAGTTGCGCACTTCAACGCGAATGTCGTTGGGGATTTCGCTCGATGTCTGGCTCAGCCGGTCTTTGAGTTCCTCTGGTGCCAGAGTCCCAATCACTTGCGCTGCCGGCAGTTTGATTGCGGGAAGGCGAGGGTGTTGGCGGCATTTCATTTGGCGAATCCATACCGCGCCATCTTTCGTCGCAATGCAGGCGGCGCCGTAGGCCAACGCCAGAACCTCGCCAGGCTCACCGCGTAGATGCGGCTCTTCAATGGGGCCATAAAGAAAAACTTCGTGGCCGAGCAGCTGATCGAGAACGCCGGGGGAGGTGTCGGCTGCGCGTATTTTTTGCAGTACGGTCAGGGTGGAATCTTCTCGCCAGTTTATCCTGCGATCCGGCTGGCGCATGGTGTCGAGCAGGACGCCTTTGACGTTCGGATTGCGGTAATCCAGAGGGCGCGGCTTGAAGCTTGATTGCTCGGCATCGAGGATTGCCCGATTAATCAGTCGGACGGCCGCTTCACTGACCTCTCTTTTATAGATGCTGGTTTTACCCGCTTGGCGCAGTGGAAATTCGGCTGTGCCCCAGATATCTCCCGCGTCCATTTCGGCATCGGCCTGCAGCAGTGTGACACCCCAGTAGGATTTTTGGCTGCTGATTGCCCAATCCAAAGATGAAGGACCGCGATCACCTTCAATTCCCGGATGGACGATTAGGCAGCGATGGTTTTGCCAAATATCATCCGGTATTCGATGGGTTAAGAAAGGGCAGATAATAAGACTGGGCTGAAAACGTGCAATTTGTTCGCGCAGGCGGGGTGGGTCCATGCCGTAATGCTGTTCAACTTGGTGTCCGGTAATCAGCAGCTCGCGCAAAACGCGTTGGCAAAGACCGCTAAAAGATGAGGCGAGAAGAAGAATTTTCACTATGGGTTCCTTATCCGATTATTAACAACGTGAACTAATGCGTTATAGCGCTAACACCATGCAAAGGTGAAATATCAAAAAAAATCAAAAATACGATTCTTATACGCGTTGGACGCAATTCGAATTTTTTATGCCGGAATACAAGGTAATGTAAAAAATATGCAAACTTTTAATTAGCGTTTTAGCGTTTGCTTAACAGGGTTGCGGTGGTGCAGCGAATCCCAACGCGACAATCTAAAAGCACAAATGTGCCAGATGCAAGTAACAGAGTGACCGTGCGATGGTTTTGGCGACATATTTTATTGTTCACCGAGTGGACGGCCCACCCGGTGAACAATAAATATCGATAGCTCGTTAAAATCTCAGCCGTGTTTGGGGGTGGAGAGATCCAGCTTAGCAAGCCCGGAAGCAAGAGCCAGCTCGTCCGCATCGTCCTCTGCTTCCATGGTTTCGTACATCTTGCGGCTCAGTTGTGCCATACCGACGATCAGGCAAAGTACCAATAGCAGCATTGAGAAGCAGAAAATAAAAAGCCCAAGGGTAAGCGGCTTGATGCCTTCTTCCACATGCGCAGTGTGGTCCATGGTGTCCATGACCATCGCCGCCATACCCACATAGTGCATACCGCATACGGCAACACCCATGACGACTGCCGCAAGCAGCATTTTTATATTGCCTTCCAAGTTAAAGGCCAGCCACAAAGCAGCGGTGGCGGCGACCAGGGCTATCACAATCGAGGCTGCGAACAGCGTCGGGTCGTGGCTCATGCTCGCCGCCATATTCATGGCATACATACCGCTGTAGTGCATGGATGCAACCCCCAACCCCGTTATGACACCCGCCACCAGCAGTCGGACGATTGAGTTTTGGTTGCCGCCGACAAAGAACAATCCCATGCCGACCACAATGACTGCGATAGCAAGAGAGGCGAAGGTAATCAAAGGGTCGTAGTTGACTGGCATTCCCATGTCGTAGGCCAGCATGCCGATGAAGTGCATGGTCCAGATCGCGCCACCGCCGAGCGCTGTGGCCGCGGCCATAATCCAGGCTGCGCGGTTAGTCGTGGACGATTGCGCGGCCTTCACCAGCAATATTCCCGTGTAGGAACCAAAGACAGAGATGAAAAAAGAAAGTGCAACCAGAAAAAGGTTGTAGCTGGGTTCTATATGCTGCATGAGGATACCTCGGCGGTAAAAACGAGAGTGACAGAAAACAAGTTTAGCAAGTGATTATTTTTTATCTTGTCGCATTTAGCGGAATCGAGAATTCTAGCGGCTTGTCACGCATCTGCTTTGGTTAATTTGTTCCCGATGATTCAAATGTTCAAATTTAGCCAAATAGTTCACACGACAAGTTGACGACATAAGAAATCTATAGGGTAAACTTACCCGCTATGTTCGGTGGCGCACATAGCAGCATGGTGGCGCTAAAGCTTGAGAAATTGCCGAAAAAATACTCAAGGTGTTGCGTAACCGAGCTTTTGGGACTACACCGAATACAGCTCATTCAACATTGGAGCTCTTCACTGGACTGAAAAGCCGAGGTATCGACGGTTGTCAATGCAGAATCCAATCAAAAGCCAGGCCAAAGCACCGCGCGTTTTTCGTGTCGGGGTTGTGGGTGCTTCCCGCGACGCTTTTGCAGCACTAAGCCGTATTTTTGGTGTTACACGTTACCGTACGCGGAGCTATCAAGCCGTTCCCATTGCCGCTAACGCTAAGCAAGTGGACGATACGATCGATCTGATTATCCTGTGCACCAATAATCCCAATATTCTGAATTACTGGTTGACCCGTCGCCCCGCCGGTAAAGTCGTTTCCCGGCCTCCTATTCGCATTGAACGAAAGGGGGGGGAAGAATCGGCTGGCTATACTATTTCCGTTCCCGTCAATCCCCCTCGTCTTCTGCGTTTGCTGGATCAATACACTATTAAGGAGCTGAATTTTTTTCCGGAATTTCAAATTGGCGACGACTCCACCGATTTGTGCGAGACCACAATTGCGGGCTTGAAATTACTGAAAAGTGAAGACGCTAACGGTAATCGGCGCCACGGCCTGCGGCGTGCGCTGGTAGTGGATGATAGCCTTGCGGTGCGCAAACAGGTTGAAATTGAGTTTGGTTTGCTGGGCACTGAGGTCGATAGTGTCGACTCTGCTGAAGCCGCTTTGGAGGCATCCAGTAAAACCGCATACGACATTATTTTTATGGATGTGGTAATGCCCGGCATGGATGGCTATGCCGCCTGTAAACGCATAAAACGCAGTGCATTAAACAAAAGTACACCCATTGTGTTATTGACTAGCCGCTCGTCCGCCTTCGATAAAATCAAAGGCGCACTGGCGGGGTGTGATACTTATCTGGTTAAACCCATAAATCACAACGACTTCGAAGACGTTGTAAATAAATATTTTTCTGAATAAAGGCAATGGCAAGATGACAGCGAGCAAAGTATTGGTGGTGGACGACTCCCCGGTAGATCTGGAGCACCTTAAATCGATTATCGAAGGGGCCGGCTACCAAGTCATTACCGCAACCAACGGCCGGGAGGCCTATGAGAAAGCAAAAAAAAATCGCCCGGATCTGATTCTGATGGATGTGGTGATGGACGAGGTAGATGGCTTTGAGGCTTGTCGCACCATTACCAGCGATCGGGAAACCGGCAAAATCCCTGTTATTTTTGTTACCAGTAAAAACCAGAAGGCCGATCGTGTTTGGGGCGAGTTACAGGGCGGTCGCGGTATGATTTCTAAGCCATATTCCAAGGAGCAGATTCTCGACACCATCAGTGCTCTATAACCAGCGGACTGACTGACAACTTAAGTTGGACACCAGCTAACGAGCCCTCCTTCTTTTTCTGTAGGTATTTTGTGGAAAGAATTTATCCTGGTGCAGCAGGAGGCGCGCCCGACGAACGCTGGGAGCTTGCGGAATACGCGCTGTCCTTTGCTGCTGACCGGCCGGAGGCCGTATCACAGCTGGTTGCTCGCTGCTACGGTTTCGCCGTTGCCGATCGGCATTTTCTTCTTGAGGAAGGGCAGGCGGCGGAACTCATTAGTCAGCCGGTTTTTACCCCTATGCCCAACGCCCCTGATCACTGCTTGGGGCTCGCCAATGTTCGCGGCAATATCATTCCCTATTACACCATTCGACGCTTGCTGCAGCCGGCGGCAGAGCAAGTCAATGAAAGCCATCAGTACGCCTTATTTTTGGGCGACATCAGCAATGGTCTGCTACTTGCCATCGACGGCAAGCCTACTGCAGTCGCGCGCGACTCGCTGATGCAGAATTCGCAAACACTTTCTAATCTTGGTGAGCTGCCCTCATCAATCGTCAAACAGGCTTTTTCGACGGATACCCATGATTGGCTGATGTTAGATACGCAAAAGTTCGCACATTTTCTC
>CAYZVN010000012.1:36100-51103 GCA_964482025.1 uncultured Saccharophagus sp. | reverse complement strand
CACCGCGGTGGAAAATCGGTTTATTTTTTTGCATTGGCTCGCTGACAGGAATTAAACATGATCATTTCAACTAACCTCCGCATATCGCAAAAAATTATGTTGCTGGTAGCGGGTCTGGCGTTTGGGTTTGTGGCGATTGGTATCGCCTACTTCGTCCAAATGTCCACCGAGCAGACCATTCGCCAACAGAGCAGTGCGCTTTCGGAGCAAGAGTCGGTGTTGGGGTCGGCACGCATTGATGTGGTGGAGCTCAATCGCTTGCTGGCCGAGTTGATGGTCTCCAAAGATGTGGCGTCGCTTGAGCAGCACAACCAATTGACAGCGAACTTGCGACAAAAATTAGCGCAATTGCAAACTCAGGGAGACTGGACCGGAATTGCGGCAAATCTGCAAGAGATCGAGGCGAACTTGCAAAATTATGAGCAGGCCTACCGAGAGGTGGCCGCGCACTTGCTGAGCTTAGGCAATCAAGTAAGCGAGGGCTTGCGCCAGGAACTTTTAGCTGCTGCAGAAGCGGTGGACAGCGCACTCTATAACACCGGCGACACGGCATTGGTCGCCGCTTATTTAAATATGCGACGGGCGGAGAGCGAGTTTGTCGCCACTTTGGGTGAAGCCGCTTTAGCGCAATTCGACCGCTACAGCTCGGAATTCTTCTCGGAGTTGGCTGCGTCAAATCTGGCGGAAGGACAAAGGAATTCGCTCAAAGCTGCGGTCGATCATTACACCGCCCAGCTGGATCAAGTCTCTACGATTGTTGTACAGGTCTCCGCACTTGAGCGTCAATTGCGTGATATAGGCGCGCAGATGGCGAAGGGGATGGCCGATGCCGGTCAGCATCTGCGCCAGTTTGCCGCCACAGCAGCGGAGGAAAACGCATATAAATCCCAGGTGTCCATGGTGACATTCGTCGGCTTGGGGTTTGTAGTAGTGATGGCAGTGGCGGTAGGGGTGTTTTTTATCTACAAAAGCATCGTATTTCCGATGGCCCACATCCAGAACGTCATTCGCCGCATTAACCGAGGCAACCTCAAAGCGCGGGTGCGTCTTTTGCAAAAAGATGAACTGGGCGATCTCGGCCAGGCGTTCAATATTCTATTGGACGAACGTATCCATACTCTGGAAGAGCAGGCGCTTGAAAATGAGCAACTTAACAACTCCATTATCTCGCTGATTCGCGCCCTCGGGGCTATCGCGCAAAAAGATCTGACGATCAAGGTTCCGGTATCGGCGGATATTACCGGCACCATTTCGGATGCGGTGAACCTATTAACGAATGAAACGGCGAAGACATTGGCTCAGGTAAAAGACATTTCCGAGCAGGTCAACGCGATTTCCGACCTGTTACAGCGTCAGTCCAGTGCGGTGGTACGCGTTGCCGGAGATGAGCGCAAGCAGGTTATGGCGACCAGTAAAGCGCTGGATATGTCCGCCCGCGCGATGAACGAAATTGCCTCGCGGGCAGAAACGGCGGACAACATCGCCTCGAAAACCATCGCCGATACCCAGCAGGCGCGTGAAGCGGTAATGCGGACAGTGCGTGGAATTCAAACCATTCGAGAGACCATTTCGGAAACGGAAAAACGGATTAAGCGCCTGGGTGATCGCTCTCAGGAAATTTCCGGTATCGTTAACTTGATTAACACCATCGCCGAGCGCACTCACATTCTCGCCTTGAACGCGAGTATGCACGCCGCCTCTGCCGGCGAGGCCGGTAAAGGGTTTGCGGTGGTCGCCGACGAAGTTCAGCGACTGGCGGAAAACGCCCGCGAGGCAACCGCCGAAATTGCCTCGATGGTAAACAATATCCGGGTAGAGACGTCCGACACCGTTAATATCATGAACAAGCTGATTACCGAAGTGGCCGAGGGAACCCGGCTGGGTGAGCAGGCCGAAAAACGTATGGAAGTCACCGAAGACGCAACGCGCCAACTGGTGGAGACGGTACAGGTGATTTCGCACAGCTCGGTACAGCAGGCGCAGATTTCGAACAAAATTCGCGACCGTGCGAATATTATTCGTCACTTCACCGAAAAAACCGGCAGCGAACTTGTGCAGCAGAAGCGGCATACCGATAGCCTGAAGCATTTTGCCGAAGTGTTGCTGGAGCGGGTGAACGTGTTCGTGTTGCCGGAAAACCTCGCAGTGCCGGTTTTGCCCGAGCCCGCCGATATCGGCGACGACACGGATGCCATGTCCCAAGCTGGTTAATGCCTGTTTAATAGCCCCTGAGATCGAGGACGGAAATTTGTGACAATTTCTTCCCAACAACAAGAACTTGTCGATCTGTTGCGCAGTGAGCTTGCCGATATTATCAACGGCGATTACGCACCCTTAAGTAGCAGCGATAATATCGCGCGGATTCAATGCCTTGAGGAGCAGGAAGTTCAGGCCGAAAATATTGGTAATGCCGCACGCTTGGTGGGATTAACCGGCGTCGCGGCTTCCTGTGAATGTTTGATGGCCAATTTTCAGGCGTGGGCCGCAGCTGTCGAACCTTTATCTTCAGCGCAGCAACACTTGGTGCAGTCCTGGGGCGTTATGTTGCTGGGTTACTTGCAATACGTTGGCGACGATCATCACGAGCAAAAAGCGGTAGAGGCTTTATTGCAATATTTGGCCGACAGCACTTGGCCGATTCCCCTTGTGGGTGCGGATGCTGCGGCTTTAGCAGAGCAGTTTCAGCACTCGGAAATTCTGCTGGATGAAAACGCGCCACAATACCCGGAGCAGGTCACCGAAGCCATGGTGTCACTGGCGGTGGGCGAGGATATCAACCCCGAATTGTTGCGCGGATTATTGATTGAATTGCCGAATCAGGTTGCCGCTTTTGAGCGCGCCATTGAGCAGTACCTCATCATGGAAGACGATGTGCAATTGCGGATCGCCCAGCGCGTTGCGCATACACTTAAAGGTGCCGCAAACGTGGTCGGCATTCAAGGGATTGCCAACCTGACTCACTACTTGGAAGACTTGCTCGAACTCTCCACTAAACACACTCAAAATCAATCGCGCCTGGGTTTTTTATTGCAAGACGCCGCTGACTGCCTGTCGGCTATTTCCGAATTTATGGTGGGCGTGGGCCCTAGGCCGACCGAGTTGCCGCAGGTGATGGAAGCCGTTCTGGACATGCTGCGCGGCGACGCTAGCGAGAGCGACCCGGCGGCACCTGAGTACGATAATGTGGTGCCATTTACGACGCCGGGCGAGCAGGCGCCACTCCACGGCGAAATTATCGAAGCTGCGGTCGCAACGGTGCAGCTCGAGCAGGCAGAAGAGGCAATTTTTGAGGAGGTGCTGGCGACAAGTCCTACGCCCGCTGCAGAGGATGCAATTCCGCTGCTGGAGGATGTGTACCACCGGCCGTCACCGACTCCTGTGGTGGCTCAAGACAAGCCCGCACCGGCATTATCCATAGCGAAGGCGCCCGCCGAACGCGCATCTGCGACAGCCCAAGAGCGCAAATCCGAACCGGCTGCGGAGCCGCAAGAAGCTTTTGAGACGACGCTTAATATTTCCGAGGCGCAAGCGCAAGAATTGCTGCGGTTAAGCGGCGAAAGCCAGATTGGCAACACGCAAATTCTCAGCCGCCTTGAGGTGGTTAATAGTGGCGTGCGTGCGGCGGAAACCTATCACGCACAACTGCGTCAGCTGGCCCAGGAATTGGAGCGCTTACTGGAGCTGCAAACGGCGATGGCATCGGCTACTGGCAGTGTCCAGGAAGAGGAAATGGATCCTCTGGAGCTGGAGCGCTACAACGAACTCAATAGCTTCGCCAGTCAGTTACACGAAGTGACGACAGATGCTCACGAGGCATTTATCGATTTGGAGGACGAGGTCAAGTCGCTAAAAAATCTCGTGCTCAACCAGCGTCAGCTCGGCTTTGAGTCGCAAGAATTGCTGTTGAATATCCGCATGTTGCCGGTGAGCGTTTTTACCAGCCGGTTCCAGCGGTGCGTGCGGCAGGCGGCGCGGCTGACCCGGCGCGCGGCGGTACTGGAGATAAAAGGCGAAGAGGTGATGGCGGACAGCCGCGTGCTGACCACGCTGGTGGATCCCATTATGCATCTGCTTCGCAACGCGGTGGATCACGGCCTCGAAGCCTCGGAGCAGGAGCGGTTGGCCGCTGGCAAACCGGCAGCGGGCCGTATCATCTTGGAGTTCTCCCGGGTTGGCGATACGGTCGTGGTGCAGTGTCGGGACGACGGCCGCGGGGTGGATTATGAGGCAATTGCCGCCGCTGCCGTGGCACGCGGACTTGTGCCTGCCGGAGCAAAGTTGAGTGCGGCGGATTTGAACGCGCTGATATTGACCGCCGGGTTTTCCACTCGCCAGGAAGTGACACAAACCTCGGGGCGAGGGGTGGGGCTGGATGTGGTGAACGAGCAGATTCGTCTGCTCAAAGGCAATCTGTCGATCAGCAGTCAACCGGGATACGGCACCACCTTTACGCTAGTGGCACCGATGAGCATTTTGTCGGCCCATACGCTGGTTGTGCAAATGGGTGAACATCGCGTAAGTATTATCTCCCGCGCCTTGGAGCAGGTGATTTATCTCGAGCCTGATCGCCTGGAAAAGCAGCGGGATGGCCTCTCGTATCGCTTACAGGGGGAAGAAGCGCCGCTGCCGGTGTTTCGCCTGGAAGATCTGATTTTTATGAATACTCGCCACGCCGAGCGCTACACCGCGTTGATGGTATTGCGCAACCGCGAAGGCCGGCGCTGCGGCGTGTTAGCGGAGACGGTTCGCTCAAGTGAGGAGCAAATTATCAAGCCGCTATCGAGCACCACCTATAAGGTGGCGGGTGTAGTGGGGGCGACTATTTTGGGTGACGGGCGGGTATCTCCGGTGGTAGATCTCTACGAGCTGCCGGGGCTGACTTTAGCCAATGCGGCCGAAGAGGGATGGCGCAAGCGCTTTGCCCAGCGGTTACGTCATCTGGACGACGATCTTATTAAGGAGCGTCCGGTGGCCTTAATCGTCGATGACTCACTCAGCGCGCGGCGCTCGCTGGCGCAGTTCGTCGGTGATATGGGGATGGAGGTGTATACGGCGAAGGATGGTTTCGAGGCGATCCAAATCATTCAGCAGCGAATTCCCACGGTGATTTTGGTAGACCTGGAAATGCCGCGGATGAACGGCTTGGAATTAACCAGTCACCTGCGCTCGAATGACGACACCAAAGAGGTGCCGATTATCATGATCACCTCGCGCGCCACGGAAAAGCACAAAACTCTGGCCGCTCGCGCAGGGGTCAACACCTATCTCAATAAACCTTGGACTGATGAAGAGTTACTGAGCTCGATTCAAAGCCAGATCGCCTGACCCCTGTAGTGGCGCAGCCCCGGTATCGAGATCATCGGCTTTCGCATTAATAAGGCCAAAAGCAAAAAAATAAGGACAAGAATAAAAAAAGCCCGATGCTCGGGGGAACATCGGGCCAGGACCATTAGGAGTGAAACATTAAGGATTTTCATCCTCACCGAGCTACTCAGAGTAGCTCTACCGATGCCATTACACTTGGGGGGATGAATGACATCAGTTACTGTAAGTATCGAACATTACGGGGTTTTTGCCAGTCCACCGTTAAATCGTTTAGCAATACTTATCTTGTTAATTCCTAGGGCGGGGCATAAAACCTGACCGCTGGGCGACGTTCGTCAAAATCCCAACGCTATTTCGCTGCATTGCAAAATAAAAAAATGGCCCGAATTGGGCCACAAGTGGTCGGAGAAAATGCCTGGGTAATGTTAATGCTGGTTCAATAGCTGGACGGTCATCGGCAACTCCACTTCGAGCTGCTTAAGTGTGCTGGAGCGGTGAATCCAGTGTTGCAAATTATTGTGGAGGAATTTGAGCTTTCCCTGGCTGTTGCGGAACTCCGCAGTAATCGGCTCATAGGCCATGTAATGATCTTCCACACTGAGCTTTGCCAACTCGTTTTTTTCCATGTGCATGATACTGATGATGTCGTAAATCACATCTTTATGGGTGATTTCAGACGATTCCCAATAAGCGTTATCCAAAACCTGCAGCAGCGTTTCCAAGCTCCTTACGGCGTCGGCAACAGTGGTGCGCCCCATGGGGTCTCCTCTGGCAGTATCAGGCGAATTTAAAACAAGTATAGACGCTATTCTCAGTGGACGCAGACGGCATAAGCCGCTTAACGGCGGGACCGGATCATGCCTTCTTGACTGACAGAGGCCACGATGCGCTGTTGCTGATCGTATAAAGCGCCGCGGCAAAAGCCTCGGCCGTTGCCTGCCCATGGGGTATCCGTCAGGTAGTGGTGCCAGTCATTGAAGCTCGGGGTTCGATGGAACCAGATGGAGTGGTCCATGCTCGCCGGATAAATCTCGCCGTGAAACAAACTGGTCGGGTGCGGGAGCATCGAGGTGGCAAGCAAACCGAGATCGGAAGCGAACGCCAGCGCGCAAAAGTGCTTTAGCGGATCCGCCGGCAGCGGCTCGCGGCAGCGCACCCAAAATTCGGAGCTGTGACTGTCGCTTGGTTTGGCTTCAAAAATGCCGCGGTCGCAGGGAATGAAGTCGATGGGCGCGACACCCAGCTCGCTAAATTCCCGGGCGATACTTTCGCCCTCGTCGGGAGACTGATTGAGCATAGCCTCTGACGACAAGGATTGGCCCGGGGTAAATGCCTGGTGCTCAAAGCCGCTCTCGGGCTTATGAAACGAGGCCTGCATGGTAAAAATGAGGCTTCCTTCCTGAATCGCTCGGACAAAGCGCGCCGAGACGGCGTTGCCATCGCGCATATTCTCAACCCAATATTCCACCGGGCTGTCGATACGACCGGCGCGCAAAAAATAGGCGTGCAGGGAGTGGACCGGCCGGTTGCGGACGGTGCGCCCTGCGGCCATCAGTGCCTGGGCAAGAACTTGGCCGCCAAAAATCGTTTTGCGAAAACTTTCTTGATGATTGCGGGTAGTGAAACGGTGGCTGTCGATAGCCTGAAGATCCAAAAGTTGTTCGAGCATGTGGCAGCCTTGCGGATTAAAGCTAAATGGAATTGCCCGCGCGCCGATAACCGGATAACTGTGATATCCATTGGAGGCCCGCGTGGTTGGTCAGTCTTTTTTCAGTGTAGTGCGAGTGCTCGTCCCTGTGCTGATTTCCGTGACGTTGTCAGCTTGCACCGCACAGTATACGCGCGATCTCAGTCGCTCGATGCTGCGCGATCTAGGCTTGGGCACCTCGATCAAGGTTTCGCGCACCGGCTCCTGGTCGCTACCCGAGGGAACAGCTGTTCATCTTGCCCCCACCTCTGTGGTCGGTCTCGACCCGCATGGGTATCCGCGCTTGAGTCGTCACCTCGACCAACTTTTGGAGGCGATTGCGAGCGAATGGTTTCACCGGGCGGGCCTTCTGGCGAATAACACCTCGACCCTCAGTGAACAAGAGTTCGATGTGCGAATTCATTTGAGTCTCACAGAGGTGGCTGACAGGCGCTCCAGCGTCCGCGAAGTTACCGATAGTGGTGCGCTAAGCGACGACCCGACGGGGCGCGACCGCTTACAGCTGGTAATGAAAGTTTACGACGCACGCAGCGGGAAGTTGCTCGATACCTTGACGGGCGAGGCGGTCAGCGGCTGGCGCTGGCGCGAACAGCGGGTCGGCGACTTGGCCGAACCCACTCTGCGCACAATGCTCGCGCGCTTGCGCGGAGCTGCGGAATTTGAATGATCCGCGCGTTTACATGTTGGGATAATTGGGGCCGCCGCCGCCCTCAGGCGTCACCCAGGTAATGTTTTGCAGTGGATCCTTAATATCACAGGTTTTGCAGTGGACGCAGTTCTGCGCATTGATCTGGAACCTTGGCGATCCGTCTTCCGCGACCAAAACTTCGTATACCCCCGCAGGGCAGTAGCGCTGCGCGGGCTCGGCGAATTCGGGCAGATTTTTCGCAATCGGTAAATCCGGCGAGGCGAGTTTCAAATGGCAGGGTTGATCTTCCTCGTGGTTGGTGTTGGAAAGGTAAACCGAGGAGAGGAGATCGAAACTAATCACCCCGTCCGGCTTGGGATACTCAATGGGTTTGCTGTCGGCGGCACGCTGCAATTGAGCGTGGTCTGCGACCGGGTCGGAGAGTGTCCAGGGGAGTTTGCCGTTAAATAGATTGATATCCACAAAGGCATAAGCGCCGCCGAGGAACGGTCCCCATTTATGGACAGCGGGGCCAAAATTGCGCTGGGTATGCAATTCACTCCAGGCCCAGCTGTTGCGATACGCCGGGCCAAATTCTACTAGGTCGTCGTGCTCGCGATTTTCACTCAGAGCGCGGACCACGACTTCTGCGGCAATCATGCCGCTTTTCATTGCGGTGTGGGAGCCTTTGATTTTTGCCGCATTCAGCGTTCCCGCGTTATCCCCCAGCAATAACCCACCCGGAAAATGCATCTTGGGTTGCGATTGCGGGCCACCCTTGGCGAGTGCTCGGGCGCCGTATACCAGGCGCTGCCCACCGGTGAGCACCTGTTTGATCACAGGGTGGTGCTTAAAGCGTTGGAATTCCTCAAAGGGATTGACGTAAGGGTTCTGATACGCGAGATCGGTGATCAGGCCGAGCGCAACCTGTTGGTCTTCAATGTGATAGAGAAAGCCGCCACCGGTCGACCCGCTCTCATTCAATGGCCAGCCAGTGGCGTGGACGACCAGTCCTTGACGATGCTGTTCGGCGGGCACTTTCCAAATTTCTTTGATACCCAGTCCGTAATGCTGTGGCTCGACGTCGCGGTCCAATGAAAAGTGTGCGATCAGACGCTTGCCTAAGTGGCCGCGGCAGCCTTCGGCAAACAGGGTGTATTTGCCGTGCAATTCCATCCCGGGGGTGTGATTCGGTTTCGGCTGGCCGGCGGCATCCACGCCCATGTCGCCGATCAAGATGCCTTTGACGGCGCCATTTTCCGCGTACAGGACATCGGCGGCGGCAAATCCCGGAAACACCTCCACCCCCAGCTGTTCGGCTTGTTCAGCTAGCCAGCGGCAAAGGTTGGCGAGGCTGACAATGTAGTTGCCGTGGTTGCGCATGGTCTTGGGAGCTGCCCAATTGGGAATTCGGGTGGACTGGGTTGCGCTGCCCAGCCAAAAGATATGGTCATCGGTAACCGAGGTCTGGACCGGCGCGCTTTTTTCCCGCCAATCCGGGAATAACTCTTCCAGCGCGATCGTATCGAATACCGCGCCCGAAACGATATGCGCGCCCACCTCTGAACCCTTTTCCACCACGCACACGCTGATTTCGCTGTTTAATTGCTTCAGGCGGCAGGCGGCGGCCAGTCCGGCCGGGCCTGCCCCAACCACCACTACGTCATACGGCATCGACTCTCGTTCCACCCTCGGCTCCTCGATTGCTTAATGTTGAATTATTGATCGGCTGATTATACGCCTATAGTGGTATTGGTTCGCCGCTGCAAGGTAATTCTCTCGCGATCACTTGAAGCTGGCGTTTTCGCCATCATCTTGTCCTCTTAGTTAAGGCCTATGGTTCCACAGCCAAGGCTCGCCGTTCAGCTCTCGAATTGATCGATTGTTTCTCGCTATACTCCCGTTCTTTCGTCTCCCAAAGGAGCTCTATGCCCATGAAAATACTTGTTCCGATCAAACGCGTCGTCGATTACAACGTGAAGGTGCGCCCCCTGAGCGATGGCTCTGGTGTCGATATCGCCAATGCCAAAATGGCGATCAACCCTTTTTGCGAAATTGCGGTGGAAGAAGCGATTCGGTTGAAGGAAAAAGGGCTTGCCAGTGAAGTCGTCGTGGTCAGCGTCGGCGATGCGAAGTGCCAGGAACAGCTGCGCGCGGCTATGGCATTGGGGGCGGACAAAGCCATTTTGGTGGAAACCACGGAGCGCTTACAGCCTCTGGGTGTTGCCAAAGTGCTCAAAGCAGTGGTTGACAAGGAGGCGCCGGAGCTGGTGGTTCTGGGCAAACAGTCCATCGACGGCGACAACAACCAAACCGGCCAAATGCTGGCCGCGCTGTTGGGCTGGGGGCAGGGGACTTTTGCCTCCAAACTGGAGATCGCCGAGGGTTCAGCCTTAGTGACCCGGGAAGTCGATGGCGGCCTGCAGACCCTCAAGCTTAAGCTCCCCGCCGTAGTGACGACCGATCTGCGTCTAAATGAACCGCGTTATGCGTCGCTGCCGAACATTATGAAAGCGAAAAAGAAGCCTCTCGACACACTCCCCATCGCCGACCTCGGCGTCGATATCTCGAACCGCAGCAAGCTTGTCAAAGTCGCGCCTCCTGCAGCGCGCAAAGCCGGCATCAAAGTGGCTAACGTCGATGAGCTGATCAACAAACTGAAAAACGAAGCGAAGGTGATTTCATGAGCGTCCTGGTCATTGCTGAACACGATAATCACGAATTGAAAGCGGCGACCGGCAATACTCTTGCTGCGGCTCAAGCATTCAACGAAGACATTCATGTGCTGGTCGCCGGCGCCAACTGTCAAGCCGTAGCGGAAGCCGCTGCGCGCTACCAGGGGGTAAAACAGGTGTTGTTGGCAGATGCCGAGCATTACCAGCATCAGTTGGCGGAAGATATAGCGCCCTTAGTGGCCTCGCTGGGCCAGCAGTACAGCGCGATCCTCGCGCCTTCCTCAAGTAACGGAAAGAATTTAGTGCCGCGGGTTGCTGCGCTGCTGGATGTGCAGCCCCTGTCCGATGTGATGGCGATTGAAGCGGCCAACCTCTTCGTTCGTCCGATCTATGCCGGCAACGTAATTGCCACTGAACAAAATGACGAAGCGGTGAAGCTGATGACCGTGCGCACCACTGCATTTGACGCGGTGCCGGCAGATCAGAGCGCCGCCGCCATTGAGCCGCTAGCGGCGCTGCCGGCCAGTGGCTTGTCCAGCTTTGTCGGCGAGGAGTTGGTGCAATCCGATCGCCCCGAGCTGACCTCTGCCCGCGTCGTGGTCTCCGGTGGCCGTGCCCTGGGGAACGCGGAAAACTTTCAGCTGCTGTACGCTTTGGCCGATAAGCTCGGCGGCGCGGTGGGCGCCTCGCGTGCTGCCGTTGATGCCGGATTTGTCGCCAACGACATGCAGGTAGGGCAGACCGGTAAAGTTGTCGCCCCCGACCTTTACATCGCGGTGGGAATATCAGGTGCGATCCAACATTTGGCGGGCATGAAGGATTCCAAAGTGATCGTTGCCATCAACAAAGACGCCGACTCCCCCATCTTCCAAGTGGCCGACTACGGCCTGGTCGCGGATTTGTTCGAAGCCTTGCCGGAACTGACCGACAAGATTTAACAAGAGACCGTTCTCGGAAAGCCTGCGCAGCAGGCTTTTTTTTGGCGCGGCCGAGCGGATAGGTCTGGGTTGTCATCATGGAGTAGAATGTGCTGCCTTTACGCCCCAGGGCGTAAAAGTTGTCCTCAGAACCGGGAAAAGGCATGTCGATACTGAAGCTGTTTGAGCCGCAAAGCAAAGTTCAGAAAGACCGGCAAATCATCCGCGACACCGATATCCGCATGGCCAAGTATGGCCGCCGCGGACTCATTTCTAATGTCCTTGTCTACACGCTCTGCTTACTGGTTGAGCAAAACTTTATTCAGCAATACCAACCCCTGGCAATTGTCCTGACCCTCGGCCTGATCCTGACGACGGCGGTGCGCGGTTACCTTTTATTTCGCATGGACACCATTTACCCGCGCGCGCCGGGAAGCTGGCGTAATAAATACTTTCTGGCGACCTTGGTGGGTGCCGCTTGGTGGGGAGTGACGCTCGGCAGTGTGACCTTGGTGATGAATATGGAGGGAGAGGCGTCATTTATGTGGCTGTATACCGTGGTGTTTTTTTCCACCACGGCTCATGCCTTCGCGCCTTATAAACGTTTTTTAACGATCTACCAATTTCTCGGCATAGTGCCGGCGGCCTGCTGTACTTTTTTTATCGGTGAATTTGTCGGCGTATTCTACGGCTGCGTTTTACTGATTTTTTACTGGATCTTAAATCATCATTGCGACCTTATCGCCAACAGCTATTGGGACCGCTTGGAAGCGCAATTTATGTTGGCAAAGAAGACGGAAAGCCTGGAAGAGGAGAAGCGCGATACCATCGCCTCTACCCAGCTTACCCACGATTACCTGCAGTTGCTCCGGCAGAAAATGCAGCAGATGCTCGCTACCCCTCAGCCAACAGAAGGGAGCGCGCCGCCATCGCCCGTTACTGTTGCCAGTCAGCGCAGCGCCCTTGAGCGCATTTATCGCAATGTCGATGATTTTTGTCAGGTGGTGTCCAAAGACATGACGGTGCAGCCGCATATTTTTAACAGCCGCCACTACCTTCAACATCTGATTCACGGCATGGTCAATGAGGCGGAGCGCAAGGGCATCGAACTCGAAACTGCGTTGTCCCCCGTACTGCCGTGTCGGTTATATGGCGATCCGCAACGCTTGGGACAAATCGTCACCGCCATGGTGCGAAGTAGTATTCAACAGGCGCAAGGCGGTGTGATTTTTGTCGAAGTGGAATTCCTGCGTGAATACGAAGCCGCTGGCCAGCTGCACGTGGTGATTGCACGCCAATCGGAGTCGGGCAAGCGGTTGTTTTTCCAGGGAGAGCCAGAGCGCGGCATAGTCGCGAATCTCGAACTGATCCTGGCGAAAGGCGTCGCAGAGGCGTTGAAAGGCCACTTGGACATTAATGAATCCGGTTCGAAGGATGGTAAAAACCTCCGCTTACGCCTGCCGCTGACAATGGCCGAACCTAACGAGCGGCCGGAGTACCACCGCCTGCGTTTTAAAGGTCGCCGGCTGCTGCTGATCCATCCCAATCCCCGCTGGCTCGACCATAAGCGCGTGGATCTGGATGCCATGGGGTTTGACGTGCAGACGGTCAACCAATTTCGCAAGGCGTTCCACGCGCTTGCCGACGCTTTGGCACAGGACCGAGCGGTTGAGTGCGTTGTCTACAAGGCCGCCTCTGGCGACGAAGCTCCCGTGCAGTTTTGCAATGATTTATTAAGTCACGCCGACCTGAAATATGTTCAGCAGTTTGTTATCTGCTCCGATATTGGTCGACAGTACTTCGAAGACCGTGTGGCGCAGGCCAGCCCGCTGATTCATTTCATCAATAAACCCTCGGGCATCTTTGAGTTTGAGGTGGTGGCCTCTAGAGTATTCGAAGAGCACCCCACCGCCCTTGAACCGGTGATAGAGGGACCTTGTCGTGTTCTATGGCTTGGTCCAGGCGGTTTCCTCGATCAGACCCAGCCACTGGGTGAACCCGAGTTGCATATCCGCCGAGTGGCGGATGCACGCGCGGCGGTCAAAGCGCTGGAAGAAGACGACTTCCGCATGGTTGTGGTGGAAAGTAGCGGCGTTGAGGATTTAGAGCCTATTCGCGCGATACGCTCCTACGAACAGGAATCGCCAAAAGACGCTTTAGTGACCATTCTTGGTGTTGGCTCAGCCTCGGCGGAGGCGGGCATGCTGGCAGCCGGAGTCGATCACTTTATCGATGCCGAAACCTTGGTCGCCGGTGATTTGCATGAGCTGCGTTACTGGAGTGACGGGCGCCATCATTGATCACCCGTTCGCTAATCCTTTTTCTGCTTCCGCAAGCGTTCGGGGAACGCAAATAGCGGATTCCGTCGACTACACTTGTAACAATCGAGCCGCCGCATTCTGGCGGTATTTATTTGTTGCACGAGGTCGCAATGCCCCTCAAGGATCCAGGAAAACTTCACGTTCTCGTTGTGGACGACTTTTCCAGCTTCCGCTCGACCATGATGAGCATGCTGAGCAAGCTGGGCGTCAAACATATCGAAGAGGCCAGCAAGGCCTCGGAAGCCCTGCGCTGGTGTAAAGATCGCAAGTTCGATCTGATCTTGTGCGATTACAATCTCGGCCCTGGCAAAAGCGGACAGCATATTCTCGAGGAGTTGCGCTTCCGCAATCTCATCCCTCATCAGACTTTATTTGTTATGGTCACCGCCGAGGCCAGTAAGGATATGGTGTTGTCCGCCTACGACTGTGAGCCGGACGACTACCTGATGAAGCCTCTGAATTTGCAGGTGCTCGAGCAGCGCATCACCCGCTTGATCCAGATTCGCGACTCGCTGCTGAATGCGCGCCGCCTGCTCGACGCCGACGATCTGCAAACCGCCACTGCAGAATTGAAGCGTTTAGTCGAGGAGCGAGGGCGTCATGTCTCGCTGGCGCAGAAGCTATTGGGTGAAACCTTGATTCGCTTGCACCGCTATAGCGAGGCCGAAAGCCTGTACCGCCATGTGCTGGAAAACCGAAGAGTCGATTGGGCGGCGTTGGGGCTGGCGAAAGTTCGCTACGCCCAAGGCGATGTCCAGGCCGCCAAAGAGGAGTTGGAGGAACTGATTTTCGAGAGTCGACTGTATCTTCCTGCCCACGATGAGATGGCCAATATTCTGGAGCAGGAGCGGGAATTTGAGGCCTTGCAAGCCAGTGTGGAAAAAGCCGTGGCGCTTTGCCCGCGCTCAATCTTGCGTCAACGCCGGCTTGCCAAAGTTGCGGAGAATAACGGTGATATGGCGCAGACGCTGCGCGCCGCCGGTGAGGCCATGAAGCTTGGTGAGCTCTCCTGTCACCGAGATCTCGCGGACGGACTCACCTTCCTCAACGCGGCTGCTAATAGCTTCGAGCACAACCTCGATATGGATAAAGCCGAGCTGGTGACGGAGAGCAAGCGCTGCCTGGAAAAGCTTATCGGGGCCCAGGCTTTGGGTGTCGATCAGGAGCTGCAGGCGCGTCTGCTGATGGCCCGAGTGCAAGCGCAGGCGGGACAAATAGATGCGGCGAAAGCGGGTGTGCGCGAGCAAATGGGCTTGCTGGAGGAAAGCACCGGCAAGAATATCGATATGGACCTGGCGTATGTCGCTTACTTGAACAGCATCGGCCAGGCGGTCGAGGCGAATAACCACCTCAACCGGATGGCAGAAGCCTACAAAGGCGATAGCGAGAGTTTGGAAAAGCTCGACAAATTACTGCCCGAGCCCCGCAG
>CAYZVN010000012.1:20542-36000 GCA_964482025.1 uncultured Saccharophagus sp. | reverse complement strand
TTTTGTCGGCCTCAGTACTGGAACTCCGCCCAGACGGGGCAGTGATCAGACGGTTTGTCCATAGCGCGAACGGTGTAGTCAATGCCGGCGGCGACGCAGCGCTCAGCCAGGTTGCGGCTGGCGAGAATCAAGTCGATACGCAGGCCGCGCTTGGGGTCCGCGTCAAACCCGCGGCTGCGGTAATCGAACCAACTGAACCGATTGGCTTCTTCGGGGTGCAGGTTGCGAAAGGTATCCACCAACCCCCACTCCAGCACTTTCTGTAACCACTCGCGTTCTTCTGGCAAAAAACTGCACTTGCCAGTGCGCAGCCAGCGTTTGCGGTTTTCTTCACCGATACCAATGTCGAGGTCGGTGTGAGATACGTTCATATCACCCATCACAATCAGGTGGTCGTCTTTGCTGTAGTGGTTGTCCAGATGTGTTAGCAGATCGGCATAGTAGCGGCGCTTATTGGGGAACTTCACTGGGTGGTCCTGGTTTTCTCCCTGCGGAAAATAGCCATTGAGAATATGCAGGCTGTTGCCGTCTGCGGTCTGGAAAGTGCCGCCGATAAAGCGCTTTTGCTCATCGGGTGTATCGCCGACAAACCCTTTGGTGACGTCCAAAAAAGGGTGTCTGGACATGAGTGCTACACCGTAATGGGTTTTTTGACCGAAAAACTCGACGTGGTACCCCATGCTGTTAATTTCTTCTATGGGAAATTCACCGTCGGTGACCTTGGTTTCCTGCAAGCCGATAAAATCCGGCTGATGGTGGGCGATGACTGCGGCGATTTGGTGAAGCCGAAGACGGACGCTGTTGACGTTGAAGGAGACACATTTCATAAACTGACTCGCAACCGGATCAAAACGGGGCTTGGCTTATAACATAAGCGCGACGGAAAAAACAAAAGGCCCCGCAGGGCCTTGGTTTTGAGAAGGTGGCATTGGGGGCTTAGAAGTTCGCCACTTGCTGCTGCGGAGTTTTCATCATCTCGACCAGGTCGATAAGAATATACCCAGCTTCATTCAGCAGCGCGTCCGAATCTGTATCGATGCTGCGGCGGCTTTGTGCTGCCAGCTTTTCGGCGTTGGCTTCCTCTTCTTCTTCATAGGTCTGATACGCCTTCAGATTTTCAAACGGCTTCAGCCCCTTGGCGACTCGGCGCTTGTTTTCGATTTCCATTTGCTCGCGCTCCAGGTCTTCTTTCTGCTGAATTCGTACCTTTTCGTTCAGCGAAATCTGGGTGCGCTCCTTATTGCGCCGCATCAAAGATACCTGATCCTGCAAATAGATAATGTCCGGGTCCTCGCGGCTGCGCTCTTGATGCTGCTTATCCAAGGTCGGCAGGAGCTGGCTGAAATCGAAATATTTTCCGTGTTTTGCCGGTGCGATTTGATCCCACGGCAGGGCGGTGGCGTAGGCAGACTCCCCAACCAGCTCGTTGTCGATCAAGGTCGGCATACTGATATCGGGAATGATGCCGCGATGCTGGGTGCTGTCACCGGAGACACGATAAAATTTGGATTCGGTCAGTTTGAGCTGGCCTTCTGGTAGATCGCTCAGCAGCTGTACCGTCCCTTTACCAAAGGATTGGGTGCCGACAATAAGACCTCGTTGATAATCTTGAATGGCTCCGGCGAAGATCTCCGAGGCCGAGGCGCTGAGACGATTGATCATCACAACCAGCGGCCCGCGATAAAGCGCACGCGACCGCGAGCGATTGTGCTGAGAAACACGGCCATCGGCTTCGCGAATTTGCACCACCGGGCCTTGATCAATAAATAAGTCGGTCAACATGGTCGCTTCCTGTAGCGAGCCACCACCGTTGTTGCGCAGATCGAGAATAATGCCTTCGACGCCCTCATCCTGCAGTTCATGCAGAAGATTTGCGACATCTCGTGTGGTGCTACGGAAGTTTTTGTCGCCGCGCCGGTAGGCTTCAAAATCGTGATAAAACGCGGGAATTTCAATAACCCCGACTTTACGCTTGCGCTCACCGTCACTAACTTCGATCACCGCTTTTTGCGCGGCCTGGTCTTCCAGTTTTACCGTGCCACGGCGAATGGGTACCACTTTGGGCGTCGCTTCAGTGGCGAGAATCTCCAGGCGAACGATGGTATCTTTTTTCCCGCGAATCATGTCGACCACTTCGTCCAAGCGCCAACCGACAACATCGACAATTTCGCCATCCATTCCCTGGCCGACTCCAACAATCTTGTCCGCCGGTTTCAGTTGTCCCTGCTTGTCAGCGGGGCCGCCGGCAACCAAGCGTACAACTTTTGTGTGTTCATCTTCAGACTGCAGAACCGCGCCAATCCCTTCCAGTTGCAGCGACATATTGATATTGAAGTTCTCCGAGGTGCGCGGGGAGAAATAGTTGGTATGCGGGTCGTAGAGCACTGTGAGAGAGTTGATCAGCGTTTCAAAAACGTCTTGAGAGTTTTGCTGGGAAGTGCGATGCAATTGGTTTTTGTAACGTCGCTGCAGCGTTACTTTCGCTTCATCAACGGTTTTACCCGCCAGTTTCAGGTTCAGAACGCTCAGCTTGAGCCGTTTGTCCCACAAGGTGTCGGCCTCGGCCTTATCGAGCGGCCATGGGGCTTTCTCCCGGTTCATCTCGACTTCGCCGTTGCCTTTGAAGCCGAAGGCGACCTCGGGGTTGTTAAGCTGCGCGAGAACCCACTCAAGTCGCTCCATCACTCGCTTTTGATAGACCTGATAGATGGCAAAACCCGGCTGCAGATTGCCTTTTTTGATGTGGTCGTCGTGTTGATGCTTGTCCTTCATAAAGCGATCGATGTCTGCCTGCAAAAAGTACAGGCGGCCGGGGTCCAGGGTTTTGAGGTAATTCTCCAGGAATTCCACCGACAATTTGTCATCAATAGGCAGGTTGCGGTAATGCCGCTTGGAAAGCTTATCCAGGATGTCGACAGTGGTGACCGACTGGGCCTTGGTGGGTTGGAGCGCTGGTTTAGCGGCATCGGCGCTGCTCTCAAGGGCGACGAAAGCCGCGAGAACGAACCAAAATGCGTAGGAAATAAACGATTTGCGTGCCAACAGCGGAGCGGGGGATGTACGTGGAGAAACCAAAATATTAAATCCTGAGATTGATCTGGAAGAAAAAATCATAATCACCTAGCCGGTTAAACTCGCACGCTCATGGCGAACCTGGATAACACCGGTATCGAAAAAGTTTAGGAAACTCCACCTCGTTCGTCGAGGGGACTGCAAAGTTAGGCTCTCTTCACGACTCCACTTCAGTCGGGCCCAGCTCGTCCTATGCTATATCAACCGCAGCTTCGAGTAACAGAATATGTCGTTCGAGTGCGCGTGCGGGTTCTTGATTAGTCCGCTGTAAAGGGTAAGGGTTCCGGGCCTTGCCGCCAAGCTGTTAACTCGTACACAGCTCAATCGTTTTGCAAACCGTCTATCCTGTCAACTCATCATTTCGTCGTTTTTTGGCGAGTTTTTCGATGTTTTTTTATGAAATGCTGCCAATGACGACCAAAAAATCGAACCCTCGTGCCCGTGTTATGGGGGTCGGAGCCGATAACTGAGCTGTTCATCACTACATTCTTCTGGGGTGGTCGGCAAAATGCAGAGCAGACACTCGTACACAAGCAGCGGTAAATACCGCCATATCCTATGCAAAACTCCCAACGTCTGCGTTCTTTGCTTCCCGTTATATGCATTGCCCTGCTGGTGCAGCTGGTTGCCTGTGGCGGTAATCCCGAAGCGGACAAAGAACCCCCAGTGACCGAGCCGCCGGTGGCGCAAGCGCCTGTCGCGGTGATAGCGGTAAGTGCCGAGCGTGGTGAGGCTCCCTTTACAGTGGAGTTCAGCGGCGCCAAATCCTATGACAGTGACGGCAGCATTGCAGCCTATGAGTGGAAGTTTGCCGGGGGAGAAGCCGCCCAGGGCCCGGTGGTCCGTCGCACCTTTGAGCAGGCTGGCGACTATTTGGTCACTCTCACGGTTACGGATAACGACGGGATGACCGCAGCGGAGACTCGGACCGTGACCGCGCTGGCACCGGGCGCCCGCTTCCGCATCAGTGGGGTGATCACGTCTTTGCCCTATACCGATGTCGACGGTGATGTAAACGACCCCTTTGCCGATTACTTCGACAACAACGGCCATACTTCTGCCAATTTTCAACCGCTCTCCAACCCGGTGATGTTAAATGGCTTCGCGACCGCGACCCAGACCGCCAGGCTGGGGGATACCTTTGCCTTCGAGGCCGACCGATACGATATCTATGAGGTGGATTTGGCGCAGGGCGATTTTGTCTCCATGCAGGTGGTGGACTATACCGAAGGCGATCTGGATTTGTTGCTGTTTGAGCGCAACAGCTCGACCCCGGTGGCCGCCTCGGTCAGCGAAGGGGAGTTTGAGTCGGTGAGAGCGCCGCAAACCGGCCGCTACCTGATTATGATCACCGCTTCCTCACGCGCCTCGCGCTACCTTTTGAAGGTCGGTAAGTCGTCGTTTGTCAGCGGGCCCTCTGCTGCCGGTCTCAGTTTGGATTTTGAGTCGGACCAAGCCATCTTTAAGCGCCGCGGCCAATTTTTTCGCGGCCTCAGTTTGGTGGAGCAAGCGCAGATGAGTGTCAGCCATCGCGGTGATGGGCGCGCCGCGCTCGCTCATATCAATGCCACCAATCCGCAGACCCAGGCGGCATTGCAGTTGAGTGCCAGCCCCCAAGGTTTCGAGGCGTATCTGGCGCAGAAAAACCCAGACGCGATCGCGACTTTGCGTACCTTGAAGGCGATTAAGCGCCTGCGTCAGCAACCGGATATCGAGTATGCAGAACCGAATTTCCGGTTGCGCTCAATGCTGACACCGAGCGATCCGGCTTACATTTATCAATGGCATTACGGGGCCATTAACTTGCCCCAAGCCTGGAACATCACCACCGGCAGCGCGGATGTGATTGTCGCCGTGGTGGATACCGGCGTGTTTGGCGCCCATCCGGACTTGCAGGGCCAGCTGGTGCCGGGTTACGACTTCGTTTCCAACGTCAAGGCGTCCAATGACGGCGATGGCATAGATCCCGATCCTACGGATCCGGGCGATAGCATTCACGTCGGCAGCAGCTCCTGGCATGGCACTCACGTTATCGGCACAGTGGTGGCGGCTATGAACAATGGCGAAGGTGGTGTGGGTGTAGCACCGGGGGCGAAAGCGATGCCGCTGCGCGCGATGGGGCAGGGTGGCGGCCTGAGTTATGACGTGCTCCAAGCGGTGCGCTATGCAGCGGGCATGGAAAACGATAGCGGTACCTTACCTGCGCAGAGTGCGGACATTATCAATCTCAGCCTAGGTGGCGGTGGCTACTCGCAAATGTCGCAGGAGTTGTTTCACATGGTGCGGGCGCGAGGCGTCATAGTCGTTGCCGCGGCCGGCAATGAGAATACCGACGAACCTATGTACCCGGCCTCCTACAGAGGCGTGGTATCGGTGGCGGCAAGTGACTTTCATGGCGCGCGCGCGCCCTATTCCAACACTGGGCCATTTGTTGATGTAACCGCTCCCGGCGGCAATATGGCCGCCGACCATAACAACGACGGCTACTCCGATGGCATTTTAAGCACCGGGGTGTTGGAGAGCAGTCGAGGGCGAGAGAAGAGCTATGTGTTCTATCAAGGCACCTCCATGGCGTCCCCCCATGTGGCAGGCGTTGTGGCCTTGATGAAGTCGGTTCATCCCGAGCTTAGCCCAGACGAGTTCGATAGCTTGCTGGCATCCGGCGCTATAACGGTGGACAAAGGTTTACCGGGGAGGGACAACGAGTACGGCCACGGACTTATTGATGCCTATAAAGCGGTGGAGGCCGCACGTGCGCTCGCCGCTGGCGGGTCGACGGCAGCATTGCTTGCCAGTAACAGCGTGTTGGTGTTTGAAGGCGATGTTGTAGAGCAGGTGGTGGAGATACAAGCGGTCGGCGGAGGCGCTATTGCGGTGACGGAGGTACACGCGACCGAACCATGGCTTAGCGTTGTGCCGCACCAAGTGGATGGCAATGGCATCGGCCGCTACACCATTATGGTCGATCGCAGCGCTTTGCCAGATGGGGTATATCGCGGCTTCGTGGAGGTTACCACCGACCTGAATACGCAGCTCAAAATCCAGGTGAATATGCGCGTGGGTGAATTCGTTCCCGTGGGCAATGCGGGGTATCTCTATGTATTGCTACTCGATGCCGACTCCGGCGCGCTGGTCATGGTGGGGCAGGGCGCAGCCGTTGAGGGGCAGTACGCCTACTACTTTGAGGATGTTCCCGTTGGCGATTACTACATCGCCGCCGGCTCTGATATCAACAACGACACCTACGTATGTGACTTAGGAGAAAGCTGCGGCTTTTACCCGTCCATGGGTGAGGAGGCGGTGATCCGGGTGGACAACAACAGAGATGATCTCAGCTTCCCCGCTGGACTGACGCCTATTATTGGTCTGGAAAGTAGCGCTGCGGATCGCCCGGGTATCTCTCGCCAACTTTTTCATTATTGACTGCGGGAGCCCCGTGCTCCCGTCATTCGTCTAGCTCTAAACTCCCCAAAATTCCCGCATCGACCTTCTGATAGCGCTTGCCGCGCAATCCCACCACCAAACAGGGATAAGTGAGCTGCATCGTTTGCATGCTTCCCGGTGCAGGCTCCTGGATCGTCAAAGGTAAGTGAATCGTCTGGTCGCGCACCTCTGCCTGTGAACTGGCTAGCGCTAGGCTGTGACCACCAGAGCCCTTTGCCCCCAGGCTGAGGAGCAGCAGTTTTTCGTCGTCCGCGATATCGGTCGCTGACGGTGGCTCGGTGCCCAGGTGCACGCCGACACCCTGGCCGCGCAGGTTATGAAGTACATCGGGAGTGAGCCAGCGCATTCCCGCAGTCTCGTCACCGCAGTAGGAGCCCTGGTGGAGACTGCGCAAGCTGACATGTGTGGCTTGCTTCGCAGCACAGGCGGTTAGCGCAGCGAGTGCGCACAAAAGTATGGCAGCGCGGTAGTGAATCATCATGGCATGTGATCCTTAGGTGGGCCCACCGGCACGGGCATGGCGTTTTCCGGTGAGGTGTCTTGGTAATTGAGTCCTATGATGGTCCAGCCGGTCGTTGGCTTATTGTTGCCCTCAGCGGTGAAGATCTCCAGTTTGCCTTTGGGCGACACGGCAAAGAGTGGAATGACTTTGCTGCGGTTGCGCTCTTGATAATCGGCAAAGGTAAATGCTTCGGACAGTTTGGTGCGTTTGACCTCTGCGCCCAAGGCCAAGAGTGCGGAAAAGTGGCTATAGGTGAGGTATTGGCTAAATAGAACATTACCTTGGTGGCTGTTGCCAATACGATGTTTGTCGGGCGCTGAGCTGTCGCGGTCGGTGGTGATGGTATAAATGTTATGAGCGCCAAACTCGCTGCGATAGCGCAAGCTGGCAAGTGTATTCATCTCCCGGTGAGGGGATAAACCCAGCATTTTACCCAGGCCAACCAAATCCAGCTTTTGGTCTGCGTATTCGGACACGGGGTTGCCGTAAAAGGTCGGTAATTTATCCATACGGGCGGCGCGAATATTGTCCCAACTGGTGTCGCACATCAGCACGTCGACGCCACTTTCCTGGAGCACTTTACCGATTTTTCGAGCCACGGGATTGGCGCCGATAATCAAGAATCCGCGCGCGGAAGATTCGGCAACCTTGAGCAGCCGCGCCAAAGGCTTGGCCGTTAGGCTCTGCAGTAATACGGTGCCGACAATAACCGAAAAGGTAAGCGGAACCAGAGTTTCGGCTTTCGCCATTTGCGCCGCCTCAAGCTTCAGCGCAAAGAGGGCAGAGACGGCGGCAGCCACTATGCCGCGTGGGGCGATCCAGGCCAGTAGCGCGCGCTCGCGCCAGTTGAGCTCCGAGCCAACGGTGGCGGCGAGCACCGACAGCGGACGGGCGATAAGTTGCATAACCAACAACAGCCCTAACACCGGAATGCCGAGGCGGGCGATGTCCATCGGCGAGATGCGGGCGGCGAGAATAATAAATAACCCGCTGATTAATACGACGCTGAGATTCTCCTTAAAGTTGAGAATCTCTTCTATGTGCAGTCCGCGAGTATTCGCTAGCCACATCCCCATCACCGTTACCGCTAGCAAGCCGGCTTCATGGGCGAAGGTATTGGCGCAGGAAAAGACCAAGAATACGTGGGCGAGGGTTGCCATATTTAACAGATAGTCAGGAATCCAGCGGCGCCGCAGCAACTGGCCGAGCGTCCACCCCGCAGCAGCGCCCAAACTGATGCCGATCAATAGGGTTCGCGCGAAGGTCCAGGCGCTGTGACTGAGTGCGTGTCCCGCTTGGGCGGATACCAGAAAATCGAACACTACCACTGCGAACAGGGCACCTATAGGGTCTATGACGATACCCTCCCAGCGCAGAATTTTGGCAATGTTGGCGGTCGGTCTTACGGTGCGCAGCATTGGCACTATCACGGTCGGGCCTGTCACCACCGTGATTGCACCAAAGAGTATGCTGATGCCCCAGTCCAGGCCGAACAGAAAATGCGTTGTGATCGCGGTGATGACCCAGCATATCAGCGCTCCCCACGTCACCAGGCGACGGACCACCTGGCCGAGGTTGCGCACCTCTTCGAGTTTTAATGTCAAAGCCCCCTCAAATAGAATGACGGCCACGGAAAGAGAGACAAACGGAAACAGCAAATCGCCCAGCAACTCCTCTGGGGATAGCCAGTGCGTCACAGGGCCGGCGATGATGCCGACGGTGAGGAGAAATAAAATTGCCGGCAGCTTGCTGCGCCAAGCCAGCCATTGGGCAAAAAATCCGGCGAGAAACAGCAGTGAAATGGTCAGTGCAGTGTTGATCATGCAAGGCTTCCGGCGTAATTGCGAAGAGCGCCACGATAAAACAAAAGGTCGTACACGGCGACCATTCCGACCAAAAGGAAATGAATCCGTATGATGTTTTCTACTTATGTACAGCGCACTCCGATATTGTGGCTCGCGGCACTTGTCGCGTGCATCGGCCTGTTTTTTACGCTCGCAGCCCACGCCGCCACACCCGCCAAGGTGGAGTATGTGGTGACATTTTTACCCGACGAAAAAAGTGCAGAGGTCGTCATTAAGATTGATCGCGCCAAGTGGTTAAAACAAGCGCGATTTAATATCGAAAAATATCCTCTCACCCAAGTGGAAGGCAGTGGCGAAGTGGTACGTGACGATGAGACGCTGATTTGGCGGCCGAACACCAAGGGCAAGGCCTATTTGCGCTACCAGATACCGGTGGGGCGCAAGCGCGCATCTGGCGGCTACGACGCTTATATAACCGAGGATTGGGCACTGCTGCGCGGTGAACGCCTAGTGCCGCCGGTGCGTGTCCGTCGCCTAAAAAATAGTCGCACCGAGGTTTATGTTTCGTTTGAGCTACCGAAACACTGGACATCCGTTAACACGGGATGGCACCGCACTAATGACGCTCTCTCGTTTCACCTGGGTGAACGCGAAAGCACTTTGGCGCGCCCGAACGGCTGGATGATCGCGGGGAAACTGGGTACAAGACGCGAGGAGCTGGCACGAACTCATGTCTCAGTGAGCGCGCCACGGGGCCACAACTTCCGGCAGATGGAACTTATGACCTTCCTGTCGATGATTTGGCCGCAGATTGACAGCCTATTTGCGGTGGTGCCGGACAATATCATGATTGTGGGCGCAGCGGACCCTATGTGGCGCGGCGGTTTGTCCGCGCCCACGTCGCTGTATATGCACGGTGAGCGGCCGCTGGTTAGTGAAAACGGCACCAGTACCTTGATCCACGAACTCTTCCACGTAATCTCCGGCATTCATGGGTTAAAAGATGAAGACTGGATTGCCGAGGGCTTAGCGGAATATTACTCGGTGGAACTCATTTTTCGCGCCGGCGGATTTTCCTCCAGTAGGCGAGACAAAATCTTCACTGACCTGGCCCATTGGGGTCGTGAGGTGAAATCACTGCGACAGCGTCACTCCAGCGGACCGGTCACCGCACGCGCGGCGGTGTTCTTCGATGAGCTGGATCGAGAAATACAAAGCAAATCGGCGGGGCGTTATCGCCTCGATCACTTGCTGCGGAAGGTCATTCCCCAAAAACACATAGGAGTAGCGGATTTGCAGGCTCACTACCAATCTTTGCTAGGAGTGGAGTCGCCATTATTGAAGAGCGCGCTGGTACGTTGATTGATAGCAAGCGCAGTCTATGTGGTTTGCGCGGGTCTGACATACCGCTTTAACAAAACCGGCAGGATCGACAGATCCATCAATAACGCAATTAACATGGTAATTGCGGTCATGACACCAAATAAAATCGACGGAACAAAGTCGGAAAACATCAGCGATGAAAACCCAATAACGATAATCACCGTGGTGTAAAGCATCGCGTAACCCACCGACAAGATGGACTCACGGACGGCTTCGGCGCCGCTGCCGGTACACTCTCGGTAGCGGTGCACGTAGTGAATGGTGTCATCCATCGAGATGCTCATGGCAACCGCTGCGATCGTGATCGTCATTAAGTCCAAAGGGATACCGGCTAAACCTATGCCGCCCATAATGGCCGCCGTTGTCACTATGTTGGGTCCCAGGCAAATAAGCGCAATGGGGAGGGAGCGAAAGATAAACAGCAGCGCTAAAGCCATAGCCGCATACACAATCGCCAGAGTCACAAATTGTGAATTGACCAAGCGGGCTAGAATATCTTGATAAAGGACAAAGAGATTGGTGAGCTGATAGTCCTCTTCGGTAAGGCCCAGCGCGGCCATATCTTGGTGAATAGCCTCCATAAGTTCTGCGCGATCCAGCCCTTCGGTCGCATCCTGAATACGCATGCTGATGCGGACTTCCTGATTCTCCAGTGAAAAATAATTGCTGAATAAATCGGCGCGCAGGTGCTGATCCAAAGAATGGTAAAGCGCGGTAAGTTCGTATTCCACCAACGGCTTGCCAGTGACGGCGCGCGCGATGCGGGCAAAGTCGACAATGGAGGTAATGTTGCCGATGGCTTCGTGTTCTTGCAAAGCGTTTTGAATATCCTGTGAGGTTTGAATGGCCTCTGCGGTGATAATTAAATCGGGTTTAATCTGCCGCTCCGGTATGCGATAGAGCAAGTCTAGAGGCGTGGAGCCGCCAAACTCCTGATCGATAAAAGTGAGTTCGCGGTAAACGTCAGTGGAGTCGCTAAAATAATTGAGGAAACTATTTTCGGCGCTTAAGCGGAAGCATCCGACAATTCCGGCGATCAAAATTCCGCCGCACAGCGTGGCGATCCGTCCAGGATGGCGGTTGACCGATGTCGCACACCATGACATGAAAGCTTGAATGCGCGGATGTTGTTTCACCTTGCCCGAAGAAGGCACCAGAGTGATCAGCAGTGCAGGAAATAAAAGCAGACTGTTGACCAAGGTCACAAGCATGGCCAACACCATCATCCAGCCGAAACTAATAACCGGCTGCACACCGCTAAAAATAAGCGAGCCGAAACCAATAATGGTTGTCAGACAAGCGTAAAAGCACGGCTTGAATTTTCGCTTCACCGTTTCCCAGGCCAAAGCCTCCTTACTACTAAAATCGCCAGTCGCAACCAGTTCCTGGTACTGAACAATCAGGTGAACGACCACCGCAAGCGTCAAAATAATCTGCAATGCGACCACGTTGGCGGAAATAACAGTAACTTTGAGGCCGAGCATACCGAGAAGGCCGAGAGTCATCACCACGTTGGCGGCGCACACCGCCAGCGGTATGACGACCCAGTGCCAGCGGCGAAATAGCAGAAGTAATACCAGCGCCACGACTATGACGATGGCAACACCAAATACCACTAGGTCGCTGCGGATAATTTCGATTAGCTGATGGGCAAGCAGATTATTGCCTCCCAAATAAAACTCGCCTTCACTGCTGTAGCGGCCCACCAGTTCACGGATCTGTCGAATTTCATCCGAACGCTGTTGGTCGAGATGCTTATTGATTTCGTCTTGCTTGTGGTTGAGCTTCTCAAGTTGATGCTCTTCCTCTTCGGTCAAATCCCTGTTGAGCATGTGGCTTTGAATATCAATAATACGATTGCGCAGGCTTGCAACCTCTTCCGGCGTTTCAAACACCACTTGCATAGCCAGCGCGGTTTGCTGTTCATTCACCAGAAGCCCTTCGTAGAGCGGGTGATTCGCGAGGATTTTTTCCATCTCCAGACTGCTTAAGCCGCGGGACTCCCACGTGAGCTGATCTGGGTCCAGGTCAGCGGAAATAGAGTCTATGCCGAAGAAAATGGGCATATTTAATAGGCTGCGAACGGATTTTACCCGCTCGATGTTTGCAATTTCAGAACTTAATGCTTTGATAATATCGCGCGTTTTGCCATCAAATATGCCGGCGTGGGATGGCTCAAAAGCCACCAGAATAAACTCTTCGGGTTCATACCGCTGGCTCGCTTGCTGGCTCAACAAATAATTGCGATCACCTTTTACTAGCAGTGTGTCGGCGGAGGCATCGATGGAGAATTTGCGCGCCTGCCAACCCAGAAGCGCGAGCGCCGCCAAGAAGACGCCGATGGTGATCCACGCGATATGCCGTAAAGAGCGCTCCGCTATCATCAGTGTGTCTCTGCTTCGTTTCCATCTGCCTCATCGCGCAGAGCGTTGGCGTCACGCTCCAAACGCTGGAGATAGAGATTGCGTAGAAACAGATAAGGATCGTCAGCCTCCGCCACCATCTTTGGATAGCTATCGAGCATGCTGGCATTGTCCTGAAATCGATCAAATAATTTCAAGCCCGTCGCGGTACCTTCGTCTTCGAGATAATTTAATGGGTGGAAAAAGTAATCCAAGGCGATAGAACTGCCCGAACGAAAGTCGCTAGGTCCGGCGATAGGCAGAACGAGATACGCGCCGTAGCCGACACCATAAATCGCCAAAGTATCACCAAAGGTGGTTTTTTCTCGCGGCAACTTAAGCCAAGATTCTGCGGGGTCGAATAAACCCAACAGGCCTATGGTGGAATTAATGCCGAAGCGCAGCAAACTTTTCCCTGAATCTAAAGGCTCGGCTTGAAGCAATTTATTAATAAAAAAAAGTGGCTCGCGCAGATTGAGAAAAAAATTACTAATACCCGTATTAACCGGTTTTGGGGTGATTTTGCGATAGCCTTTAGCGAGTGGGCTCAATAGGTAGCGATAGCTGACGTCATTGAATTTGAACATAGCGCGGTTGAACGACTCCAGAGGATCGGCGTAATCGTCATAAGCCACCACCGTCGCTTCGTCCTTATCCAGTCGTTGGTACGGGCCCGGCTGGTCCGCCTGAATGCTCTCGATTTGACTGTCCGGTTGGGGCGGTCCTTCTGTATTCTTATCTTGAATAGAGCTGCAAGCGGCACCGAGCATAGTGATCGTCAGCAGCGCGCCTATATGCCTTGTCACCCTCAAGCGAAAACTCGCAATCGTATCCATCATCTCCTCGCCGTGTTATCGGATCGTAAAAGGTGTAAGTAAGTGTCCGTTGCGCTTGACCAGCACAGGCTATGCCAATGCGTTAGTGCGCAAACTTTATGGCATAACTTTTGTTTTCTTCTATCGACGGTGGTGTGAGAACACCTTTGGTGTGTAGTGATTACAAGTTTGATGTAAATACCGCTTATAGGAGAGCTCCTGTGCTTAAGACGGGAAGGGTAGGTCGCCGCTGCAAAGTGATGGTGGGTTGCTCACTGGGCCTATTGGGATTATTGATTCTCATCGGCATTTTCTCGCCGATGATTATTCAATATCACCTCAATCACAACGTATTTCGAGACATGGGTAACTACACCGGGAGAGTGGAAGATGTCGATGTGAATTGGTGGTCTGGGTCTTACCGGCTTAAGGAGTTGGTGTTATGGCGAAAAGGCGGCAACCAGGATGTACCGTTTTTTCGAGTTGAAGATTTCTCTATAGGTCTCAGTTGGGATGCGATTCGCCGCGGCGCTATTCGTGCGGGAGTCGTCCTAGAAAATGCTGAGCTGAATTTCCTAGATGCGGAGCGAGCGGAAAAACGACAGACGGGGAAGGGCACCAACTGGCTGGATGTTTTAGAAGAGCTCTTACCCACCACACTGCATCGTCTCGAAATTCGCCGCAGCCGCATTACCTTTCAGAATTTTGATGCAGAGCCAAAAATTGATATTCAAGCTCAAGAGATTGATGCCTTGATTACCAACCTCACCAATGTAAAAGACCACGAGGGTCGACGGGTGGCCACCGCTCAGCTCGATGCTAAGATATTAGGAGACGCACCAATCACTGCACAAGCTCGCTTCGATCCCTTCGACTTTAATGATTTTCTTTTTGCCGCCGAGGTGCGTCAAATCGATTTGACTCGCGTCAATAACCTTACCGCGCACTATGCAAATGTCGACTTCGCCAGCGGGCATGGCAGTCTCTTCGCGGAATTCACCGCACGAGATGGACAGTTGTCAGGCTATGTCAAACCTCTTCTGGAAGACGTGAATATCGTCAGCTGGGAGCAAGATGTGAAGCA
This sequence comes from uncultured Saccharophagus sp., assembly GCA_964482025.1. Taxonomy (GTDB): domain Bacteria; phylum Pseudomonadota; class Gammaproteobacteria; order Pseudomonadales; family Cellvibrionaceae; genus UBA5868. Next base: position 21,493 of record CAYZVN010000012.1, on the reverse strand, counting down.
GCAGGGCGATAATCCGCTGCAATTGCTGTGGGAAGGAATGCTCGGATTTCTTAAAACCTTGTTCACGAACTCCGAAACTCGCCAGTTTGCGACTCAAATTGAATTTGAGGGCACGCTCGACGAGGCGACTGTCAAGTCTTGGGGCGCTGTTCTCGGTGTGATCCGCAATGCGTTCGTAGAGGCTCTGGATGAGCGCTATGAGGAGTTGACACCGCTCACACGATCTATATCGAAGGGGCGAAAAACCGAAGGCGATGAAGACTAGAGTTTCAATAAGTAAATTTACGTATTTATAAGGCGTTCTTTTTGCGGGCCATTTTCAGAAAAGTTCGAGGTATTTGTAACTTTTCGACAGGTGTCGCACTTTGATGAATTTAACGGCGCAAAATTTCCCTGTCATTGCACTTATCGATAGAGTTTAAAGCGTGCTAGCGGTGCACAGTTGGGCCGCTGGGATGTATATGTTTCGCTTCGTTATTTCGCGCAAGAATAACGCGGCCCCGATTTTCTTTGTTTTGGTGCTTTTTTGTATTCGGGCAATATTGTTAGCTTTCCTGGGAGTCCCATTCGGACAAATTTGGGAAAAGTTGCGTAGTGCTGGATCAGGTGGCTTGATTAAGCCATCCTACTTTTGGCGACGGAGGTCAATGGTGAAGTTTGTTTTTCAGTGGACCAGGTATTGGTTAGTTATCGGTTTTCTTGTAGTGCTAGCAGCCTGTAGTGGTGGTTCAAAGAAGCATGTGGAGTCTTCAAGTTCGACATCTTCTTCCAGTAGTACATCAAGTTCCAGTAGTACATCATCTTCCAGCTCCAGCTCCAGCTCCAGCTCTAATTCCAGTACGTCCAGTAGTGGAACCACACCTCTTCCAGATCCAGAACGCGCTAATTGTCTCGCTACCGAATTCGAACAGCCCGCCGAGATTTCGCTGCAGCGCATCGCCGCAGACCATA
>CAYZVN010000012.1:0-20442 GCA_964482025.1 uncultured Saccharophagus sp. | reverse complement strand
ACCGAATTCGAACAGCCCGCCGAGATTTCGCTGCAGCGCATCGCCGCAGACCATAGCTTCACCTTACCGACGGGGCTGACTTTTTTCCCCGGCGACGATCGCGTTATGTACGTGCTCCAGCAAGGAGGTTTGATTTGGAGATTGGTGGAAGAGGCTGGGGTGATTTCAGCGACCCAGTTTGTCGACTTGCGGGACTACTTTAATGTCGTTTTTCTCCCCGAGGGACCTGGTGGATGCCATGAGTGCGGATTGTATAGCATGGTCTTTCACCCCGACTTTCACGAGAACGGATACATTTATGTGTCATTTACGACAGATGGTGTGGAAGGAAGGCCGCTGCAGTCGCATATCAAGCGGTTCAGGTCAGATGACGGTGGCCGTTCTTTGGTTGAGGGAAGTCCGGGCGTGTTGGAAGAAAAAACAATTTTTCATGTTCGACAGCCTACGGCTGTTCACAATAATGGCCAAATTCGCTTCGGGCCCGATGGCTATTTATATGTAAGTCTCGGCGATGGCGGCCGCGCGACGAACGCCCAGGATAAAACCAATCCTTTCGGAGCAATTTTGCGCCTGACGGACGAAGGCGATCCTGCTCCGGGGAATCTAGTAGAAGGCGGTCTCGCGGAACTTTACGCCATTGGATTGCGCAACCCCTGGTTTTGGAGCTTCGATCGCTTAACGGGTGATTTATGGGCCGGGGATGTGGGGCAAGCGAAAATCGAAGAGGTTAATCGCATTGTTAATGGTGGCAATTATGGTTGGCCGTGCTTCGAAGGTTACGCAACCTACAGTGATTGCGGCGCATCTGGACCCTTTGAAGATCCTATTTGGGATTATGGAAGGGCCGATGGGGCCTCAGTAACAGGCGGCTATGTGTATCGAGGAACGGAGCTGGAGTCGCTGTATGGTAGCTATCTGTTTGGCGACTTTGTTGGGGGTACAATTTGGGCGCTTCGCCATATTTCCGACGAAAATCGCTACGAGCGAACTCAACTATTGATGAGTGGAAAGGCCATATCGGGGTTTGCGGAAGATAATAGCGGCGAGCTGTACGTGCTTGACTACGCTGGCGGTGGTATTTATCGCATAGCGGCGAGCCAAGTCGATGGCACAAAAAAACCTTTGCCGGAAAGGTTGTCGGCAACCGGCTGTATGGACATTGCCAACGTTACTTTGCCAGACGCTAAGCTGGTGCCCTATACCATTAACGAGCCATTTTGGTCCGATGGTGCCGACAAGGAGAGATTTATTTCTCTGCCAGAAGGCGCGCAGATAGAGGTGGATGAAGAGGGGGATTTCCATTTTCCGGTCGGTACGATTCTGGTGAAAAACTTTCATCTGGAAGGCAAGCTGATCGAAACCCGCCTGATGTTGCATCAAGAAGATTCTGGCTGGAGCGGCTACAGCTACGAGTGGGATGACAATGGCGCGGATGCAATATTGTTGGAATCTGGCAAAGATAAAGAATATGCGGGGCAGGTATGGCGCTACCCCAGTCGCGCGGAATGCATGCAGTGTCATACTTCCGCTGCCGGGTTTACATTGGGCCCGGAAGTAGCGCAGCTCAATCGAGTGGATCCTGCTAGCGGCCACAATCAGCTGGACTTGTTTGCCCAGAAAAATCTTTTTGCCAGTGAGCTAGAGCCGCATATTCGCGAATTGGTACTGCCGTCGAGCAAGGATTTGTCGCAGTCGCTGGATCAGCGTGCGCGCAGCTTTCTACATAGCAACTGTTCATATTGCCACCGCCCCGGCGGCACCAGTCAAAGCGGTATGGATTTGCGTTTTCCAGTTCATTCCGCGTTTTGGAATGCGTGTGACGTAGAGCCTCTCCAGGGAGATCTGGGGGTTTCATCTGCCCTTTTGCTGGCCCCAGGAGAGGCGGAGCGGTCGATGATTTGGCACCGAATAGCGGCTGAGGATGATAACAGCATGCCGCCGCTGGGACGCAATCGCGTGGATATGCAAAGTGCAGAGCTGGTTCGCGAGTGGATCAACAGTCTCTCAGCGTGCAGCAGCCTTGTGGGGCCGCTAACAGGCACCTATACAATAGAGGATGGCGCTTTTGGCAAGTTGAGCCACGACGGCCGCGTGCCCGTATTAACCAATTCAGCGAACGAGGGCGCTGCCCAGTGGCAGGTATTGCCGGCGGCTGAGAACTTTTATCATATAAAAAATCATGGGAGCTCTTCTTACTTGCATTTCGAAAATGTGAAGCTAAGTGTCGGGCCTATTAATGCTAACTGGTGGAGCGCTCATTGGGAGCTGGTGCCGGACCAGGATCACTTTCTAATCCGCAACCGTTGGTATGCAGATTACTACCTGCAGGTAAAAGGGGAGGAGGTATATCTAGCTCCTCTATCTGACGGAGGGGATTATCAATGGAATATTGTTTTGAACGATGAAACCTCTGATGGTGGCTGAGGTTATCGCTTTATCGGCGCCCGGGGCTCGTGTGGTATTCGCGAGGCTTGGGGCGCCATGCAGGTACCGATAGGTCGATTTTAGCCGCGCCCATCACGGAAAGTCCTCGCAAACCTCAGTAAGCTGCTCGCTTGCGTGATGGACGGGGTTTCCTTTCATATGTTGCCACCTTTACCAGCAGTCGTCGGAGTTATAGTCGCTTTTTCTTTAAGCTTTTTCTGCTTCCATTTCAAACTCCTGTCGTACAACACTTTCTTTTTTCTGCCTATTCTGGTGTTGATTGCTTATCACACTTTGGTAATGCAACTTATTAGTAAGACACGGGCGCTAAGACCTAACTGGCGAACGGTGGGCAAGAAAAGCCTGGGGAAATATCTCTTTTGGTTGGCTCTTATGGGGAGCTTGTATGGCATTTATGCCAACCATCCTTTCTATGCCCACTTCGCGCCCCACACCAATTTAATGCTGGCGTTTTTTATAAAGCTCTACCTGGTTTTGGGAATTCCGTATTTTATTGTGGTCGAGCGCTTTCGAGCGGGGCGATTTGACTGGTTTAACGACGCTTATTTGAAGTTCCTCTCCCTGTGTCGGAGTGTGTGGCGCCGCCGGTGGCGCAGCATCCGCTATCGTCTGTTGAAGCGAGGCTACAAGAGTCTTCTGCTTTCCTGGTTGGTGCGTTTGCATTTTATTCCGGTAATGGTTGAGCAGGTTTATTGGGGCGCGAACCAAACCATGAATTTCCTGGAGCGGCCAGAACTCGCCCTCGCCAATGCGATGTTTTTTATCGGCGTCTTGTTCTTAGTCGATGCGGTGAATGCGTCTATGGGGTATTTCTGGGAGTCGACGGTCACCAAAACCCGCTTTCGCGCAGTGGATACCAACGCCTTTCACTGGATCGTGGTGCTGATGTGTTATATGCCTTTTATCGGCTACGCCTCTAATTTTGTGCCTTTTCCGCAAGGGGCCGGGGCACTCGTCGTCGCGGCTCCCTGGTTTGAGTGGCTAATCAATTTGCTGACGATTCTAGCGCTGCTGGGAATCGTGCTGACAACCACATGTTTGGGGTTTTCCTACTCCAACCTCTCCTATAAGAAAATCCAGACCCGTGGACCCTATGCGGTGGTGCGTCACCCTGGAACGGTATTTAAAATCGTATTTTTCTTTCTTACGATTTTTCGCTTTGAAGCGGCCTACACCTTGCCGATTGTCGCCGCCTATATCTTTTGGATGGGGGTGTATATTGTGCGGATCCTCTGTGAGGAACGGTTTCTATTTCGCTTTCGCGAATATCAGGAGTACGCCAAGGCCACCCCTTATCGGTTGATTCCAGGAGTTTGGTAGACCGTTATAAAACGCTTATCACCGCGAGGTTCCCGATGGGGCGCGGAGTAACGGAGCGAAATTCGGCTGCGCGCTTGGTTATGTGTAGAATGCTGGCACCGTGTTTTTCAGGCATTACCCATGACCCGTTCGATCGAGAGCATCATCGCCCGTGCGCGTGCAGAGTGTGAACAAGCAGGCGTCAAACTGACGCCGAAGAGGCAGAATATCCTTGCGGTGCTGCTGCAGTCCGAAGGGCCCTTGTCGGCCTATGACATTGTCGACCGCTACCGCGCGCACTACCATGAATCCCTACCGGCAATGTCGGTGTATCGGATCCTGAATTTTCTCGTGGACAACAAGCTTGTGCACAAGCTGGAAACTACCAACCAGTTTTTGCCATGTGCTCATATCGCTTGTGATCATCAGCATGAGATTCCGCAATTTTTAATCTGCGATCGCTGCAACGCGGTGGCCGAAGTAGGCCTGCGCAAAACTTTGGTGAAGGAGTTGCACGAAAGTGTGCGCAGAACGGGCTTTGCGCTGGCCAGCCAGCAGCTGGAGCTGCATGGCGTATGCGCTAAGTGTCGCGGTGAGTCTGGAATAAAAGTAACCCCGAAGGGGTAAATACCACCGCTAGCAAGCTAGATGGGCGCGTCCTGCGCCCTATCTGATAGTTCAGGTAAACAAATCCTCGATCGACAAGTAGCGCTCGCCTGTATCGTAACTGAAAATGATCACGCGACTGCCTTTCGCTAAATCTGCCTCTTTATTTTTCACGGCAGCTAGAGTGGCGCCAGACGATGCGCCAACAAAAATCCCTTCTTTTTCTGCGCATTGTCGCGCCATTTCGAAGGCATCCTCATCTTTGACCAGAATAGTGCCATCCAGCGAGTCTGTGTGCAGGTTGGCCGGGATGAAGCCGGCACCTATGCCCTGAATACGATGTGGGCCTTTTTCACCGCCGCTGATGACCGGCGATTTCTCCGGCTCTACGGCAAACGCTTGCAGCTTTGGAAAGGCCGCTTTCAGCACTTGGGCGCACGCGGTGAGGTGACCGCCGGTGCCCACGCCGGTAATTAGGTAGTCCAGCCCGTCAGGAAAATCCGCCAGAATTTCCTGAGCTGTGGTTTCGCGGTGCGCGGTGACGTTAGCGGGGTTTTCAAATTGCTGTGGCATCCAGCTGTTGCTGTGTTGCTCCAGCAACTCTTGGGCTTTGGCGATAGCACCGTTCATGCCTGCGTCCTTTGGCGTCAACACAAGTTCTGCGCCGAGGGCTTTCATATAGCGACGGCGCTCGATCGACATGGATTCTGGCATGGTGAGAATCAGGCGATAGCCCTTTACCGCTGCAACCATTGCCAGTCCGATACCGGTGTTGCCGGAGGTGGGCTCGACGATAACGGTGTCTTTGTTGATTTTGCCTTCGCGCTCAGCCGCTTCAATCATATATAAGGCGATTCGGTCCTTAATGCTGGAGCCGGGGTTGAAGCGCTCCACTTTCATCCAGACCTCAAGATCGGGGCGAAACAGGCGATTGATGCGCACGTGGGGGGTATTACCGATTGACTCAAGAATATTGTTGTACTTCATGAGAGAGGCTCCTTGGCGAGCTGTTGGTGCGGGCAATGTAACAAATAACGGTAGCGATAGGGGAGAGGGAATGACTATCCACAATATCTGTGGATAAGTGCGTGGAAAGCCTTGGGGGAACCGGCACCAAGCTGATGGTGCGGTGACTGGGGGTTTTTGTTTGTTATTTAAGCAGCTAAAAAACGGCGGCTTTGGGAGAGTAAGCGAAACTTAGATTTGCAGGGCGAGCAGGCGTCGTTAACGGTAAGAGCGCCGACCCGGAGACGGGTCGGCGCTGTAGTGTGGAGCGGTTATTAGCGTTTGTCGCGCTCGATGAAGTCGCGCTCGGTGTAGCCGGTGTAGAGCTGTCGTGGACGGCCAATTTTAAAGCCTTCAGAAATCATTTCGTGCCAATGCGCAATCCAGCCGACCGTGCGACCGGTGGCAAAAATCACTGTAAACATTTCTGTGGGGATGCCGATCGCCTTCATGATAATGCCCGAATAGAAGTCGACATTTGGATAGAGCTTCTTCTCAACAAAATAATCGTCTTCCAAAGCAATTTGCTCAAGGCGCTTGGCAATTTTCAGCAATGGATCGTTTTCCAGGCCCAATTCTGCCAGAACTTCGTCGCAAGTTTGCTTCATCACTTTGGCGCGCGGATCGAAATTTTTGTAAACGCGGTGGCCAAAGCCCATCAGGCGGAAGGGATCGTTTTTGTCTTTGGCTTTGGCAATGTATTTATCAATATTTTTCTCATCGCCAATTTCCTCGAGCATATCCAGCACAGCTTCGTTAGCACCGCCGTGAGCGGGGCCCCAGAGCGTTGCTATACCGGCGGCGATGCAGGCAAAAGGATTAGCCCCGGAAGAGCCAGCCAAGCGCACCGTAGAAGTGGAGGCATTCTGCTCGTGGTCTGCGTGCAACAAGAAAATGCGGTCCATAGCCTTTGCCAAAACAGGGTTTACCTGTGGATCATCGCAGGGCGTACCGAACATCATATGCAGGAAATTTTCCGCATAACCCAGGTTGTTATTGGGGTACATGAACGGTTGACCGATATGGTGCTTGTAACACATCGCCGCCAGTGTCGGCATTTTCGCGATCAGACGGTGCGCCGAAATCAAGCGGTGCTGTGGATCGTTGATGTCGAGAGAGTCGTGATAAAACGCCGATAGCGCACCCACGACGCCGCACATGATCGCCATTGGGTGGGAGTTGTGGTGAAAGCCCTGGAAGAAGCGGGCAATGGATTCGTGCACCATGGTGTGATGGGTAATGACCTCGACAAACTCACGGTATTGCGTTTGGCTTGGCAGCTCTCCGTGCAGGAGGAGGTAACAGGCTTCCAGGTAATCCGATCTCTCTGCCAGGACTTCTATGGGGTAGCCCCGGTGCAACAACACGCCTTTGTCGCCGTCGATATAGGTGATTTTGGATTCACATGACGCGGTGGAAACGAAACCCGGATCGTAGGTGAAGAACCCCTTGCCGGTCAGCGCTCGAACGTCGATTACGTCCGGGCCAACGCTGCCGGAATAGACCGGCAACTCGATTTTTTCGTTCAAACCGTCGACCGTAAGTTGTGCTTTCTTATCAGTCATTACGGACTCCTGTTACAAATATATTAAAAACTCGATGCCAGAAAGCGGCGGTGCGCCATCAAAGCATTCTTTGGTAGTGCATACAAGTGGCCGGCAACCCATCTTGCCAAGCGAGTTCGCCGCCCCGCGCCATGAAGGATGGCGGGTGCAGAATCCTGCCTAGAGATAGAGTCAGCTCGAAGTCGCCGTGAACCGCGAGGGGTTCAAATCCAGATATAACACCGGGTGGGATGCGCTGAAAACGTTTATTCAATACATCAAGTCGATATGTATCGCAATGCAACGATTGTTCCCGGGCGCGGCGTAGTATAGATAAAAGCCACGACTGAGGGGTAGCCTCGGGTTTACGGATTTCGCAAAAAGTCGATATTCGACAAGGCCAAGCTGCCACCGATAGCGAAAACTCGACAATTTTGCTACTTTGCGGTGCGCGGGCTTTGTCCGTTCTCTATTTTGGTGCGCGTATTAGGTTAACTTCTGGAAAATCAAGGGAATTGTGCGTCAATTTGTTTGTGTTTTCCGTGGTTCGTCTCTATAATTCTGCGCGTTTTTGAGAGGCGTAACCGCGCTTGTTTTCTCAACTCTTGTCCATGGGTTGGCGCACTGTCGGCCACCGGGCACAAGAAGCACAAACGTGCGGCCTTCCATTTACTCGGCTCCTTTCTAAGCCGCCTGTTACTCCCTTTATTTACGTAGTCGTCACATGGATTTTGACGGAATACCGACGGTATAGACTGCAACCATAGACAAAGGTATCGACACACAGTGAACAACAAACGACCTGTCAATTTAGATCTGTCCACCATCAAATTTCCGATTACCGCCATCGTTTCTATCACCCACCGTATATCCGGCGTGGCTCTGTTGGGGGGCATCCTGGTGCTGATGTGGATGCTGGACGCCAGTTTGGCGTCAGAAGAAAGCTTCGAGGAGCTGCGTCAAACAATGGGCAATCCTCTGGTCAAGGCAGTGGTTTTGGTGGTTTTAGCCGCGTTGGCGTATCACTTGGTTATGGGCATTCGCCACATGTTTATGGATCTTGGCATTGGTGAGTCTTTGAAGGGTGGCCAAACCAGCGCCAAGTTAGCGTTGACCTTGGCGATTGTATTGATTCTGGCAGCAGCGGGGTGGCTGATATGGTAACGGCAGTAACAAATTTAGGTCGCAGCGGCCTGTTTGATTGGATGTTTCAGCGCGTCAGTGCGGTTGTGCTGGCTGCGTACACGATTTTTTTGGTGGTGTTTATCGCGACCAACCCGCAGCTCGACTACGCCACCTGGCGGAACCTGTTCGATCAGCAATGGATGCGTATTTTTAGCTTTTTAGCGCTGATCAGCGTCGCCGGTCACGGCTGGATAGGATTGTGGGCAGTGCTGACGGACTACGTGACCGACCGCATGATGGGCTCTAAAGCCTTAGGTTTGCGCATTCTGGCGCTCGGCGCCTATGCATTGGTGACTTTGTCGTACCTCGTTTGGGGCTTCGAAATTCTGTGGGGGTTTTAAGTTAAATGGCTAATATGCGCACAATCAGTTTTGACGGAATCGTAGTGGGTGGCGGTGGTGCCGGCATGCGAGCGGCTCTGCAGATGGCCCAGTCCGGATTTAAAACCGCCGTGGTGACTAAGGTTTTTCCTACGCGTTCACATACGGTTTCCGCCCAGGGTGGTATCACTTGCGCGATCGCCAGCGCCGACCCCAACGATGACTGGCGTTGGCATATGTACGACACGGTCAAAGGCTCCGACTATATCGGCGACCAGGATGCGATCGAATACATGTGCTCGGTCGGCCCCGAGGCGGTGTTCGAGCTGGAGCATATGGGCTTGCCATTTTCACGTACGGAAAATGGCCGCATCTATCAGCGACCATTCGGCGGCCAGTCGAAAGACTTCGGTCGTGGCGGCCAAGCGGCGCGCACCTGCGCCGCAGCGGACCGCACCGGTCACGCCTTGTTGCATACGCTCTATCAACAAAACGTCCGCAGTAACACCGTCTTTCTGAACGAATGGTTCGCAGTTGATCTGGTCAAGAACCAAGACGGCGTAGTCGTTGGCGTTATCGCCATCAATATCGAAGACGGAGAGACCGTCTATATCCGCTCCAAAGCGACTGTATTTGCCACTGGCGGCGCTGGCCGTATCTACGCATCCACGACTAACGCACACATTAATACTGGAGACGGAATCGGGATGGCGATTCGCGCCGGATTCCCCGTGCAAGATATCGAGATGTGGCAATTCCACCCCACCGGTATTGCCGGCGCCGGCGTGCTGGTGACCGAAGGGTGTCGCGGTGAAGGTGGCTACTTGATCAACAAAGATGGCGAGCGTTTTATGGAGCGCTATGCGCCTAATGCCAAAGACCTTGCCGGTCGCGACGTGGTTGCTCGCTCCATGGTCATGGAGATTCTTGAAGGTCGCGGCTGTGGTCCTGAAGGTGATCATGTTTACCTCAAGCTCGATCACCTGGGTGAGAAAACTCTGAACGAGAAATTGCCCGGTATTTTGGAGTTGTCGCGCACCTTTGCTCACGCTGACCCGGTGAAAGAGCCAATTCCAGTCGTCCCTACCTGCCATTACATGATGGGCGGTATAGCGACCAATATTCATGGTCAAGCTCTCACGCAAGACGCTGAGGGCAATGATCAAATCATTCCCGGCCTCTACGCCTGTGGTGAAGTGGCCTGTGTATCGGTCCATGGTGCCAACCGCCTCGGCGGCAACTCATTGTTGGATCTGGTTGTCTTTGGGCGTTCGTCTGGCATGCATATCGAAAAAACCCTGCGAGAGGGAATCGAACACCGTCCCGCCAGCGACAGCGATATAGACGCAGCTATGGCGCGCCTGAATCGCGTTAATCAGTCGCAGTCTGGTGAGTCCGCCGCAGAGCTGCGTAAAGAGCTGCAAACCATCATGCAGAACTACTTCGGTGTGTTCCGCAAGGGCGAGTTTATGCAGCAAGGGATCAAACAGCTCGCCGAGCTGCGCGAGCGCATGGACAATATCTCCCTGCAAGATAAGAGCAACACCTTCAATACCGCGCGTATCGAGGCGTTGGAGGTGCAAAATCTGTTTGAGGTGGCGGAGGCAACTGCAATCGCTGCCGAGGCACGCAAGGAATCCAGAGGCGCGCACGCGCGGGAGGATTACCAGGAGCGTGACGATGAGAACTGGTTGTGCCACTCGCTCTACTTCCCCGCCGAAAAGCGAGTTGGGACGCGCGGCGTCAACTTCTCGCCGAAAACCGTGGACGTGTTCGAGCCGCAAATCCGGACCTATTAATCGAGTGAGGTAAAGGGTCAAATGTTGAAAGTTGAAGTCTATCGTTACAACCCGGAAACCGATAAAGCCCCTTATATGAAAACCTATGAGGTGGACACTCAGGGTAAGGATTTAATGGTGCTTGATGTACTGGAGCTGCTCAAGGCGCAAGATCCAAGCTTGGCATTCCGGCGCTCATGCCGCGAGGGGGTTTGCGGTTCGGATGGCTTGAATATCTCGGGCAAGAATGGTCTCGCCTGCATCATGCCGCTGTCGCAAAGTGTCAAGAACAATCGTTTGGTCCTGCGTCCGCTGCCGGGCTTGCCGGTAATACGCGATCTGGTTATCGATATGTCCCAGTTTTATGAGCAGTACCGTAAGATTGAGCCCTATTTGCAGAATCATACACCCGCGCCGGCGATAGAGCGCCTGCAGTCTCCGGAAGATCGTGCCAAACTTGATGGGCTGTATGAATGTATTTTGTGTGCCTGTTGCTCAACCAGTTGTCCGTCATTCTGGTGGAATCCCGATAAGTTTATCGGTCCAGCGGGATTGCTTCAGGCTTATCGCTTTCTCGCCGACAGTCGCGATACCGCGACCGATGAGCGCTTGAGCAAATTGGATGATCCGTTCAGCGTATTCCGCTGCCACGGCATCCAGAACTGTGTGGCGGTTTGTCCCAAAGGATTGAATCCAACCCGCGCGATCGGCCATATCCGCAATATGTTATTACAGCGCGGCATCTGAGGATTAACCGCCGAAGCGGTGTGAACAAAACCCAATATTGCCCCCGCCTATTGGCGGGGTTTTAGCGTGTTGCCAGTACCCAAAAAGTGATGGCGACAGCCTGAATAGCCAAGTGAGCCGAGTCGTTTCCAAGCGTGTGTTAGATCCGAGCCGGCGCTTCGTCCGGTCGGCGATTATTTGCACTTTCAACTCTCGGTCAGCCAGAAAACGATGGTGGATAACATGCAACAAAATCTGATGGAGTTCCTCTGGAGTACTGCACACATCTCCGGCAGTAATGCGGCCTATGTGGAAGACTTGTATGAATCCTTTCTGCGCGACCCGAGCTCCGTGTCGAGTGAGTGGCGCGCCTATTTCGAGCAATTGCCGCGCCTCCAAGGCGTGGTTGCCAATGATGTGCCACATTCCGAAATCGTTGAATACTTTGAAGAGCTCGGCAAAAGCCGCTCGCGCCTAACACTGGGACAGGGTTCGGGTTCAACCGACGTCAAATATGAGCGCAAGCAAGTTGAGGTCGTCCAACTGGTCAACGCTTATCGCCTGAGCGGCCACAAAAAGGCCAATCTCGACCCTCTGGGATTGGTTAAACCTGCCGACTTAGCGGAGCTTGATCTGCAGTTTCACGGGTTGACGGCGGCCGATCTCGACGTGGTCTTTCAAACTGGCGACCTGTCGTTTGGTAAGGCTGAAGCCCCCTTGCGCGACATTATGGCGGATTTAGAAAAAACCTATTGCGGCACCGTTGGTGCCGAAGTCATGCATATCACCAATTTTGCCGAGCGCAAGTGGCTGTTGAATCGACTCGAAAGCCAGCGCTCCACTGCGGTGTTAGACCCGGAGGAAAAGGTGTCATTGCTGCAGAGCCTCACCGCCGCCGAAGGCCTGGAGCGCCACCTCGACAGTAAATATCCCGGCACCAAGCGCTTTGGCCTGGAGGGTGGAGAAAGCCTGATTCCAATGCTGGACGAAACCATCAAGCGTGCCGGTACCTACGGCGCCAAGGAGATGGTCATCGGCATGGCTCACCGCGGCCGACTCAATACTTTGGTCAATATTCTGGGGAAAAACCCCGCCGAGCTCTTTAACGAGTTTGAGGGGAAAAGACTGGTCGACACGTCCGGTGACGTGAAGTATCACCAGGGCTTTTCATCGAACGTGATGACGCCCGGTGGCGAAATGCACTTAGCGATGGCGTTCAACCCGTCGCACCTGGAAATTGTGGCCCCAGTGGTGGAAGGCTCGGTGCGCGCGCGGCAAGACCGTCGCCAGGACGTCGTCGGCACTCGAGTGGTGCCCGTGGTCATTCACGGCGATGCGGCGTTTGCCGGCCAGGGCGTGGTGATGGAAACCTTCCAGATGTCGCAGACGCGCGCTTACAAAACGGGCGGTACCATTCATATAGTGATCAATAACCAGGTCGGTTTTACCACTAGTCGCAAGGAAGATGCCCGCTCTACCGATTACTGTACCGATGTCGCCAAGATGATCGAGACACCGATTTTCCATGTTAATGGGGACGATCCTGAAGCCGTGGTTTTTGTCACTCGGTTGGCTCTGGATTACCGCAATGAATTCAAAAAGGACGTGGTGATCGACCTAGTATGCTACCGCCGTCGCGGCCATAACGAGACGGACGAGCCATCCGCTACTCAACCTATGATGTACAGCGTGATCCGCAAACATAAAACCACTCGCACCCTCTATGCGGAGCGCCTGGTGAGTCAGGAGCTGTTGTCCGCCCAGCAAGTAGACGAAATGTCGCAAGAGTATCGAGCGGCTCTGGACCGTGGCGAACACGTGGCGCGAGGCTTAGTGAGCGAGCCGGATCGTACCCTGTTCGTCGACTGGGCACCCTATTTGGGACACGACTGGCAGACCCCCTCGGACACCAGTTATGACTTAAAAGCTTTGCAAGCCGTAGCCGAGAAGACCTGCCATATTCCCGACGGCGTAGTCGTGCAGAAGCAGGTGGGCAAAATCTACGAAGATCGCCTGAAAATGGCGCGCGGCGCTTTGCCCATCAACTGGGGTATGGCGGAAACTATGGCTTACGCCACCTTGCTGGAGCAGGGGTACCGCCTCCGCCTTACTGGGCAAGATGTGGGCCGCGGGACTTTCTCCCATCGCCATGCGGTTATTCACAATCAAAAGTCTGGCGAAGCTTATGTGCCGCTACAGAATCTGCACGAAGACCAGCCCCCATTTGCGATCTACGACTCTTTCCTCTCCGAAGAGGCGGTATTGGCGTTCGAATATGGCTATGCCACCACTACGCCCAACGCCTTGATTATCTGGGAGGCGCAGTTTGGTGATTTTGCCAATGGCGCCCAAGTTGTAATCGACCAGTTTATTACCAGTGGTGAGCACAAATGGGGTCGCCTCTGCGGCCTGACCATGTTGTTGCCCCACGGCTATGAAGGTCAGGGGCCAGAGCACTCGTCTGCGCGCCTTGAGCGCTTCCTGCAGTTGTGCGCAGAACACAATATCCAGGTCTGCATCCCCACAACGCCCGCGCAGGTCTTCCATATGTTGCGCCGCCAAGCGATACGGCCGATGCGCCGCCCCTTGGTGGTGATGAGCCCGAAATGGATTTTGCGCCACAAATTGGCGACTTCCACGCTGGAAGAACTGGCCCATGGCAGCTTTAAAACGGTAATTGGTGATGACCATGTTGAGCCGTCACAGGTCAAGCGCGTCATATTGTGCAGCGGCAAGGTTTACTACCACTTATTTGAAGCTCGCGAGGAGCGCCAACAGACAGATGTTGCGTTGATACGCATTGAGCAGCTTTATCCCTTTCCCGAGGAAGACCTCCGTCTTGCACTCAAGCCTTTTGAGCACGTAACAGACGTTATCTGGTGTCAGGAAGAACCGATGAACCAAGGTGCTTGGTATTCGAGCCAACACCGTATGAAGAGGGTATTGGATAGGGTAAACTCTGACGCCTTTTTGCGATACGCCGGTCGTGCGGCCTCTTCAGCCCCAGCTGCGGGTTATATGTCGATTCATGTGGAGGAGCAAAACAAATTCATCAATGCCTCGCTGGATGTGACGGTGTAGTGAGTTGACGCGTCGGCAAGGCGTTCGCTAATCGCGCCTTCTGGAATTTGCCCGTGAGCGGTTTGATTGGCAGCAGCTTGCCCGCCAGGATGGACAGGTGCGTGGTTAGCTGCCTTGGCGCTGCGTGTGAGCGGCGCCGTTACGCGTGATTGATGTGTGTGACATTGAAATAGATCGATTTGCCGCGGGTTCAAAATACCCGAACAACATGAGCCTTAACAGAAGGACGAAATCGGAATGACCATAGAAATTAAAGCCCCTACATTTCCCGAATCCGTACAGGATGGCACTGTCGCCACCTGGCATAAAAAGGCGGGTGATTCCGTCTCTCGTGATGAACTCATTGTTGATATCGAAACTGACAAGGTTGTGTTGGAAGTTGTCGCACCGGTGGATGGTGTGTTGGTCAGCATTTTGAAAGAGGAAGGTGAAACGGTATTGAGCAATGAAGTGATTGCACAGCTCAAAGAAGGCGCCGCTGCTTCATCTGCTTCCACCAGCGCGCCCGAACCGGCGCCTGCGTCATCTGCCGCCGACTCCAGCTCATCTTCCTCTGAGGCGGCTGGCTCTTCGGCCGCCTTGGTCAATCCCGCTGCGCAAAAGCTTGCCAGCGAAAAAGGTATAGATTTAAGCAAAGTTGCGGGCACGGGTCGGGATGGTCGCATCACTAAAGAGGATGTGGTGAATTACGAAAAGGCTGGCGCCCAAGCACCGGCCAAAACTGAGGCGCCCAAAACCACTTCTTCTCCCGCGATTGAGCAGGGGCAGCGCATCGAAAAACGTGTGCCTATGACCCGCTTGCGTGCGCGCATTGCCGAGCGCCTGCTCGACGCCACCCAAAGCACGGCCATGTTGACCACCTTCAATGAGGTCAACATGGGGCCGGTTATGGCGCTGCGAAGCCGCTATAAAGAACAATTCGAGAAAACGCATAAAGGCACCAAGCTTGGCTTTATGGGCTTTTTCACCAAAGCCGTGGTGGAAGCTCTCCGCCGTTTTCCTGCGGTTAACGCGTCCATTGATGGCAACGACATTGTCTATCACGGCTATCAGGATATCGGTGTGGCCGTCTCCACCGACAAAGGCTTAGTGGTACCCGTTTTACGCAACGCGGAAAATCTGAGCCTTGCGGAAATTGAAAACGGCATTCGCGATTTCGGTACCCGTGCCCGCGACGGCAAATTGAGTATCGAAGAGATGACCGGTGGCACCTTCACCATTACTAATGGCGGTGTTTTTGGCTCGCTGATGTCCACGCCCATTCTCAATCCTCCACAGGCCGCCATTCTCGGCATGCACAAAATTCAGGAGCGCCCCATGGCGGTCAACGGCAAGGTAGAAATCCTGCCGATGATGTACCTCGCGCTGTCCTACGATCACCGCTTGATCGATGGCAAAGAAGCTGTGCAGTTCCTGGTTGCCATCAAAGATATGCTTGAAGATCCAGCGCGCATTTTGTTGGAAGTTTAATTTCACCAACCGTCGCGGGGTTGCTCGGCAACCCCTCACCCTAAAAGGGCGCGGCTAAAAATCATTTGGTTTTTAGAAGTGTTCCTAAGAGACAACCAACACTTGGGGATAAAACCTATGTCAACAAAATACGACGTCATCGTCATTGGCTCTGGCCCGGCAGGTTACGTGGCAGCGATTCGCGCCGCACAATTGGGATTGAAAACCGCGTGTATCGAAAAGTGGAAAAACAAAGAAGGGAAGGGCGTCAATGGTGGCACCTGTCTGAATGTCGGCTGTATTCCCTCCAAAGCTCTGTTGGACAGCTCGCACAAATATTATGAAGCCAAGGAAAGTTTTGGTATTCACGGCATTAAAGCAGATGGGGTAAAAATGGATGTTTCCTCCATGCTGGCCCGCAAAGATGCCATCGTCAAACAACTGACCGGTGGTATCGCGGGTCTGTTTATGGGTAACAAAGTCACGTCGCTTTATGGCACTGGTAAATTGTTGGCGGGTAAGAAAGTTCAATTCGTCGATTTTGAAGGCAAGGAGCAAATCCTTGAGGCGGAGAATGTCATACTCGCGTCTGGCTCTATTCCGGTCAATATTCCGGTGGCGCCTCTCGATGGAGAGGTGATTGTCGACTCAACAGGTGCGCTTGAATTTGCCGAAGTACCAGAGCGTTTGGGCGTTATTGGTGCAGGTGTGATCGGCCTTGAGTTGGGCTCGGTGTGGAGTCGCCTGGGCGCGAAAGTGGTGTGTCTGGAGGCCATGGAAAACTTCCTTGCCATCATGGACCAACAGGTCGCCAAAGAAGCGCAGAAAATTTTAACCAAGCAAGGCCTGGATATTCGTCTCGGCTGCCGTGTCACCGGCTCGCAGGTGTTGACCAAAGGTAAGAAGAAAGAAGTCGAAGTAACCTACACGGATAAAGAAGGAAACGAGAAAAAAGAAATCTTCGACAAATTGATTGTCTGCGTCGGCCGCCGCCCCTTCACTGAAGGGCTGTTGGCAGAAGACAGCGGCGTCAAGCTGGACGAGCGCGGATTTATCTACGTCAACGATTTGTGCTCCACCAGCGCCCCCGGTGTTTACGCGATCGGTGATGTAGTGCGTGGTCCTATGCTGGCGCACAAAGGCTCTGAAGAAGGTGTGATGGTTGCCGAGCGCATTGCAGGTCAAAAGACGGTGATGAATTACGACATCATCCCCAACGTCATTTATACCCATCCGGAAATCGCCGCTGTCGGTAAAACGGAAGAAAAGCTCAAGGCTGATGGCGAAGAATACAACGTCGGCGTATTCCCCTTTGTGGCTATTGGCCGGGCTTTGGCGGCCAATGAGAAAGACGGCTTTGTCAAAATTCTCGCGCACGCGAAAACCGACCGTATTCTCGGCTGCCATATCGTGGGCCCGAGCGCGGCGGATTTGGTGCAGCAGGTCGCTATTGCGATGGAGTTTGGCTCCAGCGCGGAAGATTTGGGCATGATGGTCTTTGGTCATCCGACCCTATCGGAAGCGGTACACGAAGCCGCTTTGGCCGTACACGGTCACGCCATCCATATGACCAACCGCAAGCGTAAGTAAAAACAGACGGCTGTAAAAGTCGCGACTTCACAGGCGCAACGATGATCAAAAATCGTCTTGCGCCTTTTGCAAATTGGGGCGGGTTAATGCGGGTGAATTTCCGGTCTAACTTGCAATAAAATCTAAGGAACCAGGCATTACCCGCCGACGTTCCAGTTGTCCAACCATGTGTTGTTAAACCGCAAGTTTGGTAACACGTCAACCAACGGAAAAACATCATGAATTTGCATGAATATCAGGCAAAACAGCTTTTTGCTGAATACGGCCTGCCCGTTTCTAAGGGAATCGCGGCAGAAACACCATCAGAGGCTGCGAGCGCCGCGAGCATCATCGGTGGTGACAAATGGGTAGTGAAAGCTCAGGTGCATGCCGGTGGCCGCGGTAAAGCGGGCGGTGTGAAGCTTGTTTCCTCCAAAGCCGAAATCGAAGAATTCGCCAAAAAGTGGCTGGGCAACCGCCTAGTGACCTACCAAACGGATGAGCAGGGCCAGCCCGTCAGCCGAATTCTGGTGGAGTCTTGCACTGACATCGCAAAAGAACTCTATTTGGGTGCAGTGGTAGATCGCGCCACTCGCCGTGTCGTTTTCATGGCGTCTACTGAAGGTGGCGTCGAGATCGAAAAGGTCGCTGAAGAAACCCCAGAAAAAATTCTCAAAGCGGTCATTGATCCTATGACCGGTGCGCAGCCTTACCAGGGCCGTGACTTGGCATTCAAATTGGGTTTGGAAGGCAAGCAAATTAAGCAGTTTGTCGAGATCTTCCTCGGCCTGTCCAAAATGTTCCACGACTATGACTTTTCGCTGCTGGAAATCAACCCGCTGGTGATTACGGAAGAAGGTAATTTGCACTGCCTCGATGGCAAAATTAACATCGACAGCAACGCCATCTATCGTCAAGCAAAAATCCGCGAGATGCACGATCCCTCTCAGGAAGATGAGCGCGAAGCCCACGCTGCCAAATGGGAGCTGAACTATGTTGCCCTCGGCGGCAATATCGGCTGCATGGTTAACGGTGCAGGCTTGGCCATGGGCACCATGGATATCGTCAAGCTGCACGGCGGTAATCCGGCGAACTTCCTCGACGTAGGTGGCGGTGCAACCAAAGAACGCGTCATTGAAGCCTTCAAAATTATTCTGTCGGATAAAAATGTGAAGGCGGTTTTGATCAATATTTTTGGTGGCATCGTACGCTGTGATTTGATCGCCGACGGTGTCATTGGTGCCGTCAACGAAGTGGGTGTACAAGTCCCGGTGGTAGTGCGCCTTGAAGGCAATAATGCAGAACTCGGCGCAAAAGTTTTGGCGGACAGCGGTTTAAATATTATTCCAGCTAAAACGCTGACCGATGCAGCGCAACTGGTTGTAAAAGCGGCGGAGGATAAGTAATGAGCATTTTAATTAATAAAGACACCAAAGTTTTGTGTCAGGGCTTTACAGGTGCTCAGGGTACCTTTCACTCCGAACAAGCCATCGCTTATGGCACCAAAATGGTTGGCGGTGTAACGCCTGGTAAAGGTGGTCAAACGCACCTGGGCTTGCCAGTATTTAACACTATGCTTGAAGCCGTGGAAAAAACCGGTGCCGAAGCAACCGTAATTTATGTGCCTGCACCTTTCTGCAAAGATTCCATTCTGGAAGCAGCGTACAGCGGCGTTAAACTGATCGTGTGCATTACCGAGGGCATTCCCACGCTGGATATGCTCCAGTGCAAAGTGAAATGCGACGAGCTCGGTGTTCGCTTAATTGGCCCTAACTGTCCCGGTGTCATTACTCCAGGCGAATGCAAAATCGGCATTATGCCGGGGCATATTCACCAGCCAGGCAAAGTCGGTATTGTGTCTCGTTCTGGTACTTTGACTTACGAAGCCGTAAAGCAAACTACGGACTTTGGCTTTGGTCAGTCTAGCTGTGTTGGTATCGGCGGCGATCCCATTCCCGGCTCCAGCTTTATCGACATTCTGGAATTGTTCCAAAATGACCCGCAGACCGAAGCAATCGTCATGATCGGCGAAATCGGCGGCACGGCTGAAGAAGAAGCGGCGGCTTATATCAAAGCCAACGTCACCAAGCCTGTTGTTTCCTACATCGCTGGCGTAACAGCGCCTCCTGGAAAGCGTATGGGCCACGCCGGTGCGATTATTTCCGGTGGTAAAGGTACTGCGGATGAGAAATTCGCCGCACTGCAAGATGCCGGTGTGAAGACCGTTCGCAGCTTGGCGGAAATTGGTAACGGGCTGAAAGAAATTACCGGTTGGTAATTTCGAGTAATTTTGTGAACAAAAAAACGGCCTTCGGGCCGTTTTTCATTTGGACTTGCTTTGGGAGGCTGCATGATCGTCAGAAATGAATTTGGGATGTCGCGCTCGGCGTTTGGTATTTTCGCCGCAATACTGCTCATGACATGTCAGATAGCGAGTGCGGAGGAAAAGCTCAATTGTTCTCGTTTTGATCGCGAATACTTGGGAAGTTATGGCAAAGAGCTGGTTGAACAAATGCGGGTCTGTGCTGAGCAAGGACACATCAGAGCAATACATAAGCTGGGTGATATCTATATCAAGTTCGATGGATCGGAGAGTAAGACAAAGGAAGCCGTAAGGCTCTATGAGAGTGCGCTGCAAAAGGGAGATGCGGCCTCTGCTGGAGTGCTTGCTGAATTCTTTTACACAAAGAAGGATGATCAAAAGGCGGCAAGTTATGCACAACGGGCGTATGAGATGGGTGATCCCGTTGGTTCGTATCTCTATGCGCAAATGCATCTGTATGGCAGAGGAGTTCCAGAGAATATTGCGAAGGGAATGACGATCATGCATGAGCTCAGCAGTCGCGGTGATGCTCAAGCGAAAAATTTTCTCGATGCGATGGAGGCGGTTGCGGCAGGAAAACCCCATGTATCTAACGTTGATGAAAATGCGCCGATTAAAGCGTCACCGCCAGACTATCCAAAAAAAGCGGCAATGAGCAGAATATGTGGTTATGGAACCGCCGCGTTCCTTATAAATGATAAAGGTATTCCATACGATATTCGTTTAGTGGAAAGCTATCCCGAGGGAATATTTGATTCCTCAACGCTCAAAGCGGCAAAAAGAATAAGATTCGAGCCTGTTAAAAAGGTTGCATCAGCTCCAGAAAGACGGAGTACTTATACATATCACTTCGTTCAGGCCGACGGATGTCACAAGAAGTAGTGAGGCACTGATAATTGTTCTGGCGCATCACCGTTGCCAATGGCCTTCAAATACGACGCATGGAATCGCGTCACCCATGTTACCCCAACGATCTGCCGGTGCTAGGGTACTGGTCTGGCGGAGGCGGAAAATAAAAATGAAGGAAATTACCGGCAGGTAATTTCAAGAAAAGTGGAAACGGCCTTCGGGCCGTTTTTTATCGCGCAAAAATCTGCAGGATAATTACTCCT
>CAYZVN010000011.1:54915-60446 GCA_964482025.1 uncultured Saccharophagus sp. | reverse complement strand
GGTGCTACGAAAAAGCACAGATGGGATTAGATTTTATAAAGTCAGCAATAATGGAGCTTGCAAAGGCTAATCCATCCGGCATCAAAAACTCAGATGCAGCCAAATATCTTGGGCTTCAGTCCGATTATGGCGGCGGCTCTAAAGACTACCTTAGCTACAGTATACTGGGCATCTTAATGAAAGAAGGTAGGATGGTGCGCAATGAAAAAAAGAAGCATGTTGCTAAATCTGAGTAAAGCATTTAACAAGCGCATGTTGTCGGACTGGTTTTCCGCTGCGCTCCAAACCAGTCGCAAATGCGGGCTTTATGACTATGGAAGAAATTAAGGTAGATGGCGTAATCATCGAAGTATCAGAGGCTGAAATCTTTCGGGCCCATTGTTTTCGTGTCCTTACGTCAGTCTCGGAAAACGAATATTATCTGGGCTATTTGGTCAGCGTCGGTCCCTATAAATTTGACCTTGAGGTATACCGAAAACTGAGTGACAAGCAAGCCAAAGAATATGAATCTGGAACTTTGGACGTCATCTCACTCGCAAAGAATTGGTCGCATGAAGATACACAATCAGGAAAATTCGAGCGTAGGTCATAACAAGACCAGGCACAACGACGGCTTTCCGTTGCGGCTTCGCCTCCACTACAAAGCCGCGCGTGCTGGCGGCGCTAGGTAGATAGGGCATGGATGATAGAGCGCGGGAATCTCTTGTTGTAAAGAGCGCACTTGGCTTTATTGGCTGCGCGAGTTTGCTGCTGGTTGTTACGCTCGTCTTCGGGCAAAGCTATGGGAGAATGATCCTTCTTTCGGTCATCCCCGGATATTCGATATATTACGTGGTGCTGTATAACTGGACTTGCAGAACATACACGGATGAAGTTAAAAGAATTTCGGCTTTCGGCCCCATGGGTAGAGGAAGGCTTGTTGGTGCGATCTATTATCTATGCCTGTGGATCATCGTGGTTATAACATTGATTATTTTAATAATGTTCTTCGGTGACTCAGGTAGCAACTAACAAACGTAACCAGGCCGCAATTTGTTCCGGCGGCTTTTTGTGGTGGGCTCTACAGGCGCTAGCATTAGGAATCGTATCAACGAGGAAGGTTATGGCGTTTGAGCGGTTGAAAATAGACATTAAAAATATGGCTAGGTATGGAATCGATTTCAATAATGCAGTCACTGTCTTTGATGACGATGAAAGAGTTGAGGCAGTAGATACAAGGAACGATTTCTGCGCTTAACGTAATGTCTACCTTTGTTAGGAAACATCAGCCCCTTCACTACACCGGCAGCGCCGTTTTCACCATCGGCGACTTCAATACAAACGAGGAGTGCACGCCGCTGACGCCCTTGATGGGGGTCAGCTTCTGTAAGAGAAACTGCTGGTAGGCGTCCATATCCTTCACAATCACCTTGAGCAGGTAGTCCGCCGATTGGCCGGTGATCAGGTGACATTCCATCACTTCGGGAAAGCTCGCTACAGTGCGCTCAAAGTTCTCCAGCCGCTCCGGTGTGTGCTTATCGACGCTGACATGGATAAACGACATCAAGGTCAGGCCGAGCTTGCGGGCATTGAGCAGCGCGACATAGCCCTCAATCATGCCCTCTTCTTCCAACTGGCGAACCCGGCGCAAACAGGGCGATGGCGACAGGCTGATGGCGTCGGCTAGCTCCTGGTTGGAGATGCGGCCATTGCGTTGGAGTTGCTCCAGAATCATACGGTCGTAGCGATCGAGCGCCATGAGAAGTACCTTTAGCAAGCATAAAGGGCAAATTATTCTCCAAAAATGCCAATGTAAGCAATAGGATTGCGCAAAATTATGAAATAGGGCGATTTTGGCAATCATCTGCTGCCGCCATCTCTCTATACTGTCTACAACCTGCTGAGGAGCCCTGCCGCCACAAACGGTTTGCGGCCAACACGCGCGGTCATAAGCCGCGCACCCACAAGCGGACCTACCCGGTCCCGCTGGCGTCGCAAAGCTCGCACAGGTATTTCCCACTAACGCCAAGGAGCCTATGCATGATCGCCAATCCCGCCAGCAAATACGCCGCTTTTAAAGGGGTGTCTTTGCCCGACCGCCAGTGGCCCAACCGGGTCATCGAAAAGCCGCCCATCTGGATGAGTACGGACCTGCGCGACGGCAATCAGGCGCTTATCGACCCCATGTCGGTGCAAACCAAACTGCGCTTTTTTAAAGAGCTGGTCGCCATCGGCTTTAAAGAAATTGAAATTGGCTTTCCCTCCGCGTCGGATACGGATTTTGAATTCACGCGGCTGCTGATTGAAGACAACCACATCCCCGACGATGTCACCATCGAGGTGTTGGTGCAGGCACGTTATGAATTAATTGAGCGCACAGTGGAAAGTTTGCGCGGTGCCAAACGGGCGATTTTGCATATTTATAATCCCATCGCGCCCACCTTTCGCAGCATTGTGTACAACACCGATAAAGCCGGCGTTAAAAAAATTGCCGAGCAAGGTGCGCGCTGGGTATTGGAGTTGACAGCACAAGCCCCGGAAGTGAATTGGACGTTTCAATATTCGCCGGAGGTATTTTCCAGCACTGAAATTGAATTTGCCAAAGAAGTAAGCGATGCCGTGGCGGAGATTTGGCAACCGACGCCGCAGAATAAAATGATTTTGAATTTGCCCGCCACCGTCGAAATGAGTACGCCCAATACTTACGCAGATCAGATCGAGTGGATGCACCGCAATATCCAGCGGCGCGACAGTATTATTCTCAGCGTGCATCCGCATAATGATCGCGGCACCGCAGTAGCGGCGGCAGAATTGGCGGTGATGGCAGGTGCGGATCGCGTCGAAGGCTGCCTGTTTGGCAACGGCGAGCGCACCGGCAACGTCGATTTGGTGACATTGGCCTTGAATTTATACTCTCAGGGCATTCATCCAGGATTGGACTTTTCCGACATAGATCGCGTACGCAAATTAGTGGAAGAATGCAACCAGCTGCCGGTACATCCGCGCCACCCTTATGCCGGCGAATTGGTTTTTACGGCTTTTTCCGGCTCACATCAGGATGCTATTAAAAAAGGTTTTGCCGCGCAAAAGAAGGATGAATTGTGGCAAGTCCCTTATTTGCCGGTAGACCCGGCAGACCTCAACCGCAGCTACGATGCGGTGGTGCGCGTCAACAGCCAGTCGGGCAAAGGCGGCGTGAGCTTTCTGTTACAACAGGAAGCAGGTTTGCAGCTGCCGCGGCGCTTGCAAATTGAATTCAGTGGTATTGTGCAAAAAATCAGTGATGCCAGCGGTAAGGAAGTCAAAAGTCGAGAGATTGCGGAAATATTTAATCGCGAATATTTCGCTGTTAATGAACCTTTCGACTACCAGCACAGCACCATCAGCGAAAACGCTGACCAGGTGGAAATCATCATCAACAGCCAGTACCGCGATCAGCCCGTGGTGTTGAGCGGACGCGGCAACGGACCTATCGATGCGGCGGCACAAGCCGTCAGCCAGCATATCGGCTGCGAGGTAAGTGTGGTGGATTACCAGGAGCATGCGGTAGGTGAAGGCTCCGACGTTTCGGCCATCAGCTATATCGAAATGAAGATCGACCAGAGCCCCGCCATTTTTGGCGTAGGCAAGGACAACAACATCATAGTGGCGGCTTTAAAAGCGCTGTTAAACGGCGTTAACCGCTTTTATCGGGAATAACCGCCATTGCCGGGCGGAAATCCGCGCCCGGCAAATACCCATGCGTTGCAGGCTTGAAAAACCGCCATCTTAGGTGCGGCAAAAGCCGTATCTCCCCTGCCCGCTTCCGGTAAACTACTGCGGCTGACACTTCCTCCCGACCAGGAGCTTTTTTATGTCCCACAGTCCTTACGCCGGAAAAACCCTGCCTCACGACATGCTGGTGGATCTGCCACTGCTGATGGAGGCTTATTACAATACCCAGCCCGACCCCACCGCACCGGAACAGGCCGTTAGCTTTGGCACTTCCGGCCATAGAGGCTCCGCCTTCAATGGCAGTTTCAACGAACACCATGTGCTGGCCATCAGCCAGGCCATCTGCGACTACCGCAACAGCGTCGGCACCGATGGGCCGCTGTTTCTGGGTATCGACACTCATGCGCTGTCTGAACCCGCGCAAATAACCGCAGTGGAAGTGCTCGCCGCTAACGGCGTCACTTTAATGCTGGCCAATGGTGGTGAGTACACACCGACGCCGGCAATTTCCCATGCAATCCTCACCTACAACCGGGGCCGCAGCAGTGGGTTGGCGGACGGCATCGTCATCACCCCGTCCCACAACCCCCCTGACAACGGTGGCTTTAAATACAATCCAACCCACGGCGGGCCTGCGGACAGCGACATCACCAACTGGATCCAGAATCGCGCCAACCAGCTGCTGCGCGAAAACCTAAACGGGGTGAAGCGGCTTGTTTACCAGCAAGCTCTGAAAGCCAATACAACCCATCACCACGATTTTGTTCGCCATTATGTGCAGGACCTGCGCAACGTGGTGGATATGGAACTGATCCGCGATTCTGGCGTGCTGATGGGCGTCGATCCTTTGGGCGGTGCCGGTGTGAATTACTGGCCTGAAATTGCCGATCACTACGGGCTTAACCTGCAAATTCTCCACGCCGGTATCGACAAAACCTTTTCGTTTATGACCGCGGACTGGGACGGCAAAATTCGCATGGATCCATCGTCCTCTTACACCATGCAATCGATGATTGGACGACGTCACGATTATCAAGTCGCCTTTGCCTGCGACACCGATCACGACCGCCACGGCATAGTGGCGCCAAGTTGTGGGCTGCTGCCGCCCAATCATTATTTAGCGGTGATGGTCGATTATTTATTTCAAAACCGCCCCGCCTGGCGGGCCGACACCGCTATAGGCAAAACGGTAGTGAGCAGTGCCATGATGGACCGGGTAGCCGCTAAATTAGGTCGCCGCCTGCACGAAACGCCGGTCGGTTTTAAATGGTTCGCACCGGGTTTATTCGATGGTTCACTGGGCTTTGGCGGTGAGGAGAGCGCGGGCGCGTCTTTTTTGCGCCTCGATGGCACGGTCTGGTCAACGGACAAAGATGGCATTATTCCCTGTCTACTGGCGGCGGAAATGATCGCCCGGGACGGGCATGACCCCGGCGAGCGCTATCAACAACTTGCGGCACAATTTGGTCACTCTGTCGAAGCCCGAGTAGAGGCTCCCGCCAATAGTGCGCAGAAAAAAGCCCTGGCGAAATTGTCCGCGTTGCAGATCAGTTCAACCTATTTGGCCGGCGATAAAATCACGCAAATTCTCACCGAGGCGCCCGGCAATCAAGCTCCGATTGGCGGCATTAAAGTTTCGACGCCTTCTGGCTGGTTCGCCGCGCGCCCCTCCGGTACAGAAGATATTTACAAAATTTATGCAGAAAGCTTTAACGGCGAGGATCATTTACAACAATTAATTGGCGAAGCTCAAGAAATTGTCGATCGCGCCATCAGCTAAATCCCGTCAAAACTCGCAGCCTGCGATAATCGCAGGCTGTATTTTCTCCCGCCTTATT
>CAYZVN010000011.1:13887-54815 GCA_964482025.1 uncultured Saccharophagus sp. | reverse complement strand
CCGTCAAAACTCGCAGCCTGCGATAATCGCAGGCTGTATTTTCTCCCGCCTTATTCCCAAACCCGCCTTTATTTTTTTGCAGCGCATAACAATACTTTGCCGCGATCTAGATCACATAAAAAATTTGCACACGTCACACCAAATTCTAAATGGATGGACGCACTAATCGGACGAGCTGCTCATTTCACAATAAATAATGAGAAAAGTCGCAGAAGTGTGAAGCAAGTCCAAAAGTCGCTAACGATACTGTTAGCCAAGTACCATGAGCCCGTTACGAGAGTGTTAATAATAGTGGGATTGTTTGTGCTAGCTTAACCGACAAGTGTGCGACCTAAGGTTATTGCAATAAAAGGTGGCAGCTTTTGTAAAAGTCGCGCATAAGTAAAAGCTCACAAACGATTTTTCAAGGATGCAAAAAATGTTATCCGCACCAGCACACCGGATGCATCGTTTATTTGTAAATTTCAAAATTTCACAATAACAACAAGTGTGACCCCTATGAAAAGCAAAGTATTTAGAAAATTTCTTTTTGTCGCCGGGCTTGCAGCTCTTCCCTTTACCGCCAGTGCTGCACCCGATCCCAACTTTCATATTTACTTGATGCTCGGCCAATCCAATATGGAAGGCTCGGCACCCATTCAATCTCAGGATAATTCTTCGCACCCGCGGGTTCAGGTTCTGCAAAGCGAAAGCTGCAGCGGCGGCTTGACCTATGGCACCTGGCGTGCGGCAACACCGACGCTGATCCGCTGCCCGCGCGGCAATGGCGGTCTCGGCCCCGGTGATACCTTTGGTGATCTCATGGCGGAAAACCTGCCGGAAAGTATCAAGATCGGCCTGGTGGGCGGCGCCTACGGCGGTGCCAAAATCGAATATTTCATGAAAAACTGCGGCGGTGACTGCGCACCTCCCTTTGGCCCCATCAGCGGCGCACCCAACAGTGGCACCCGCGGTTACGACTGGGTGCTGGACCTGGCGAAAAAAGCCCAGGAAGTCGGCGTTATCAAAGGTTTTATTTTTCACCAAGGTGAAAGCAACACGGGACAGCAGGATTGGCCGCAAAAGGTGAATACTCTCATCTCTGATTTGCGTCGCGACCTTGGGTTGAATGCGCAAGACACCCCTTTTATCGCCGGCGAACTGCCGTATGACGGCTGTTGCCGAAGTCACAACCCCCTGATTAACCAGCTGCCGAACGTGGTTGCCAACGCCCATGTGGTATCCGCTGGCCCCGAAAATGGTGCCAGCCTCGGGCTGGTCGATCAGTACCACTGGGACTCCGCGGCTGTGCGCATCATGGGTAAACGCTATGCGCAAAAGATGTTGGAAGTGGCTCAGCTGGATCCAACCCCGGTGTACTGCGGCATGGAAGACGGTGACCCCGTGTGCTGCAACATCAGCGCCGACCCCGATCGCGATGGCTGGGGCACCCAGGATGGCGAGCTCTGCAGAGTCACCCCGGACACCACCGGCTATATTCCGCCCAATCCGGAGGACGTAGTCGCGGCAATTAACGTGGGCGCCACGACCGGTGCGTCTTATCAGGACGTGTATTACGAAGCGGATAACTACTTCTCTGGCGGCATGCCCAACTCCACCACCGATGCGATCGCTGGCGCGGAGAACAGCCCGGTGTTCCAGAGTGAACGCTACGGCGATACGGTCTATGAGATTCCGGTGACCAACGGCACCTACAGTGTCGAGCTGCACATGGTAGAAATGTACCAGACGGCCGCGAATGCGCGCTTATTCAGCGTTGCGGTGGAAGGCGTGACGGCGGTCGATAACATCGACCTCTTCGCGATGGTCGGTCACGACACCGCCTACACCACGCCTAAAATCAACACCACTGTGAATGATCGCAGCCTCACCATTGAGGTGAGCACTGCCATGGACAACGGCACCTTAAGCGGTATTTTGGTGCGCGAGATCTCGTCGTCCAGCTCCAGTAGCTCTAGCTCATCTTCCAGCTCCAGCAGCTCGAGTTCGTCGTCCAGTTCGAGCAGCAGCTCATCCAGCTCAAGCTCGTCCGGCTCATCCGGCGGCGATAACTCGGGCGGCAATAGCTCGGGCGGCGGCAGCCTCGACTGGCTGTTTTTAAGCCTGCTCGGCCTGCCCCTCCTGGCTCGCCGCCGGGTTGCTCACGCCTAAACCGCTCGCCTACTCACCCGGTTATCCGCCGGGTGAGCCTCCCGTCTTGTAACTTCCTTCATGCTCACCATTGCCACGCCCAGGGGTGGTGGAGTCCCGGGAACAGAAGTACCCTTGCGCACTCATATACCTCGCCATCCATGCGCGAGCTTGCGCTTTCGCAGGCACACTTCATTTATAACCAGAAGAGAGCATTTTCTGTGACCTATTCGAGACGACATTTCCTCCTCCACTCCTCTATCGGCCTCGCGCTCATGAGCACGATCAAGATGAATGCGCTGGCGAAAGCCATGGATGAGGTTGGCCTGAAAGACTACTTCAAAGACGATTTCAAAATCGGTACAGCCATCAGCAGCGCCTTAATGAACGATCTGCCGGCGGATTACCAAGAGTTGGTGGCGCGGGAATTCAACGCGATTACGATGGAAAACGACATGAAATGGGAGCGCATACATCCGCGCCCTGGAGTATGGGAATGGGCGAGCCCCGACAAATTCGTCGATTTTGGTGTGCGCCGAGACATGTATATTGTCGGGCATGTGTTGGTGTGGCACTCGCAAACCCCTAAATGGGTATTTGAAGACAGCCAGGGCAAAGCCCTCTCTCGCGATTCGCTATTGTCCTTGATGAAGCAACACATTGAGACCGTTGTGGGTCGCTACCAAGGCAAAATCGCGGCGTGGGATGTGGTGAACGAATCCATCGATGAAGACAAAGGCTGGCGCAAAAGCCCTTGGCTGAACATCATAGGTCCGGAATTTATGGAAAAAGCCTTCCAGTTCACCCATGAGGTGGATCCCAAGGCCCATCTTCTCTACAACGATTACAACGAGCACAACCCGCATAAGCGAGCTTTTATCGTCGATTTCGTCAACCGCTTTAAGAAAAAGGGTGTCCCTATTCACGGCATAGGGATGCAGGGGCACGTGGGCTTAGGATACCCCGACATTAAAGAATACGAAAAAAGCATTGAGGCCTTCGCCGCAGCGGGGATGCGTGTCCACATCACCGAGCTGGAAATCGATGTGTTACCCGAAGCGTGGGATCAGATAGGCGCAGAGGTTTCCAAAAACTTTGCCTACTCCAAAAAACTTGACCCTTATACCTCAGGTCTTCCGCAAAAAATCGAAGATAAGCTCGCGCGGCGCTATGAAGAATATTTTCGACTGTTTCTCAAGCATCGAGACAAAATCGATCGAGTAACTTTTTGGGGCACCGGGGATGGCGAATCTTGGAAAAATGACTTTCCGGTAAAAGGTCGAACCAACTATCCCTTATTGTTTGATCGTCAGTACAACAAAAAACCCGCTTATCACGCGGTCGTCAACCTGAAAAAATAAAGGCTGCGCCAGCCAAAGGAATGGCTGGCGTTTCATGGCAGGAGCTTAATCAGCTAAACCAAACCATTTACCATCCTTGCCCTTCTTACAATTGTCCGCCCATTCTTCCTTCATTTCCTTCTTGGAATCTTTCAGAGACTCATAGCGGTCGAACTCTTCATCCGACAACACCACCTTTAACTGCTCTTCTTTTTGATCGCGCAAATCACTGATTTGATCCTTAGCGCGCTCCTTAACGTTTTTAGCCTGATCGTGATAGCGGCTCATAATATCTTCTACTTGTTCCGCTTTATTTTCATTTAGATTAAGCGCTTTGAGAAAATCTTTGTCATCCGCCGCAACACCAAAAGATGCGGAAGCTGTCAGTACACCGGCCATAAGCATCATCTTTGTTTTCATAACATTCTCTCCTAATAATGTAAGTCTGCATCTATGAGTTGGTAAAACTCTGCAATTTGGCAGGAGCAATATTAGTGCCTAAATAAACGCCTCCCGTATTTTCTGGGTTCTAGGCGTTCGCGCGGCATTCGCTGACGTGCATTAGGCGTACGGGGTGAAAAATCTACAAAGGTATTTAACGACACAAACGCAGAGGCCGCTTCCCAACTCGCGTGGGATGGCGATGCTGCGTTAAAGTCGGCCTCTAGGCTATAATGCCGTCCACCCTGAACTTCGCTGCGAGGCGCTCTTGGATCCGGTCAATATTCTTTGCATGAAATGGGGCGTGAAATTCCACGCAGAATATGTCAATCGGCTTTATCGCGCGGTAGCGCGCCACCTTTCTCTGCCTCACCGTTTTGTCTGCCTCACCGACGACACCACCGGGCTCGACGCCAATATCGAAACCTTCCCTATTCCGGCGATGCCCGTCGATATCACCGGCCCCGAGCGCGGCTGGACCAAGATTCTCACCTTCAGCGAGCAGCTGTACGATCTCCGTGGGCAGTGTTTATTTCTGGATCTCGACGTACTGATCAAGGGCAGTCTCGACGATTTTTTTACGCTGGCGGGCGAGGTTGTCATTATCAAAGACTGGTTGAAACGAGACGGCACGGGAAACTCCTCGGTTTATCGCTTTGAAATCGGCCGCCACCCTGAGGTGCTCCAGGAATTTATTCGCCGCTGGCCCAATGTGAAAAGCCAGTACCGCAATGAACAAGAATTTATTTCTGCAGAGCTACTAAAAAAGCAGGCGCTTTCCTACTGGCCCGACACTTGGTGCTGCAGCTTCAAACGTCACTGCATGCACAGCTTTCCACTTTCTTTGATAAAAGCGCCTCAACCACCTGCGGCGGCGAAAATTATTGTCTTTCACGGCCACCCCAACCCTGACGAAGCCATAGCAGGTGACGCCGGCAAATGGTATCGCTTTATGCGCCCCACACCCTGGATCAAACAATACTGGTTTTAATAAAAAAACAACGGTAGGGGAATTGAGTGAACGTGAAGCAAGTTATTTGTATTAACTGGGGCACTAAATATGGCCCGACCTTTATTAATCGCCTCTACGGTATGGTCGCGCGCAACATCACCCCACCCTTTAGCTTTACCTGCTTTACCGACAACACCCGCGATATCCGCCCCGAGGTGATGTGCGAACCCTTACCCCCGCTCGACGTCGTTATGCCGGTGCGCACCCTTGGCATATGGCCCAAGGCAAGGCTGTGGGGGCCAGAACTTGGGCAGCTAAAAGGTGACGTTTTATTTTTGGATCTCGATTTAGTCATCGTCGGCAGTCTCGACCCATTTTTTGAATTCGGTAAACCCGGCGATGTGATCTTGTCACGCAACCCGGCAAAACCCTTGGAGCGACTC
Source organism: uncultured Saccharophagus sp. (assembly GCA_964482025.1). Classification (GTDB taxonomy): domain Bacteria; phylum Pseudomonadota; class Gammaproteobacteria; order Pseudomonadales; family Cellvibrionaceae; genus UBA5868. The sequence continues at coordinate 49,509 of CAYZVN010000011.1, read as the reverse complement.
GGCCAAACTTCGCTGTTTCGCTTTCCTGTTGGCAAGCTCTTGCCATTGCAGGAGCAGTTTCGCGCCGACCCGCAAGGCATCGCCGATGAATATCGCTTTGAGCAGCGCTTCGTCACCCGCAATGCGCCGGGTGGCATAAGCTTTTTCCCGCGCAACTGGGTGCGCCATTTTCGCCGCGATTGCCGCCGACCATTTCCGCTTAATTATTGCTTGGCTCCACGACTTCCCAAAGACGCGCGAGTGGTGATCTTCCCCGGGGGGCTGCACCCACAACACGCTATAGAAGGGCGCTATGGGCCGGACCGGCCTGCCGGCATTCGCGAACACCTTCGCGCGCTGGGCAAGAATGGGGTTAGCCCTATAACGCATCTGCGCCACTACATAAAACCCGCGCCATGGGTAGCGGAACATTGGCGAGAGTAAAATTTACCTCAATGTATTTTGCGAATGTAACAATCACACGTTCTTGTTGATTCGCACAGCAAAATCCTACCGTTTTCTCCGTTAATTCCCGCCTTGGAATAGCCTTTGCGTGCACCTTTGGAATTTCCAATCCGAACCTCAATGGCGGAGACACGCATGAAACACACACAAGGCACCATGGTCATCACTGGCGCGACAGCAGGCATTGGCCGCGCCACTGCTTTAGAATTTGCCGAGAAGGGTTACCACATAGGTCTTATCGCCAGAGATCAAGAAGCACTTAATAAAACCTGCCGAGAAATAGAAGCCTTTGGGGTGAAAGCCTTGGGTATTTCGGCGGATGTCGCTCAAGCAGAAGAAGTTAGCGCCGCAGCGGAACGCTTTATCCAGACGCTCGGCCCAATTGACGTTTGGATTAATTCGGCCATGGTCACGGTATTTTCGCCGGTGAGCAAGATGACGGCGGAGGAATACAAAGAGGTCACCGATACCACTTACCTCGGTTATGTTCACGGTACCCTCACCGCCCTCAAACATATGAGAGCTCGCCAAAAAGGCTGCATTGTACAGGTGGGCTCTGCTTTGGCTTACCGCTCGATCCCCCTGCAATCTGCTTATTGCGGCGCAAAAGCGGCCATTCGCGGGTTTACCGATTCGCTGCGCAGCGAATTGCATCACGAACACAGCCCCATCAAAGTCACCATGGTGCAACTGCCCGCCCACAACACCCCGCAGTTCGACTGGGCGCGCAATAAGCTGGGGAAAATCGCCCAGCCTTTGGCTCCCATCTATCAACCAGAAGTGGCCGCCCGAGCGATTTATCGCGCCGCTCACCAAACTCCGCGAGAGCTATGGGTCGGACGCAATACGCTCTTATCGATTGTCGGTACAGGATTTTTTCCATCCATGCTGGACCGACTGCTGGCGAACAAAGCCTACTCAGGTCAAAAAGGGGACGAGAATTTAGCGGGCAAAGAAGAGGGTAATCTTGAACACCCGGTACCGGGGCTACATGAGGAACATGGTCGTTTTGACGAACAAGCCAAAAGTCACGCTATTAATATTGCGCAAGAAACGGTGGAGCGCACCTGGATGCTAGCGGGAATTGGTCTGGTAGCCGCGCTTGCCGGACACTGCCTACGGAAAAAAACCTGTCAACCCGTTTGCAAGTATGACAGGTAAAATGGCATCTTTGCTCATCCGGTAGCGATTGTTCGACCATGCGGAAAATGCAGGCCGAATCGTGCCGGTGCCGCTTTTCCATACTTGAAGTTAAGTCGTCATAATCCTTTTATGCAAGTCCAGCCTCTCCCCCTGTGGCGGTAGAGGCACCGCCCGTCTGAATCTATCGAAAACTTACCGCTTAAATTTTCCCAAGCGCCTGCGCTGCCCAATTACGAAAAATTTATGAACACGTAAAAGATTTATTTCCGCAGAGGTTCTCGCAAGTGTGTTCGCCCTGTCGGGCACAAGGGGCGGCATAAATAATTTGCGCTGATCGATTCGAACCGCCCCTATACTCTGCAAGCCTGACAGTGGTCAGATAAGCTTCGAAAAGCCCATTGTGCTCTCTTCGGATATTGCGCGAGCTCAACATCGCCTTTTGGACATCTGCAAAATAAGCTTTTAGAATTGCGCACCAGGATGTCATTACTACAAGGATCCGTATCATGTCACTTGCGATCGTTCACACCCGCGCCCAGCTGGGCATAGAAGCGCCCCAGGTTACCGCCGAAGTTCACCTCTCGAATGGTCTACCCGGCTTTGCCATTGTCGGCCTGCCGGAAACGGCGGTAAAAGAGAGTAAGGACCGGGTGCGCAGCGCCATTCTCAACAGTCATTTCGAATTTCCCGTCAAACGCATCACCGTCAATCTCGCGCCAGCGGATTTGCCTAAAGAAGGCGGCCGCTATGATTTGGCGATTGCCATCGGCATTTTGGCGGCCTCCGAGCAGGTGCCCGCAGAACACCTGGAAGATTATGAATTTATCGGTGAGCTCGCGCTGTCGGGGGATATTCGCTCCGTGCGCGGCTGCCTGCCCGCCATCCTCGCCAGCGGCAAAGCGGGACGGACCTGCGTGGTACCGGTGGACAACTCAGCAGAGGCGAGCCTGTGTCGCGACGCCCCGCATTTATTGGCACCGCACTTATTGGCTGTCTGTGCTCACCTGCATCAGCGGGAAGCCCTGCCGACGTCTCAACCCGCTCAGCCCCGACCACAAAACACCGGCGAAGATCTGGCCGACGTAAAAGGTCAGGCGCAGGCGCGCCGCGCTCTGGAAGTGGCCGCAGCCGGTGGACATAACTTGCTACTATTCGGCCCCCCGGGCGCCGGCAAGTCCATGCTCGCCAGCCGCCTGCCGGGCATACTGCCACCCCTGGCGGAACAGGAGGCGCTAGAAGTCGCCGCGATTGGCTCGATTGCCGGCAGCAACGTGGTTCACAATTGGTGCGCCCGCCCGTTCCGCAGCCCCCACCACACCTCCTCTGCCATTGCCTTGGTCGGCGGCGGCACTTATCCCAAGCCAGGCGAAATCACCCTGGCTCATAAAGGTGTTTTGTTTCTCGATGAGCTGCCGGAATTTCCTCGCAGCGTATTGGAGGTGATGCGCGAGCCCCTGGAGAGCGGCTGCATCCATATCTCCAGAGCCAATGCACAGGTGAGTTACCCCGCGCAATTTCAGCTGATTGCCGCGATGAACCCGTGCCCCTGCGGGTTTCTCGGCGACAAGAATGGCAAGTGCTCCTGCACCCCCACGCAGATCAAGCGCTACCGGGGCAAAGTCTCGGGTCCACTGCTCGATCGTATCGATATGCATATTCAGGTCAATGCATTGCCAATTGCCGACTTGCAGGACGCACCACAGGGGGAAAGCAGCGCTGCGGTGCGCGAGCGAGTGCTCGCCGCTCACGCTTTACAGCTGCAGCGTCAGGGCAAAGTCAATGCGCAGTTGCGCGGGCGCGAGCTGCATCGCCACTGTGCTCTCGACAGCCCGTCGCAAAAGTTGCTGGCGGCCGCCATGGACCGGTTGCGCCTGTCGGCGCGCGCCTACGACCGCATTCTGCGCGTGGCCCGCACTCTGGCCGACCTCCAGGCGTCGCCCCAGGTGAAAACGCCGCAGATCAGCGAAGCTTTGGCTTATCGAATGCTCGACCGCGCGGTGAGCTAAATGGCTTGCCGCACCGACAAAAGAATCGGCAAAAGGTAGAAATAGTTAAAGAATCCAAACGAACGGCTGCCAGTGTTATAAGCTTTCAGCACCCCTTACACATTCAGTCCTGAGGACCAGTCCGATGCCCTACCAACTGCCCTGCTGTCGCCTGCGTGATGGAGAGCCCATGTCTGAGTACTTCCGTCCGGTGCGCATTATTTGCATCGGCCGCAATTACGCCGACCACGCGCGGGAAATGGGGCACGATCCAGCTCGGGAACCACCCTTTTTCTTTTTTAAGCCCATCACGGCCCTGGCGCGAGGCGGTAAATTTGTTCTGCCCAGCTATTCCCAGGAGGTGCATCACGAGCTGGAACTGCTGATTGCCCTGGACCAAGGGGGCCGCAAATTATCAGAGCAGCAGGCACGCGCCTGTGTCGGCGGGTTTGGCTTAGGCTTGGATATGACCTGTCGGGACATTCAGCGTGAAGCCAAAGCGGCCGGGCGTCCGTGGGAGCTGGCCAAAGGCTTTGACGGCTCAGCCCCTTGTACCGCGATTGGCCAAGGCCGCTACGACGACTTGCAAAGCCTGGGCACCATGACCTTAAAGCGCAACGATCAAGTGGTGCAACAAGGCCACTGGCGCGACATGATCTGGTCGGTCCCCGAGCTGCTGCAACACCTCTCCTACCACATTGCCCTGCAACCCGGAGACTTGATCTTTACCGGCACACCGGCGGGCGTCGGCCCGGTCGCCGCCGGCGATCAGCTGGAAGCGCGGATGGAAGGCTTCCCCAAATCTCTGCTGCTGCAAGTCACAACGGACGACAACTGATTTTGCACCCGCCGCCGGGGAGCACGTACAATCCCCGGCCTATGCTGTTCTGTGTTGTGCTGCCCCTGTGAACAAACTCAATCCCCGTCAAGCCGAAGCCGCCCGCTATGTCGACGGCCCCTGCCTGGTGCTGGCCGGTGCCGGCAGTGGCAAAACCAGCGTGATCACGCGCAAAATCGCCTACCTCATTGAAGCCTGCGGTTACCCTGCGCGCCACGTTGCCGCCGTGACCTTTACCAATAAAGCCGCGCGGGAGATGAAGGAACGCGTCAGCAAACTGCTGAAGGGCAAAGAGGCCCGCGGGCTCACAGTGAGCACCTTTCACAATCTCGGCCTGAATATCATCCGCCGCGAGCACAAAACCCTCGGCCTCAAAGCTGGGTTTTCGATATTCGATGCCGAAGACGCGCGCGCTCTGCTAAAAGACTTAATGCTGCGCGACGGCGATATGAGCACCGATGTGCTCGATTCCTTGCAACACCAGATCTCCAATTGGAAAAGTGCGCAGATTTCCCCTCCGCACGCCTTGAGTACCGCCAATAGCGATGGCGAGCAGATGTGGGCACTGCTGTACGAGCGTTACAACCAGGCACTGCATGCCTACAACGCGGTGGATTTTGACGATCTGATCCGCCTGCCAACCGAACTGTTCAGCAATAATCCCGAAGTACTGGAGCGCTGGCAAAACCGCATTCGCTATTTATTGGTCGACGAATATCAGGACACCAACACCAGCCAGTATTTGTTGGTAAAACAATTAATTGGCCAGCGCGGTGCGCTCACCGTGGTCGGTGATGACGACCAAAGCATTTACGCCTGGCGCGGCGCCCGGCCGGAAAACCTCAGCCTGCTAAAGCAGGATTTTCCCAATTTGCACGTGGTGAAACTGGAACAAAATTACCGCTCCACCGCCCGCATATTAAAAGTCGCCAATACGGTTATCGCCAATAATCCCCACGAATTTAATAAAAACTTATGGAGTGAATTGGGCATTGGCGAACCACTGCGCATTATTCGCTGCCCCACGGAAGATGCAGAGGCCGAAAGAGTCGCGACGGAGATTCTCAACCAGCGTCTGCGCCGCCAGTGCAGCTTTCGCGACTTTGCGATTTTATATCGCGGCAACCACCAGTCGCGCCTACTGGAAATGAAGCTGCAGCACTATCAGATTCCCTACAACATCAGCGGCGGCACCAGCTTTTTCGCCCGCGGCGAGATCAAAGACATCATGGCCTACCTGCGCCTGCTGGTGAACCCGGACGACGACAATGCGTTTTTGCGCATCATTAATACCCCGCGACGCGCCATAGGCACCAGCACTTTGGAAGGTTTGGGGCGCTACGCCAACGATCGCGAAATCAGTTTGCTCGCCGCTTGTCAGGAGGTAGGTTTACAAGCGGTGCTGCCGGAAAAAGGTCTGGAGCGTGTACGCGAATTTTGCGCTTGGCTGGAGCGGGTACGCCACAACTGCCACACCGGAGACCCGGTCGCGACGATTCGTGAAATGATCGAAGATATCGATTATGAAAGCTGGCTGCACCAAAACGCCAGCGCGCCGAAAGTGGCCGAAAGACGTATGGAAAACGTGTGGTATTTAATCGACTCCATCGCCAAAACCCTCGCGCGCAACGAGGATGACAACAAAAACAACGAAGAAAATCTCAACAGCGCCATCGCCAAAATGATGCTGATGGATTTATTGGATCGCCAGCAGGAAGAAGACGAAAGTGATCGCGTGCAAATGATGACGCTGCACGCCTCCAAAGGCTTAGAATTCCCCCACGTATTTATTGTCGGCATGGAAGAGGAGCTGCTGCCTCACCGCACCAGTATCGAAGAAGACAATATCGAAGAAGAGCGCCGCCTGATGTACGTCGGCATCACCCGCGCCCAGCGCACATTAACCCTAACTCTCGCCGGTAGCCGCAAACAATTCGGCGAAAAAATGGAAACCACGCCGAGCCGATTTCTGGAGGAAATTCCGGAAGAAGACGTGGTGCTAGAAGGATTTGGCAAAGCCACCAAAGAACAGGTGGAACAAAAAGGCCGCGAAACGATTAGCAATATTTTGAATATGTTTGATTAAGAGCGGCCGTCCCGCCGCTCTAGTGGCCGTTTTATAATTCACGCTCAGTCTGCTAACCACGCTCAACCTGCTAACAGCGCCCTGCCGCTTGATTTACAGCTGCTTGATGGTTTCGTTTTCATTAAGGCCGCTGACGATCTCAATATTGATACCGTCCGATAAGCCCGCGGCCACCTCCCGCCGGCTGAATTGCTGCGGTCCGGTTTCGATCTCGACGAAGGTTTTATTGCCCTCAATGATCAAGTTCGCTTCGTTGATGGCCAGCACCTGATCGCGCCGCTCCAAGACAATATCCGCATTGGCGCTGTAACCTGCGCGCAGGAAATCATCGTCACTCAAGTTCACGGCGGCGCGAATTTCGAATTTAATGGTGCCCTGATCCTCAAAACCTTTAGGCGCGATGTATTCCAAGTGCGCGGTAAAACGCGAATCGCCAATGGCTCCTACGCGCAACTCCAGTGGCATACCTTCGCGCAACTTGCCCACTTCCGACTCGTCGACGCGGCCTTCGAAAATCATGTCCTCCATATTGGCGATGGTGGCAATGGTGGTGCCTTCGTTAAAGGTATTGCTCTGAATAACAAATCCACCTTCCTTTACCGGTACGTCCAACAGTACACCTGAAACCGTCGCCTGCACTTCGTTGGATACCATGCCAGACGCTTTGCTGGCGCCATCGCGAATCAACGCGACGTTATTTTCGGCCGCTTTAACGGCTTCAGCGGCTAAGTGGTATTGCAATTCGAAGCGATTAAAGTCCAGCTCCGAAATCAATTTGTCGTGAAACAGAACCCGCTGCCGCTCATAGTCGCGCTTGGCGTTGGCAAGATTAATACGGGCTTTTTCTAATTCGGACTCGGCACTGCTCAGAAACGCAAGATCCGGCAGCAATTCAATTTTGGCAATCAGTTCGCCTTTGGCGATCTTTTGTCCCGCCTCCACATAGACTTCATCAATCACCCCTGGGACACGGGATTTTACGGCGATCTCTTTGCGCGGCACGATTTTTCCTGTAGCCACCGTTTTGCGCACTATATCCGTCACAAAGGGCTTGGCGGTTTGATAAACCACCGGCTCCTCATGGGATTTTCGGTACAAAAAAATGGTGGTGCCGATAAACACCACCAGAACCCCAATCCCTAATACCATCAGAAAGAACTTTTTCATGCACCCTCATTTATTCACTTTAAATACATAAATTCGTTACCGCGCCCTTTATTCATCCTGCAGCGCGACTATCGGATTGACCTTGGCGGCTTTTCTGGCCGGTAGCAGGGAGGCGAGAAACCCCGCGACAACCAGAACCACAATCGCCGTGACGGCGGTGCGCAAATCGATTTCCACTACCGAAAGAAAACGCATGTCCGGCAATTTTTCACCGAGAGAGCGAATCATTTCCAACACCAGCACCCCAAGCACCAGCCCCGTGTAACCGGCGACTGCGGTGATTACGACGGCCTCCTGCACTACCATTCCCACAATCGAGCGCGCGGTTGCACCCAGCGCCTTGCGCAGACCAATTTCCCGGGTGCGCTCTTTTACCGTAATCAACATGATATTACCCACGCCAATCACACCCGCGAGTATGGTGCCTATGGCGACAAACCAACTGAAGGCGGCAATTCCGGTAAACAAACCCTGCACCTGCTGAAACGCTTTTTCAGTATTAAAACTGCCGAATACGCCAGTGTCTTCAGGGTGAACTTTATGGCGCTCGCGCAGCAGGGACAGCGCTTTTTGCTCCAAGATCTCTCCGGAAGCACCGGGCTTGGGCGTCATCCGCAAATGGCCGTAGTACCACGTCTGATTGAAGGTGTAGCGCAGAGTTTCGTTGGGAATCAGCACCAGCTCCGCGTCCTGCATGGATTGCTCGCCGGCCGCCATAGGCTGAAACACACCGACCACCAGAAAGTCCACGCCGCCAATCTGAATACTCTCGCCGATTGGGTTTTCCTCTGGCTCAAATAAAGTCTCGTAAACTTGGGTGCCGATCACCGCGACTTTGCGGTACTCCTGATTATCTCGGCGATTAATAAAGCGGCCCTGCACGGGTTTGAACGAACTCATAGCGGAGGTTTCCGGGTGCGCCCCACGAGCAATAAATGAACCGCTATTATCACCGCGTACTATATATTGGGCCGCCTGCCAACCGCCCACCTCGTTGATTCCCAACACCACCTCCGCTTCCGGAATGCGCGCTTTGATGGCCACCGCATCGTCGGGGCGAAACATCACCCAGCGATTTTTATCAAATCCTTGATGAGGAATCTGCGTGCGCGATGCCGTCCAGACATACACCGTATTGGCATTGTCACCGAAACCTGAGAGCGTATCGTTGCGCAGACCGTTGCCCACACCCAGCAACACCACCAGCATAAAAACACCCCACATAACGCCGAACGCGGTGAGACCCGAGCGCAATTTATGCTTTTTTAAGGTGGCGTAAATTTCTTGCCAGTTGTCCAGATCAAACATGGCTACTGCGCTCGCATGGCTTCAATGGGAGAAACGCGGGCGGCATGCCAAGCGGGAAAAAAGCCGGCGAGAACACCGCAGCCAACCAAAATTCCCAGCGCAGTCATAGCCACAGAAAAATTCACTTCCGGTTGGGTAAAAAAGTTCAGCTCTATATTCATAGAAGTGAGGGTAAAGTTCACCAACTCCAACAGCCCTACCGCCAATACCAATCCGGCATAGCCCGCAAACGCGGTAACCATAACGGCTTCGAGAATAATGGTGCGGATAATATTCCAAGGCGGCGCGCCGAGTGCTTTGCGAATGCCAATTTCGACTGTGCGCTCCTTGACGGTGATGATCATAATATTGCTAATGCCCACAATTCCGGCCATAAGCGTGCCGATGCCGACAAACCAAATAAACAAATTAATGGCGTTGATCGTGGCATAGAGCTGTGCGGATTGTTTCGCCAGGTCGTAAATATAAAGGGCCTTGCGGTCCGACGGGGCGATGTTGTGGCGCTGCTTCAATAAACTATCTATGGCCGGGGCAATATCGTCGCCGCTATAACCGGCCGCAGGTGTCACCGCCATCACGGAAATATTCTCGCCAATGCCGAATGTTTTTTGGAAGGTGCTAAGCGGTATGTAAAGGCGTTCGGACATTCGCCCTTCCCATCCGCTATCGTAAAAAACGCCAACCACCTTAAAGTTCACGCCGTTGACCGTAACCTGCTCGCCGATTGGATTCTGATCGCCAAACAGCCGCTCTTTTACCCGGGTACCGATCGTCGTCACTTTGCGCTGCTCATCATCGTCCAGATTATTCAGCCGCCGGCCCAGGCGGTATTCTTGATAGCGCTTAATCTCAAAGTAATCTTTTGCCACCCCAAAAACCCCGAAAGCGCCGGAGTTATTGCCGTAGGTCACTTGAATATCCGCAGCGCGCGCGGACCCGAGCGGATTTTCCGCCGTGACGATATCGACCTTGGGAATCTGCAGGCGAATTGCGTCCATATCCGCTTCGGTAAATTGTACGCGGCGGCCGTGGGCGAGGCCTTTGTAGGGAACCGAGGTGCGAGTTCCGCGAATCCACATACTGTTGCGCACATCGCTGCTGAAGCCTTTTTCGATGCCACGCTTCAAACCGGTGCCGGCGCCAAGCAGCAGCACCAGCATAAAAATTCCCCAAAAAACCCCAAAGGCCGTGAGTGCTGTGCGCAACTTATTGCGCTGCAAAGAGTAGAGAATTTCCTGCACGCCATCCGGGATCACGGTAATTTTTCCGCTTGTGCAGCTTCTACGTAACGATCCCGCGTGATCAGCCCATCCTTAATGGTGACGATGCGCTGAGTCTGCTCGGCAATTTCTTTTTCGTGAGTCACAATCACCAAGGTTTTACCCAGGCGATGAACCTGCTTGAACAGCGCCATCACCTCCTGAGTGGTCGCACTGTCCAACGCGCCGGTCGGTTCATCGGCCAAAATCACTTGCGGATCCGTCACCAATGCGCGGGCGATGGCGACACGCTGTTTTTGGCCGCCAGACATTTGGTTGGGCATATGCTCCGCACGCTCGGCCAAGCCAACCATCTCTAATAATTCCCGCGCTTTTTTATTGCGCTCACGACGGCCTACTTTTTGATAATACAAAGGTAGCGCCACATTTTCCGTGGCATTTTTGAAGGGTAATAAATTAAAGGATTGGAAGACAAAACCAATATGGCGATTGCGCAGCGCCGCTGCCTGCGCCTCCTTTAGGTGGCCAATAGGAATGCCGGCAAGTTTATAGCGGCCGCTGTCGTGACTATCGAGCAGCCCGAGAATATTCAGCAGCGTCGATTTTCCCGAGCCGGATGATCCCATAATGGAAACCATCTCACCTTCGTGAACTTTGAGAAAGATGCCTTTCAATACGTGTAAACGGCGGTCGCCCTGGCCGTAATATTTATGGATATCGTCGAGCTCGATCATGAATCAGCCATTGGCGCTACTATTAATTAGGAATAAGGGCATCGATTAGGGCTATGAACATCTATTAGGAGATGGGCCTACAGCTGTGTGATTCCGTATGGGCCTAGGCGACGCGTGTCCCTGCCTTGAGTAAGTCAGTGTAGCGGCACCCTCCACAAACAGGCAAGAAACTCGCAATCTCAATACAGTCATTGGTTGCGCCGGGGGCCGCCAGAGCTGCCGAGCAGGCAGCAGTGGAGAGGGGAAAGAGGCCTAGCGGCTGAGCGAACGCTCCAGCATGGCCGAATGCACATCTTCAAGACGTAAACCGCGCGTATCAATGCCGCTGCGCAGCAGCAACACGGCAGAGATCACCAGAGGGATGCAAATCACCACAGCGGAAATCGTCAAATCATTAAAAAGCCCGACAATGCCCACCAATGCGCCGAGAATGCCGCCAAGTTTAGAACTCGCTGCCACTAAGCCGGCTCCCGTACCGCGTAGATGCACCGGGAAAATTTCCGCCGCATAGGGAATCAGCATGGCGATAATGCCGCTGGCGCTGACCAATAACAGGGCGATGGCGGCAGCGAACGCCGGCACAGAGCGGATATTGAGAAAATCGAGCACCACAAAAAGGCCCAGAGACGCGGCGGTGAAAGCGGTAAACAGCACCAGCGTTTTGATGCTACTCCAGCGGTGATACAGCCAGATCACCAAAGCGATACCGGGCACCGCGAAAAATGCCGATTGCGCCAGTAACGCATCCGCTTGGCCACCCAAGTCCAGCGCACGCAAATTGGTGGGCAACCAAAGCATAAAGCCGAAGTTCACCAAGCCCCAGGCGATGCCGGCGATGAATAAGCCGATGGTAATGCCCACATAGGGCGGGCGAAACAGATCGCGAAAGCCGCCTTCGGCTGCCGGCGCCTCCTCTGCAACCACCGCCTCTTCCGGGTCGCTGGCGCCGCCGCCAAAGCGCATCAACACCTGGCGCGCCTCGCGCATCAAGCCTTTGTTAGCGAGATAGCGCGGCGATTCGGGAATATAACGATTGAGAAAGATCACCAAAAGACCGGTCGGCAAGCCGAGCATCCACAGAATTCGCCAACTAAAGATGGGTTCCAACACCGCCGCAGAACCGGCGGCCATAAGGTAACCGGCAGAGGTGCCTATGCCGCCCAAGGCCACCAGCAACCAGCCCCGGTGTGCCGATGGAATGGACTCCGCCATCAGCGTAAACGTAATCGGCAGCAGACCTCCGGCGGAGAGCCCCATCAAAAAGCACATGATGAGATTCCAGTTAAATGACGGCATGGCGCCACAAATCGCAGTGCCGATAAACATCAGCGCCGACAGTAAAATGGCGGCTCGACGCCCCAGAATATCCGCCAGCACGCCCCAGAGAATCGACCCCACCGTAGTGCCCGTTAAGGCCACCAGCGCCAGAACTCCCGCCGTTTCCGAGGTGATGCCGTACTCTTTCGTCATCCCCGGCATCACAAAACCGAGCGTGGCCGGCTTCATCACATCCACCGCCACCGCCACCACCAGCACGACCACCAGCTTCCAGTGCTCGCCATTAAGCGGCAGGCGGTCCGCCACATGAAAATGCAGGTTCGCGTGCTCCTCCACCCGCAACAGCCCCAGGCGCGGTGCCAGTCCGTAAGCCGCAAATAGCAGCCCCAACGGAATCAACCCCATTCCCACCAGCATAGTGGTATCCATCGGCATGCCGGCCATGTGGTAACCCATATGCGATGCATGGACGAACATAGGAACATGCGCCAGCACCCCCAAGGTAATAGCCACACAGCCCAGCCAGAAAAAAGTGGGGTGATGAAACGCAATTCCAGTTGAGCTCATGGCAGCATGTAGCCTCGTAAGATTAAAGAGGCTGTGAAGTCTAAAGAGTCGCGCGCCTCGAATTAAGTGCAAGTGCGCGGTTTTTGAACAGATATTGATTAATTTTCGCTATGGGGCGACTGGCTAGGATGAGGGCACACGCTTAGAAGTTCGCTCATGGGAACTAAGCGCGTGTCTTTGCCGGCATCTTCAATATCAATCGAATCACCGCTGCCCCAACGCCCGCTCCAACTCCGCAAAAGTATCCACTTCTACCAAGCGCGCATGGCGAATGGCATTTTGGCCGAAACGGTAGAGGTTGGCGGTTAGTACTAAGTTGGCGGCAACTTTGGGACTTAAAATGGTGCGGTGTTCGTGCTCGAGAATTAACGATTGGTGCGATTCCTCTTCCGGCATTCCTTTGGAGATTGCCAGAGCATCGTGGCGACGCGCCTGGTCGTAGTTGCGCAGGTAAAAATACACGTGAGTTAAATTGCGATGCAGTGCCAAACTGATCGATTTATTTTCTTCCGTTACATTTTTTGCAGCGGCAATTGCGTTCACTTCCCGCGTCCACACAGCTGCCACCAATTTTAGTAAATCATCGGCTTCCTTGGTGATCCCATATTGGGTGGAAAGAGCAAAGGCTTCGCGAGCGCGATCGAAGGCTTGATTCAAAGATTCATAACGCGAACCACTCGCCGGAAAATAAAAAAGCGGGAAGCTTATATCTTCATAATCCAAAACCGTATTGTTCTGAATATAGTTTTCCATCTGCGTCAAAGCGGCGCGCTTTACTTGCTTATCGAGCGCGGCCAGCAAAGTCGGCTTTTCGCGCTCAAAACGCCCCTGCAAGCCGGCATTGCCATCGCACGCACCCTGACCGTATTCGTAGGTGCCGTTGGTATCGAGCTTTTGCAGGAGGAGGACGCGATTTTGGCGTTCATCTCTGATGCGGAAAATGACCTCAGGTCCACGATAATCCACCGCTAAATAATGGTTCTGCCGCGCTTGGCCATTGCACTGCAAGGTTTCTAAAGCGGCATTGACGGTCGCCACCTCGACCGCTCCGCGCATGGCGTATTCAAAGCGCAAAGCATCATAGGAAATGCCGTCGAGGGAAATGCTGGGAAACTTCATAACGCGGGCGTCAATGGGCACAGATTTCACCACATCGACGGTGGCCAGGACCCCGAGGCTCCAGGCCCAGAGGATGCCAATGCACAAGGTGTGCGCTATCGCGGATGCACTCTTTCCTAACATTGCTGTTTTTCTCAACATCATAAAAGCCGGCCTGCGGACAAAAGGTTTTGTAAAGCCGTCGCAAAAGCGTGAACAGGGTGAATTTGAAGCGGCTTTATGCGCCAAAGCGCTGTTGTAACTATAGACCAGGCAGTTGGTGCGCTTGCGCTAGGCGATAAATGGGAGGCGCCTAGGGCTTAGCGGATGGGTGATTGAGTTCTGCTAAACGCTCCGGCGTGCCCACATCACACCAAGTGCCGGTAAACAGCTCGCCGGTGAGTGCGGAATTGCGGATTGCCCAATCGAATACTTCCCGTAGCGGGAAGCGGCGGCGGGGGTTGGGATAGTCGCGGATCAAGTCTGGGGATAAGAGACTGATGCCGCTGAAGGTGGCACCGGCCGCGTCATTTAACATCTGGACGGCACCCGTTGGGTCGAGGGAAAAGTCGCCCGTTGTTTTGTGCGGCGGGTTGGGCACCAGCACCAAATGGCCGCGGACGGAAAGGGACTGCTGCGCGAGCTGGGCAAAGGGATAATCGGTCCAGACATCGCCGTTAATCAGCAGAAATGGTTCGCTGCCCAACAGTGGCAGCGCCTGCAAAAGTGCCCCCGCTGTTTCCAGGGGTTCTGGCTCCTCCGAATAGTGAATACTCACACCCAGCCGTTGTCCGTCACCTAAAGCGGCACGAATTTTCTCCCCTAGGTAGGCAATGTTGATGACCAAATCCCGCACTCCGGCTTCTGCCAGGCGACGGATATGGTGTTCGAGCAAGCTCACCCCGCCAACCTGCAGCAGGGGTTTTGGTGTCTCCAGCGTGAGCGGTCGCATGCGCCGGCCCTCTCCGGCCGCGAGGATCATTGCCTTCAAGGTACGGGGCTCCACCAGGGTTGCTGCTCGATACGCGGCAACAATTTGTCCTCAAACCAAGCGACAAACTCCGCAGCTTCTTCGTAGCGGCGGGCGACCTCAAGTGTGTAACGGATAACCAAGGGGAGATCGTTCAGGTACCCGTGCTTGTGATCGCGCAGTGATAGACGGGCAAAGACGCCGAGAACTTTGATGTGGCGCTGCAGGCCCATCCAGTCAAACCAACGCAAAAACCGCTCTTCGCTCACCTGCGGTAACAGCCCACATTCCATGGCGATATTGGCGTAGCTCACGGCCCAACGCCGGACCCGCGCTTCCGGCCAGCGGATGTAACAGTCGCGCAACAGAGACACCAGGTCGTAGGTTATAGGACCGACCACCGCATCCTGAAAGTCGATCACCCCTGGCGGACCATCCTCGCGGTAAACCAAGTTGCGCGAATGGTAGTCGCGATGAACAAACACTTGCGGCTGCTCAAGCGCGACATCTTCCAGCTGAGTGAACCAGCGGTCGAGCATCTTCAACTCCGCCAGGTTGGGCTCATAGCCCAGCAACTGCGGGACAAACCATTCGCAAAAGACATTCATCTCCACGCGCAGACGGTCGCGATTGTAGACCGGAAGGCTCAGCTCCTGAGTTGGGCACTGCTGTATATGCAACAGGCAGTGCATGGCCTCGGCGTACAGCCCCTCCACACTGTCGTCATTTAACTGCTGCAAAAGCAGAGTCGGCCCCAAATCTTCGATCAGAAAAAAGCCGCGCTCGAGATCCATGGCGGCAATTGCGGGCGCGAGTACACCGTGGCGGCGCAAGTGGCGGGCGAGTTTGAGGAACACCTCATTGGGTTCCGTTTGCGGCGGCGACAGCACCGCCAACAAGGGCGGCTCACTGGCGAGGCGAAAGTAACGGCGAAAGCCGGCATCGCCGGCCAGCGCCTGCCACTTTGGGGCCTCAGCGCTGGGGCCGTGAAACCCCGGCTTCAGCATAAAATCGTTGAGTGATAAGTGCGGCCATTGGGCATCAACCCACTGACGCAGGTCTTCACTGGTGTTCGACATGAATTTTCTCGTTTAGCTAAGACAGCGCACGCGGCTGACACAAGCGCCTAGGATGATACAGCGCCGGGGCGCAAGGCAAGGGAGGCGGCGCAGTAAACCCACTCGCTGGCGCCCTGCAGCGGTAGTAATCCCGCAGCTGCGCCATTACAATCGCCTCCTTCTTTAAACCCGCAATTTCCGGACTCCCGCTTGGCAAAACGATTTCCGTCGATACATCAATCGCTGTTTTACCGCCTCGGCTCCACCTTGGGATTGCTGGGTTGCCTGCTGGGTGGCGGCAAGGTTTGGGCAGATGTAGAACCTCAGCATTATGATTGGATCCCGGCGGAAGAGCTGACGCCGGAGCAACAGCGAGAGCGCTCTTACGCCTGCCGCGGTCGTTATATCGATCCTATGGCCGAGCGCAATGACGGCGACCCGGCCCATTCTCCAATCCACTTAGAAGCCGGCCGCAGTGAGATGGCGGCCGACAAAATTCTGCTGGAAGGCGACGTCAGCATCAGCCAGGGCAATCGGCAAATTCAAACCCAATACATGTCCTTCGACAAAGCCACCGATCAGGCGAGCATGTCCGGCGGCGTGGAGATCCGCCAGCCCGGCCTGCTGGTGCGCGGCACCGGCGCCGAAGTGGATATGGCTGGTCAAGGCGCACGCTTTACCGGGGGCGAATTCGTGCTGCACGAGCAGCATATGCGCGGCAGTGCCGGCAGCATCGAGCATCGCCCCGACGGCGTTGTGGTGCTCCAAAACGGCAAGATCACCAGCTGCGAGCCGGGGCGCGAATCCTGGCTGATCAAGGGCCGCCGCTTGACCGTCGACCCCAATACGCAGCAGGGCAGCGGCCGGGGCGTGGTGGTGCAGGTCGCGGGCCTCCCCATACTCTACGCACCTTATATTACCTTTCCGGTGGGCGATCAGCGTCAATCCGGATTGTTGGTGCCCTCCGTCAGCACCAGCGAGGGCGGCATCGACCTTACCCTGCCCTGGTACTGGAACATAGCGCCCAACTACGACGCCATTCTCGCCCCCCGCTTCGCCGAAGGCCACGGTGCCATGCTGGAAACCGAGTGGCGCTATCTCAATCACTACTCGATGAACGTGCTCAACTTGGCCGGGCTTCACAACGATAAAGGCGGCGGCGACCCCGACATTGACCGCCTGATTGCCGAAGGCCACAGCGAAGACAGCCTGCGCCCTTACAAAGGGGAGAACCGCTGGCTGATCAACTTTGAGCACGACGGCGGCCGCAACACTCGCTGGTACACCGATGTGGATTACGCCAAGGTCAGCGACGTGGACTACTTCCGCGACTTGCAGCCAGAGAGCTTCACCGCCGCCAACAACACCTTTCTTAACCAGGAGGCCATCCTCGGCTACCACCTGGATAACTGGAACATCAGCGCCCGCGTCCAGTCTTTCCAAAACTTACTGTTGGATGTCCCCTCGGCGTACCGCCAGCTGCCGCGCCTTCAGGCCAATGGCCGCTATCATTGGGGCAAGCTCGGCCTGTCGCTGAGCAACGAGTGGGTCAAGTTCACCAACCAAGACGCTTCGTTTATCACCGGCCAACGCGCCAATACGGATTACTCATTAGCGTGGAACGAGCAATGGCAGTGGGGCTTTGTGCGACCGGCGGCCGGATTTCAGGCGATCGCTTATGAGCTGGATCGCGAGCAATTACTGCCCAGCGCCGATGCCACGCCCACTTTGAGCGCGCCCTATTTCAGCCTCGACACGGGGTTATATTTTGACCGCGACAACGGTCGCCAGACGCTGGAGCCCCGCCTCTTCTATTTATATAGAGACCACACCGACCACAGCGCGCTCTACTCGGTATCACCCGGCGATACCGCCACGTCTCAGGACGTGAACTTCGATACCACTTTGCTGACCTTCGGCTATGACCACCTGTTTCGCGACCGGCGATTCGTCGGTGGCGACCGTTTGGGGGACGCGGACCAGCTGGCCATCGGCATCACCTCCCGCTGGTTGAGCAGTGACTTGAGCACTACGCTGGCGTCGGTCAGCCTGGGGCAAGTGATCTACTTCCGCGACCGCAAAGTATCTCTGACCCATAATGACAGTGCCCAGACCATTGAAGAGTCGGATCTGGCCACCAAGATCTCCGCCCGCGTCTCAGACTCGCTGCGCCTGCGCGGCGATTTCCTCTACAACCCCGAAAGCGCCCAAGTGATGCGCGCCACTACCGGGCTGGAGTACAGCGACGATTCCCGCCGGCGCTTGCGCTTGGATTACCGCTACGTGCGCGCGGACCTCATTGAGCGCTCGACCCTGGCGGTGGATCAGCTCGATACCTCCTTCGCTTTGCCGTTCGGCGAGCAGTGGCAAGTGGTCGGCCGACTGTTCTACGACCTGGACCAAAAGCGGGAACTCGATGCCTTCATCGGCTTCGAATACGACGATTGTTGCTACCGGCTACGAGTGCTGGCACGGCGCTGGCTCGACAGCAAACTGGCGATAGCGCTAGACAATGATGAGCGGCGTTTTTATGACGACGGCATCTTTCTTGAGATTGATCTCAAGGGTCTGGCCAGCTCCGGTAACCGCGTACAAAAACTTTTGACCGAAACCATTCCCGGCTTCCGCGACTGAAGCCCCTGAACAGATGTCACCTATGAATAAAACCGTTTCCAGTCTTCTTCTCGCCGCTATTTTCTCGTTTGCCAGTGTCGGCCACGCCGAGCCACAACCGCTGGACAAAGTGATTGCCGTAGTGGACAAAGGTGTGATTATGCAAAGCGAGTTGGACGAGCGCCTGTTCCAAGTCGTGCATAACGCGCGTGCCAACAATCTGTCCCTGCCGGACATAGAGTCCCTGCGCAAGCAGGTTCTGGATCACCTGATCGGCGAGCACTTGCAGCTGCAAATCGCCCAGCGCATCGGCTTCCAGGTGAGCGATGAGCAGGTCAATAGAGCCGTCGAGCAAGTTCGCCAGTCGAACCAACTGTCCCCGGAGCAATTTATCGCGCAACTGGAAAAAGACGGCATGAGCCTGGCCGAGCTGCGGGAGAAGCTGCGTCACGACATTACGCTCCAACAAGTCCAGCAGGCGATGGTGCAGCAGCGTATTCATATTTCGCCGCTGGAAATCGATAACTTCCTTAAGTCGGCAGACGCGAAATTCTGGATCTCCCCAGAGTATCAGCTCGGCCACATTCTGATCAGCCTGTCGCAAGCGGCCAGCGCCGAAGAGGTAGAGGCAGCTCAGCAAAAAGCGGCTGAACTGGTGCAAAAAATTCGTGCCGGCGCCAATTTTGCCGAAGTGGCCATAGCCGAATCCGACGGTCCTGCGGCGCTCAGCGGCGGCGATTTGGGCTGGCGCAAAACCAGCGATCTGCCCAGCCTATTTGCCGACATGCTGCCACCCTTAGAGGCCGGCGATGTGTCCGAACCGGCGCGCAGCCCGGCCGGTTTTCATATCCTCAAGGTCTACAACAAACGCGGTGGCGAGCAGCAAACCGAGCAGCAGACCAAGGCGCGCCACATCTTGCTCAAGCCCTCGGCCATCCTCACCGATGAACAGGCCAAAGCCAAATTGGAAAAGCTGCGCCAGCGCATTCTCGACGGTGAAGATTTTGGCGCCTTAGCCAAAGAGCACTCCGAAGATATAGGCTCGATGCTCGCCGGTGGCGACCTGGGTTGGAGCAGGCCCGGGATGTTCGTCGCGGAGTTCGAAAACACTATGGCGCAAATGGAAATCGGCGAGATCAGCCGTCCGTTCCGCAGCCAATTTGGCTGGCATATCCTGCAGGTTGAAGAGCGCCGTCAGGAAGACATTACCGACGACGTGCTGCGCGACAAAGCCGCGCGCATTCTCACCAGCCGCCGCTTTGAAGATGAACTGCAGATTTGGCTGCGCGAGCTGCGCGATGAAGCCTACATCAACATCAAAATTGAAGCGGAAACCGCCAGTGAGTAACGCTTCGCCGCCCCGCATTGCGCTCACGCCCGGAGAACCGGCCGGCATAGGGCCGGAACTGGTGGTGCGTCTGGCGCAGGAAGCCCTCGACCCGGTAGAACTGGTCGCGGTGGCGGATCCAGAGCTGCTGCGGCAGACCGCGCAACAGCTGCAGCTGCCCCTCAGTCTTGAAGTCTTCGCAGCGGACTCGCCCACCCTGTCCGGCCGGGGCAAGCTCAGTGTCGCCCCGGTGGCGCTGCGGCAACCGGTCATCGCCGGGCAGCTCAACCGCGACAATGCCGCCTACGTTCTCGACACCCTGGCGACCGCCACCGACCTGTGCTTGGACAAAACCTGCGACGCCCTGGTCACTGGCCCGGTACACAAGGGCATCATCAACGATGCCGGCATCGCTTTTTCCGGCCATACCGAGTTTTTTGCCGAGCGCAGTCAGTGCGACCAAGTCGTGATGATGCTGGCCTGCGAAGGTCTGCGCGTTGCCTTAGCCACCACGCACTTGCCCCTGCGCCAAGTCGCCGACGCCATCACCCCGGCAGGGCTCACTCGCACCATCGAAATTCTGCATCGCGACTTGGTAAGCCAATTCGGTATTGCGCAGCCGCGCATTCTGATCTGTGGCCTCAACCCGCACGCGGGTGAAGGCGGACATTTGGGCCGCGAAGAGCTGGAGATCATCAACCCGGTGATTACCCATTTGCGCCAGCACCACGGCTGGCAACTGAGCGATGCCCTGCCCGCCGACACTCTGTTTACACCGCGCCACCTGGAAAGCGCCGACGCAGTGCTCGCCATGTACCACGATCAAGGCCTGCCGGTGCTCAAGCACAAGGGCTTTGGCGCGGCCGTGAATATCACTTTGG
This sequence comes from uncultured Saccharophagus sp., assembly GCA_964482025.1. GTDB lineage: Bacteria > Pseudomonadota > Gammaproteobacteria > Pseudomonadales > Cellvibrionaceae > UBA5868. Next base: position 28,792 of record CAYZVN010000011.1, on the reverse strand, counting down.
GGCTGCCCTTTATTCGCACCTCTGTCGATCACGGCACCGCGCTGGACTTAGCGGGTACCGGTCGCGCCGATCTCGGCAGCCTGCAAACCGCATTGGCAACGGCACAAAACATGGTCGCCAGTCGCCGCTAGGATCTCCCTATGTACGAGCATCAAGCCCGCAAGCGCTTCGGCCAGAACTTTCTGGTGGACGCCAACATCATTCAACGCATAGTGCGCGCGGTTCACCCGAAAGCGAGCGACCACTTAGTAGAAATCGGCCCCGGTCAAGGCGCCATCACCGGCGAGTTGCTCCGCGCCTGCCCCAGCCTGCACGTGGTGGAGCTGGATCGCGACCTGATTCCACGGCTGCAGGCGCAATTTTCCACCTATCCGGACTTCACCATTCACGCCGCCGATGCGCTTAAGTTCGACTTTGCGCAACTCATTCCCGAGGGCGAGCGCCTGCGGGTGGTGGGCAATCTGCCGTATAACATCTCCACTCCCTTGCTGTTCCACCTGCTGAGCTATCGCGAGCAGGTTGCCGACATGCATTTTATGCTGCAAAAAGAAGTGGTGGAGCGCATGGCGGCGGAGCCGGACAATAAAGATTACGGCCGCCTCAGCATCATGTGTCAGTACTACTGTTCGGTGGAGTTTCTTTTTGAGGTGGGCCCCGGCTGCTTCCGCCCGGCACCCAAGGTGGATTCGGCAATTGTGCGACTCACCCCCCACTCTCAACTGCCCTTTCCCGCCGCCGACCATAAGCTGCTGGACAACCTGGTAAAGTCCGCCTTCCAACAGCGCCGTAAAACCTTACGCAACGCTTTAAAGCAATGGCTGCCCGATGCCGACATGTGGCAGCACATCGATATAGATCCGCAGCAGCGCCCGGAAAACCTCAGCGTGCGGGATTACGTCGCCCTGGCAAACCATTTACAATCCTTCCGCTCCAGCGGAGCCACGAGTTTATGACACACCCCATCGATATCTCGGTAAAAACTCAGTATCTGGTCGAACAGTCTGTGCCGGACGAGGATCGCTTTGTCTTCAGCTATACCATCACCCTGACCAATCGCGGCACCGAAGACGCCCAGTTGATCAGCCGCCACTGGGTGATTACCGACGGTGACAACGCGGTACAAGAAGTCAAAGGCATGGGCGTGGTGGGTCAGCAGCCCAATCTTGAACCCGGCGCCAGCTATACCTACAGCAGCGGCGTGGTGTTGCCCACCGAAACGGGCACCATGACCGGCACCTATCAAATGCGCACCGCCTCGGGGGCGGCTTTTGAAGCGCCTATTCCGGCCTTTGCGCTGGTACCGCCGCATCTGTTGCATTAATGATGAATATCACTGCTGTTATGTATAAAGTCTCGCCAAACCATCTCGCACCTCCTACTGCAGGTTGCCGCTAATCATGGGCACTTACGTGATGGGGGATATCCAAGGCTGCTACGACGCCTTTCGCCGCCTGCTCGACAAAGCCGCCTTTGATCCCGATCATGATCGACTTTGGCTCGCTGGAGATCTGGTCAATCGCGGCCCGGATAATCTCAATACACTGCGCTTTATCAAAAATCTTGGCGCGCGCGCGCTGACCGTACTTGGCAATCACGATTTGCACTTATTGGGCGTAGACGCACAGGCGCGCAAACCGGGAAAGAAGGACACTCTGCGCGACATACTCAAGGCCCCCGACCGGGATGAACTGCTCGACTGGCTGCGCCAGCAGCCACTGCTACATCGAGAAGGCCCCTATGTCCTCAGCCACGCCGGCATCCCCCATATCTGGAGTGTCGCCGAGGCCGCGGATTACGCCGCAGAAGTGGCAGCACGCCTGCGCCAGCCGGACTATCGCGCCTTTTTGCAAAACATGTATGGCAACGAACCCGCTCGCTGGGACCCGAACTTGAGCGGCCATGACCGCTTGCGAGTGATCGTCAACTACTGCACCCGGATGCGCTTTGTCGCACCCGACGGCAGCCTCGACTTTGCCGCGAAAACATCCAGCAACCAGGCTCCCCCAGGCATGCTCCCCTGGTACGACTACCCGCGCGCCGACGCGGATCGCTACACGGTATTTCTGTTCGGCCATTGGGCCGCGCTAGAAGGCCGCACCAACAAACCGCATTTTATTGCCCTCGATACCGGGTGCGTCTGGGGCGGCAAGCTTACCATGTTGCGCTTGGACGACGGCGAGCGTGTCCAAGTGGAGGCGACCTAAGAAGCAACCGGCAAGGCGCCATATGGTCACTTCTGCTAGAAGCGCGGCTTCGACCGACTGGCTCACCAATTCAGCCATTCGCGCTTTTAATGCCCCCCGCTAAACAATAGAATGCTGAGTTACCACTGAATGCTGGGAACCTGCGCCTGAATGTTTGATGAAATTCCTCTGCAACGGCCTTCGACGCCGCTCCTCGACACCGTTAACAGCGGTGCAGACCTGCGCACGCTCAGCGAAAAGCAATTGCCACAACTGGCGAGCGAACTGCGAGAGTTCCTGCTCTACAGCGTCGGCCAGACGGGCGGCCACTTCGGTGCCGGCCTCGGCGTGGTGGAATTAACCATCGCGCTGCACTACGTGTTCAACACTCCCGAAGACCGACTGGTGTGGGATGTTGGCCACCAGACGTACCCGCACAAGATACTCACCGGCCGCCGCCAGCAAATGACCACCATCCGCCAAGCGCACGGCCTCTCCGGCTTTCCCAAGCGCGGCGAAAGTCCCTACGATGCCTTCGGTGTTGGCCACTCAAGCACCTCGATCAGCGCGGCTTTAGGCATGGCGTTGGCCAAGCGTGATTTAGAGCAGCCACACAAAACCGTCGCCATCATTGGCGATGGTGCCATGACTGCTGGCATGGCATTCGAAGCGCTCAACCACGCCGCTCACACCAAAGCAGATCTTTTGGTGGTGCTCAACGACAACAATATGTCGATCTCTCCCAATGTCGGCGGGCTAGCCACCTATTTCTCTCGACTGTGGGCCAGCAAGTTCTACACAAGTCTGCGCGAAAGCGGTAAAAAGGTTCTTGGCGCGCTTCCCCAGGCGCGGGAGTTGGCGCGCAAAGCGGAAGAGCATATGAAAGGGCTGGTCTCCCCCAGCACTCTGTTTGAAGAGCTCGGCTTTTATTATGTCGGCCCCGTGGATGGTCACGACATAAACCGCCTGACTCACGATCTACGCAATCTCAGCGAGGTCCCAGGTCCCAAGCTGCTGCACATCATCACCCAAAAAGGTAAGGGCTTCGCACCCGCGGAGGACGACCCGGTTGGCTATCACGCGCTCAACAAAATTGAGCCGAAAAACCGTGGCAAAGCGCCGGTGGGGACGAAGAAGCTGCGCTATCAAGACATTTTCGGTAACTGGCTGTGCCAGATCGCCAGCCATGATCGCAAGCTGATCGCCATTACCCCCGCCATGTGTGAAGGCTCCGGCATGGTGGAATTCAGCCACACATTTCCCGAGCGGTTCCACGATGTCGCCATTGCCGAGCAACACGCCGTCACGCTTGCCGCAGGCTTGGCATGCGAAGGTTTTAAGCCGGTAGTGGCCATCTATTCCACCTTCTTACAGCGCGCCTACGATCAGCTCATTCACGATGTCGCTCTGCAGAATCTGGACGTCACCTTCGCCATCGACCGCGCCGGCTTGGTGGGCGAAGACGGCCCAACCCACTCGGGCTGTTTCGATATCAGCTTTCTGCGCAGCATCCCCAACATGATCCTGGCGGCGCCTAGCGATGAAAACGAGTGTCAGCAGCTGCTCTCCAGCGCCTATCAGCACACAGGTCCCGCTGCCGTGCGCTACCCGCGAGGCACAGGTCCTGGCGAAGCCATCCAGCAGGAATGGCAGCGCTTTCCGATAGGCCAGGGCCGCATGATTATGCGTGGTCGCCGCGTGGCGATTTTGAATTTTGGCCCGCTCTTAAGCGACGCGAAAGAAGTAGCCGAGAAAAACGGCTACAGCCTCTACGACATGCGCTGGATCAAGCCCCTGGATACCCAGATCATCCTGCAGGCAGCCGCACAATGCGACTTAATCGTAACCTTAGAAGAAGGCACCATCGCCGGTGGTGCGGGTGCGGCCGTGGCGGAGTTTCTGGCGATGCAGGGTATAGTGAAGCCTCTTTTGCTGCTCGGCATTCCCGATCATTTCATCGAACACGCCAGCCGCTCGCAGCAATTGGCCGAAGCGGGATTGGATAAGGTGGGGATAGCGCAAGCCATCGCCACGCGCCTTCACAGCATGAATCACCCCAGCGCCGCCTGCGTGGGTGCCATCTAAAACCGCGCTGCCTTGCGACTAGCGTCGCAAGGCAGCGCGGTTTTCTCTTCAAACAAACACCACCGGCTTTTGTTACAAAGGCCGTTCGTTACCCCAAAGACGATTGAATATTTTCATTCCTAAGATAGGCATTGCCAACAGCAAGGTCAGCCCATTGGCGAGCATAATAATGCTGTCCTCGATCAGCACCCCATAAATCAGCCAGATGGTCACACCCGTGACGAACATGGCGTACATGCCGAAAGACAAACCACTGGTATCCCGGCTGCGCAGCGTCAACAAGGCTTGGGGTGCAAAGGAAAGGGTCGTAAAAAACGCGGCCAGATAGCCAAAAACTTCGGGGGACAACGAAAACATACTGCGGGTACCAAAAATGGCTGTCATTGTAGGTCGCGCTGCACCAAAGAGCCAGTGGCCGAATGGCTATAAAGCAACCCGCGTTATGAGGGTAGGCTCCTGTGCTGACCCCCCGCTCAGACAAATCTCATAAGCGCTTGAATGGGCTACCGCAGCACTGCTGGGAATAAACCATCCAGTCAGCACACCCAAAAAAATTAAACAACCGATAATAAAAAACCGAGATTTTCGCTTCACATCTTCCGCCCCAGGCGCAACATAAAACTCGCTTCTACAACAAAGCCGGGCAATTTTTTTGTAAAAACCGCCGTTTTTGGAAATTAATCACACCTTCGCTAGTGAAATAGCCAAGCGGTGTAAGCTTGCCTCGCGCACCACATCACACAGAACTAACCCATTTGGCTATGGGTTTAATCGACCTCCCGACGCAACTGCGGCACGTCTCATTACGGCAAAAAAATTGCGTGGAAAACGACTTCTCGCAATTTAATGGGGAACTACCGCGAAAACTAATGTCTCGGTTCACTTGCAAAGAAATAGGAGAGAAACATGAAAAAGATCATCGCCGCCCTACTTGCCTGCTCTGCTGCCGCTGCCGCCACCGCCGAAGTCATGGTACCTATGCATCTCGTCAACGAAAAAGGAGTGGGGGAAAGAATTGGCCATATCACCATAAGCCAAACAACTCATGGCATTCAGCTCAAACCCGATCTGCGCGACCTGCCGCCGGGCATGCGCGGCTTTCACCTGCACGAAAACGGCAGCTGCGACACCGCTAAGAAAGATGGAAAAGTCACCCCCGCAGGCGCTGCCGGGTCGCATTACGACCCAGAGGACACCGAGAAACACGGCGCGCCTTGGGGCGATGGTCACAAAGGCGACCTGCCAGGCTTGTACGTCAACACTACAGGTACCAGCACCCAACCTTTATCCGCGTCGCGTCTCACGCTGGACGAATTTTATGGGCGCGCCTTGGTGATTCACGCTGGCGGCGATAATTATTCAGATTATCCCGAACCCATGGGCGGCGGCGGTGCTCGTATCGCCTGCGGCGTTGTGCCAACAGCCGACGACAGCGACTCTGCCTCAGAAGCAAATCCAGAATAATATTTCGCTGCACCTCGCTTTGCTTAAGCCTCAATATTGAGGCTCTCGAAACGCACATTTAGCGAACATGTTTTAGGCGAGATTGTTGGAAGCCGAACAGATGGGCGAGCCTTACCTAACCCACCCTGTCGGCTCCCAAAACGCCTCGAGGTGCGGAGCATGAGCAGCAATAAGTTTAAAGATGTTAAAGGTGCCGGATCGGTTCTCAGTACATTATCAGGCCCCTCCGCTGCGCCACCCGACAGCATCGCTGCGAAAAATGATACAGGGGAGCGTTTGCTGTCGAAGAAAAGTGGCCAGCAACTCGTGTCCGACGCGCTCTCTCATAATTCCACCAAGGCCAGTGAATACGGCGACGCTGCTCGCCAACCCACTATCGGAGCCACGACAAACCTACCGAGCCCTGACGTTACTGGCTCGACCTCTTCAGAGATTCACAGCTCGGAAAAAGTTGGCAGCGGCAATCCATTAATTAGCGAAAATGCGACCAACGCACCGCTCGATCGCGTGCGTGTGGACAGCACCAATCAAGCACTCACCACCAATCAGGGTGTTCCCGTTGCCGACAACCAGCACTCACTGAAAGCGGGCCTGCGCGGCCCCAGTTTGATGGAAGATTTTATTCTGCGGGAAAAGCTCACGCACTTTGATCACGAAAGAATTCCAGAGCGTGTCGTCCACGCTCGCGGCTCCGCTGCCCACGGCTATTTTGAGTGCTACCAAGCGCTCGACCAATACACCATGGCTGCGCCCTTCGCCGAAGCCGGTAAACGCACGCCGGTTTTTGCGCGCTTTTCTACGGTTGCGGGCGAGCGCGGCTCTATGGATACTGCTCGCGATGTGCGCGGCTTCGCCGTGAAGTTTTATACCGAACAAGGTAACTGGGACTTGGTAGGCAATAATATCCCGGTATTTTTTATTCAAGACGCGATGAAATTTCCAGACCTGGTGCATGCGGTAAAACCAGAGCCTCATCACGCCATGCCGCAAGCATCCAGCGCCCACGATACTTTTTGGGATTTTGTTTCGCTCACGCCAGAATCCGCACATATGCTGATGTGGATAATGTCCGACCGCGCCATTCCGCGCAGCTACCGCATGATGCAAGGTTTTGGGGTACACACATTTCGTTTAGTTAACGCCATGGGCGAATCCGTTTTCTGTAAATTCCACTGGACACCAGTTGCCGGCACCCATTCTTTGGTGTGGGATGAAGCCGCTAAAATTGGCGGTGCCGACCCCGACTTTCATCGCCGCGATTTATGGGAGGCGATAGAGGCCGGCGCATTTCCCGAGTGGGAATTAGGACTGCAAATTTTTACTGAACAAGAAGCGGAAAGTTTTCCTTTCGATGTTCTCGATCCCACAAAAATTGTTCCGGAAGAAATGGTGCCGGTAACACCGGTGGGCAAAATGGTACTAAATCGCAACCCCGACAATTTCTTTGCGGAAACCGAACAAGTCGCCTTTTGTACCGCCCATATTATTCCGGGGTTGGACTTCACCAATGACCCACTGATGCAAGGTCGCATTCACTCCTACATCGACACGCAGCTGTTGCGCTTAGGCGGGCCTAACTTTCATGAAATTCCCATTAACGCGCCCGTTGCGCAAGTTCACAACAATCAGCGCGACGGCTTTCACCGCCAGGCCATCAATCGAGGGCGCGTCAACTATGAGCCCAATTCCCTCGCGGCCGGCTGTCCTTTTCAAGCAGGAGCGACGGGTTTTCGCAGCTTTCCAGAGCGCATCGCCAGCGAAGATAAGGTACGCGGCAAGCCCGAATTATTTGCCGACCATTATTCTCAAGCGCGCTTATTTTGGATCAGCCAAACAGCGGTAGAACAGAACCACATTATTAATGCATTTCGCTTTGAGCTTACCCGCTGCCAAGTCGTGGGTGTGCGCAAGCGCGTCGTCGCACTGCTGGCCAATGTGGATATGCAGCTGGCCAGCGCCGTTGCCGAAGGCCTGGGTATGGACGTCCCGCCCGCCCTTCCTCTGGCCACGGATAAACCCATGCCCACCTACCCGGTCTCACCGGCTCTATCCTTGCTGTCACGCCCCGGCCAAGTCGGCATTGCCACCCGCAATATTGCGATCCTGGTCGGTGACGGCGTGATTGCTGAGCCCGTAGAAGCCATTTATACCGCGCTATTACAAGAAGCCGCCGTACCGCGTTTGGTCGGCAGCCGCCTGGGTACCATTGCAACGGCGAATGGCGGAAAAATGGACATCGAGATTTCTTTGGATGCCGGACCCTCGGTCCTGTACGACGCCGTCGTCATCGCCGGCGGCGAAGAGTCCTGCCAGAGATTGGCACGTGATGCTCACTCCCTGGAATTTATACGACTGCAATACCGCCATTGCAAACCCATACTCGCCATTGGCAAAGGTGCCGATTTACTCACTGCCGCCGGCATTCCACTCACCCTGCCCGACGGCTCCCTAGATTCCGCTATATTTACCGTTGCGGATAACCAATGGGACAGCGGCTACCAAAGCTTCACCGCCGTTCTCGCCACCCACCGTTTTTACATGCGCGAAACGGACCCACCGCTCGTCTAAGCCTCCGACGGCGCGCAGCACCACCTGCGCGCCTATATTCACCGTTTGCGCGGCGGTCGAGTTAACAGCGACACCTTATGCAGAAAATCCAAGAGCTTATCCAAGCCGACCCAGAAAGAATGCCGTTACTTAAAACCGTTGCAGCGCTCGCGCTACCGGATTGTTATATTGCGGCGGGTTTCGTGCGGAATATGGTGTGGGATTATTTGCACGATTACGACGCTACGCCACTTAATGATGTGGATGTAGTGTTTTTTGACCGGGTGAATACCTCAAGTGAGTATATTAAGGACATAGAAGATAAGCTTTTCTCCCAGGCACCCGGGGTGCATTGGGAGGTAAAAAACCAAGCGATTATGCATCTGCGAAATAAGGATTCGCCTTATTCGGATAGCACAAATGCCATGAGCTATTGGCCTGAAAAAGAAACAGCCGTTGGCGTAAGGCTTAGCAGTGCTGGGCGGATAGAGATAGCAGCTCCTTTTGGTTTAGATTCGCTTTTTTTGGGCTATTTATCCCATAATCCGAGGCGATCGAAATCACTCTTCCTTGAACGGATTGCCGAAAAGCGCTGGCTGGAGCGCTGGCCACAATTGAAGGTTGTTTTATAATAGGCGGAAAATTTACCTGTTAATGGAAAGCCACCAGGAACCCATGAAAGCAGAACAGCTTGACGCTTGGCGTGACACACGGAAACACGGGGCTTTTAAATTTGTGCTGATTAAAGGTGTGCTCGGCTGGGGATTACCGATGCTGTTGCTAATGGCACTAATCAAACAACCGTTTGCCGACGGAATTTTCTCGAAAACTGCTATGGTTCATTTTGTTGTATGGCCTTTAGGCGGGCTTATTGTCGGCACTCTCATGTGGGGGATAACAGAGCACCGCTTTCGCAAAGCCCTTGCGAGTAATAAAGCCGCCAAATAGCCAGGCGGCTCATTAGATCTTGCTGTAAAAAAACCAACCTCTTATAACTAAAGAAAAAATATAACGAACAAATCCAATCGAAGCATTTTTATGCGCTAATCTTTTTCCCTATACGTGAGCAAACGCACTGCCGGGCCACGTTTCTTCACCCACAATGCTGTTCGGACGGTTGGATCGAGGGATGATACTGTCATCATAATGTTATGACAGGTCGATATGCTTTATGACATAACAATTATCGGAGGATTAACCTATGTGGACTAAACCATCTTTTGAAGATCTGCGCATTGGCTTTGAAGTCACCATGTATTTCAGCAATCGCTAACATTAGCGGCGGCTGACTTTAAGTCGGCCGCTTGTTTTATGAAAATCCGAATTTTAGGCTCCGCTGCGGGAGGCGGTTTTCCGCAGTGGAATTGCAATTGCCGTAACTGCCATCGCATGCGCATAGGCGCGGTTCGCGCCACACCTCGCACTCAGTCGTCAATTGCGGTAAGCATGGATAATCGAAGCTGGGTTTTATTCAATACGTCGCCGGATATTCGTGCCCAACTGGAAGCGTTCCCCGCCATATTGCCGCGCCAAGGCAAGCGCGACACCGGAATTGCCGCCATTATTTATATGGATAGTCAGATTGATCACACCACCGGCTTATTAATGTTGCGCGAAGGTTGTCCGCATAAGGTTTATTGCACCGAGAGTGTGCACGAAGACCTGACGACGGGCTTTCCGATTTTTCGCGTACTGGAATCCTGGAATGGTGGCATCGAAAGACATCCAATTATTCCGGATGAGCCATTTTCTATCCAAGGTATCGAAAGCCTGCGCTTTAAACCGATTCCTTTAACCAGCAATGCACCCCCCTATTCCCGCCACCGAGACAACCCCCAACCCGACAGTAATATCGGCATAGTGATTGAAGACCTCATTCACCATAAGCAGGTTTTTTACGCGCCGGGCTTAGGTGTGGTGGATGAGCAGGTACTGCCGTTTATGCGCGAAGCCGATTGCTTATTAGTTGACGGTACTTTTTGGCAGGAAGACGAAATGGCCCTAGCGGGTGTTGGCAGCAAGCCGGCAAGCGCCATGGGGCATTTACCTCAGTCCGGCCCCGGGGGAATGATTGAGCAGCTCAATAAATTGGATAAGCCGCGCAAAATTCTTATTCACATTAATAACACCAACCCCATTCTCGACGAAGACTCTCCAGAGCGCGCCGAGTTGGCCGCGCACCAGATTGAGGTCGCTTACGACGGTATGGAGTTAAGTTTTTCTTTATGACATCACTTGCACGGCAGCCCTGGTCGCGGGATGAGTTTGCAGAGCGCCTGAGAGCAAAAGGCGCGCGCTACCATGTTTATCACCCTTTTCAGATCGCCATGAATAAGGGTGAGTGTACGCCAGAGCAGATTCGCGGCTGGGTGGCGAATCGGTTTTATTATCAAACCACGATTCCCATTAAAGACGCAGCGATTTTGGCCAATTGCGATGATCGCGATGCGCGGCGCCTGTGGGTTCAGCGTATCCTCGACCACGACGGGTGCGAAGGTGAAGACGGCGGAATTGAAGCTTGGCTGCGCCTGGGCGAAGCCTGCGGTATGCAGCGAGACGAGCTTTTGGACCACCGCCATTTGCTACCGGGCGTGCGTTTCGCGGTCGATGCCTACCTCAACTTCGCCCGCCGCGCCACTTGGCAAGAAGCGGCGTGCTCCTCGCTGACAGAGTTGTTTGCGCCCGATATTCACCAGCAGCGCCTGAACAATTGGCCGAGCCATTACACCTGGATCGAACCTTCGGGCTATCAATATTTCCGCAGCCGCCTGAGTGAAGCGCGGCGCGATGTGGAACACGGACTGCGCATCACCCTAGATTATTTTGTTACTCGAGAGCAACAAGAACACGCGCTCGATATTCTGCAATTTAAGCTGGATGTTTTATGGAGCATGCTCGACGCCATGACCATGGCTTACGTCCATAAAACGCCGCCTTACCATAACTGTGAAGTACCTGGATATGACTGACACACTAACACTGAAAGCGGGCTGGGTTCCCCGCGTTAACACGCATTACCGATTGCAATGGGAAGAAGCACAACAGGCCTATGTATTGCTGTACCCAGAAGGCATGATCAAATTAAATTTTAGCGGTGGAGAAATACTGTCGCTCTGCGATGGCGATATCACTATTCAGGATATAGTAGACGAATTGAAACGAAAATTTCCCGAAGCCGATAATTTAGAGCAAGACGTACTGGAGTTTCTTTCCACTGCATTTGAACGACACTGGCTTACTTATGAAGCATTGTAATTTCTCATCTGCGTACGGCGAGGAAGCTTCCGCGCGCGAACCTACTCCGCAACCTCGGCAACCGCGTCGCTGTGGCACGCGAATAGAATGACGACCCCGCCCTTCTGGCTGCTCGCCGAACTCACCTACCGCTGCCCCCTGCAGTGCCCCTACTGCTCCAACCCAGTCGAGATGGCTCGTATTAAAGACGAGCTCGATACCGAAACCTGGTTGCGCGTTATGACGGAGGCGCGCAAGTTGGGCGCAGTGCAACTGGGATTTTCCGGCGGCGAGCCACTGGTGCGCGAAGACCTAACGGAATTGGTGGCGCAGGCGCGGCGCCTCGGCTACTACACCAACTTGATTACCTCGGGCATTGGCATGAATGCCGACAAAATCGCACAACTAAAATCTGCGGGCCTGGATCATATCCAAGTAAGCTTTCAAGCAAGCGACGCGGAGCTCAATAATTTTTACGCCGGCAGTAGCAAAGCCTATGCGCAAAAAATTGATATGGCCAAAGAAATAAAACGTCAGGGTTATCCCATGGTGCTGAATTTTGTATTGCACCGCCACAATATTGAGCAAGTGGATCAGATACTCGAACTCTCCGCCGCCCTACAAGCGGATTATGTGGAGTTAGCGAATACACAATATTATGGCTGGGCGTTTCACAACCGCGAACAACTGCTGCCATCTCGCCAACAACTACAAGATGCGGAGGCGGTGGTGCAGTACTACCGCGATAAATTCGGCCAACGCATGAAAATCATTTTTGTGGTGCCGGATTATTACGAAAATCGACCCAAGCGCTGCATGAATGGCTGGGGCAATATTTTTCTTACCATAGCGCCAGACGGCACCGCTCTACCCTGCCACAGCGCACGGCAACTGCCGCTGGAGTTTCCCAATGTGCGCGACCACGAGATCGCCGATATCTGGCATAACTCGTCTGCATTTAACGCGTTTCGCGGCGACGCTTGGATGCGCGAGCCCTGCCGCAGCTGCCCGGAAAAAGACCAGGATCTCGGCGGTTGTCGCTGCCAGGCCTTTATGCTCACCGGCGACGCCCGCAGCGCCGATCCGGTTTGCGATAAAAGCCCTTTTCATCAGCGCATTAGCGAAACGGTGGCGAAAGCGCAATTAAAGGATGGCCGGGTGCAACCGATGTTATTTCGCAACTGGCACAACTCGAAGGAATTGATCGCCTCTAGTGGCGCAGAGGAAGACGGTGAAGCGGAAACCACATTGCCACCCGTTTAATCGCCCTCATGCCCGGAGACTTCCGCCCCAGCGTCTTTCGGCAATTTCAAAAATACCAACGACGCGCCCATCACGAGTAACCCCATAACGACAAAGGCGACTGCAAAATCTGGCGTGGCGACGGCGTCGCGCTGCGCTACCCAGCGCGAGCCATTTAATAGCAATGCGCTGAGGGCGATCGCCAACACCATAGATACCTGCATTAACATGGAATTGATGGTCGCCGCCGAGCTGCGCAAATTTCCCGGAATATCGGCAAAACCCAAAGTGTTCAGCGCGGTGTACTGCATCGACCGGGTAAGTCCCGCACACAAGAGTATGGCCACGATCCAGAACTTGCCGAGCTCAGGCGATAAAAACCCACACACCGCCATAAATAGACCAGACAAGGCGCCGTTTATGACCAACACCGAGCGAAAGCCGAACCAACGCAAAGCCGCTGTGGAGACGGTTTTCATCCCCAGATTGCCGAGAAAATACACCAGCACATAAAAGCCCGCTTCTACCGGCGTATAACCAAAGCCCAGCTGAAATAACAGCGGCAATAAAAACGGCGCCGCATTGATGCCCACACGAATATAAGTGCCCGCTTGAATGCTGGTAATCGCAAAGGTGGGCACCGTGAAAATACTGAGATCGAGCAGCGGCTGAGGCGAGCGGCGAAAATGGTACAGGGCAACCGCCCCCAAAATAATGCCGCCAACCACCAGCGACAGCGATTGCAGCAACGGCAGCCACTGGTGCGCGATGGACTCCAAGCCGAGCAGAAACGCAATTAAAGCGCCGCCTGACAGGACAAAACCGAGTGGATCAAACGCGCGCCGGGCGACGGGTGGCGTCGCCGGCACAACGCGCCACACGAGCACCCAGGCGAGTAACCCTATGGGTAAATTAATCCAGAAATTCCAGCGCCAGGAGAAATAAGTGGTAATAAAACCACCCACCACCGGCCCGATGACGGGCGCAGTCAGTGCCGGCCACGTGATATACGCCATAGCGCGCACCAGCTCGTTCTTGGGCGCGTGATTGAGCACTATCACGCGCCCAATCGGCGTCATAAGTGCGCCGCCCAAGCCTTGAGCGGCGCGCGCCAGCGCAAACCCCTCAAGGCTATCGGCGGCACCGCACGCTAAAGACGCGGCGACAAAAACAATGATGGAGATTAAGAAAATACGCCGCGCGCCATACCGATCCGACAACCAGCCGGATAAAGGTACGAAAGCGGCTACGGACAGTAAGTAGATGCTGATGCCAATGCTCAACTCCACCGGCTTCACCCCGAACGTCTGCGCCATACGCGGCAGAGAGGTGGCGATGATCGCGCTGTCCAGCAACACCATGAAAAAAGCGCCGCCGACGATTAGGGCAATATGACGGGCCTGACGGCTCATGGAGGGAGAAGGCATTCTGAAACGCTAGAGGCTGTGATTGAGTCGTCCGCACTCTACCACACCGCGCCTGCCGACTTGGTTCGTTGGCACGCTAAAACCACCCTGCCTTCGGCTGCAATCAACAGCGTCCTACGCGGTTTTTGATGCGCGACGCCAACGCGCCAACCCAACTCTCAACACCGCTTAGAACTCGCTGTTTGTGCTCCCCCAATTTTTGAAAATCCATTTCAATCGACGCAGCAGCATCCGAGCGAAATCGTATCGAAATATCATAATATGAATCTGCACTCGTGTTTTTTATTGAGAAAATTCTTGCGCATCGCAAAAAGTGAAATTACGTTCAGCTTAATATTTTTTTGTGAAAAATTTTCGGAAGTTATTTAGCCTCCATTAATGTCTAAATGACCTTATCTTTTAAAGATTTAAATCCTGACTTATTGCGAGAAAAGTGCGTTTTTAAATTTTAAAGGGGCAAGCGGGCCACAAAAATGTGATCTCGATAGCGAGAGTATTGATGGGATTAAATTAGGATGTCGAGAGAGGGAGAGCACAACAAAAATGGCGACTGCTCGACCTCATAATAACAACCACCTATTACAATTACATTTTGGTGACCTACATGCGCATCCATAAAAATCCCGCGAGCCTTAGTCGCTGGGGCACGCTTCTGCTGTTGTCGGCGACTTTAGTCGCCTGCGGCGGTGGAGGCTCAAGCTCCAGTTCCGGTGAGCCCAGCTC
>CAYZVN010000011.1:0-13787 GCA_964482025.1 uncultured Saccharophagus sp. | reverse complement strand
CAGCTCATCCTCTTCGAGCAGCTCATCCTCTTCCAGCAGTGCGAGCTCTGGGGGCAGCACCAGCAGTGGCAATGTCGCTGCCGGTAAAACATTATTCAGCGGCAGCCTGTGCTCCGACTGTCATACCGACACCGGCACCGCAGCGGTCGGCGGACCGCTTGCCTTTAATGTCAATAGCTTGAGCAATGCCACCTCACAAGCGTCGCTGGCCTCTTATATCTCAGCCGCCATGCCCTCCACCGGTCCGACTCTTTGTGTCGACCAATGTGCCACCGATATAGCAGCCTATTTATGGAGTCTGCGCGATGGCGGCTCTGCCAGCTCATCCAGCAGTTCTTCGAGCAGCTCGTCCAGCTCCAGCAGCAGCTCAAACGGCGGCAGCTCTGGCAATCCAACATTGGTTTATGCCATCAACGCTGGCGGCCCGGCCACCACCTACGGCGGTGTACCCTACCAAGAAGATCGATTTGCCGATGGCGGTACGCCCAACAGCACCACCGATCCTATCGCCAACACCGACGAGGATACCCTTTTCCAAACCGAGCGTTACGGCAGTTTTACCTACGAAATCCCGGTCACCAATGCCACCTACAGCGTCGATCTGCACTTTGTCGAGCTGTACCAGACAGGCGCCGGTCTGCGCTCTTTTAACGTGATAGTGGAAGACCGAGCGGTGCTGACGGCCGTCGATCTGTACAACTTGGCCGGTCACGACACCGCCATTACCGAGCAGGTCACCGATGTGCGTGTCACCGACGGCAGCCTCACCATCGAGCTCGAAACTATTGCGGATAACGCCACGATTGCCGGCCTTGCGATTTATTCCGCCGACGGTGGCAAGTTCGTTGAACCACCACCCCCACCACCGATCCCCAAATCTGCCGAAAATCCGGGTGCGGATTGCGTGGTGCCCGCATTGCCCAGTGGCAGTTCTCTGCCGAACAACGCCAACCTGCCGGACCCTTTCACCAAGATGGACGGCACCCGCATCACGGATAAAAGCCAATGGCGATGCCGCCGGCAGGAAATCCTCCAGCAGGCTTACAACTATATCTACGGTGAGAAACCCACACCGCCAGAACGCGTAACCGGCACCGTCAGCGGCAACACAATCACGGTGAATGTGACCGACAAAGGCAAGAGCATAAGCTTTAATGCGACTCTCACGACGCCCAGTGGCAATGGTCCCTTCCCGGTGATGATCGGTTACGGCGGCGGCTTTTTCGGCACCGGAATACCGGCCGGCCTGCAGACGATTCTCAGCCGCCACAATGTGGCGAGCATTTCCTACGACCCCTACGATCTGGGCGCGGAAAATGGTGGTAGCGGTGCAAAAACCGGCAAGTTTTACGACCTTTACGGCAGCAATCACTCCGCCGGTCTGCTGACCGCGTGGGGCTGGGGGGTTAGCCGGATCATCGACGTGCTGGAGCAGGAGGCGCGGTTCAACCCGGCCAGAGTGGGTGTTACCGGGTGTTCACGCTTTGGCAAAGGTCCGTTTATCGCTTCCGCCTTTGATGCGCGCATCGCCCTGTCGATGCCTGTGGAATCCGGAATCGGTGGGGTGCCCGCACTTCGCCTAGTGCCCAGGATCGATAGCTCGGGTGAGCAGCCCTATCACGCCATGAGCTACGAGCGCTGGTTGGATCCGGGCTCCTTCGGGGTCTTCACCAATTCCAACAGCACCTCGGGCCACAACCTGAACCGCTTGCCCATCGATACTCACTCAGTCATCGGTTTGATCGCGCCACGCGGCCTGCTGGTGGTGGACAACCCGGGTATCGCCAACCTGGATCCAAATTCTGCTTGGGTAGCGACTCGCGCCGGACAGATGATTTATGACGGCCTGGGCTACGGTGCTAACGTCGGCTATATCGGCGCCGGCGGTGATCACTGCGGATGGAGATCCCAATACAGCGCGCCGGCAGAGGCCTTTGTCCGCAAATTCCTGGCGGGAGATAACTCGGCCACCACGGGAAGCTTCAACACTTCCGGCAGCCAGCCGAACGTCAGCTCCTACGTGGACTGGACCGTCCCCAACCTGCCCGGCACCTTGGATCTCTCGGAATAAGGTGGATTTTGGGTTGAATCTGCGAGTGCTTTCCCAAGCACTCCGAACACATAAAAACCGGCGCGTGTAGCGCCGGTTTTATTGTCTAGGATGCTCTTCGCGCCGCCGGATTAGGCTTCTTCAATCGCCACGGCTTCCGCACGCAGCGGCAAAGTCACCCGAAATGCCGCGCCCTCACCCGGCACACTTCTCACCACAATATCGCCATCGTGTGCATTGACCAATTGCTTGGCGATATACAACCCCATGCCGAGGCCCTCGCGAATATTTTTGGCTTCGAGGCGCTCGAATTTTTCGAAGATTTTCTGCTGGGCGTCTTTCGCTATGCCTATGCCGTGATCGCGCACGCAAATTTCCGCCACTTGATCACGCTTGACCAGGGAGATCTCGACGGGCTTGGAGCAACCATAGCGAAAGGCATTGGTGAGCAGATTAATCACCACCTGCTCGATGCGAAACTCATCCCATGAACCCACCACACCCTCTTCGATGGACAGTTCGGTAGTGCAGCCGGCCGCCTGTGCTTGTTGCACCGTCGACTCCACCACTCGCCGCAACAATTCGGATAGGTTGGTCTCTTCCGGGCGGATGCTTAAGCGTCCGCTTTTAATGCGCGACACATCCACCATGTCGTTTATCAGACGAATCATGCTGCGAATTTGATGGCCGTCGCGGGCGATCATGGCGCGCAGATTTTCGCTGGAAAACGCCTGCTGGTCACCGCGCTCCAGTTGCAGCTGGCGCAGCTGGGTTTCCACATAAAGGGTGTTAAGTGGTGTGCGCAGCTCGTGGGCGACCAAGGACATAAAATCGTCGCGCATTTTTACCGCGTGCTCCAACTCCACTTTGGTCGCGTCGAGAATGCGGCGGTTTTCTTCCAAAATCGCCACTTGCCGCTTCACTTCATTGCGTTGCTGATACAGAGAAACAAACACATTAACTTTGCTTTTTACCGCGCCTATATCCAGCGGTTTATGCAAAAAATCCACCGCGCCGGTTTCGTACCCTTTGAACGCAAAATTTAATTCGCGCCCGCCGGCACTCACAAACACTATAGGGATATGACGGGTTTTTTCGGTGCTGCGCATCAGCTCCGCCAATTCAAATCCGTTCATGCCCGGCATCATCACGTCGAGAATGGCGAGCGCGAACTCGTGCTCCAGCAGCAGTGCTAAGGCTTCATCACCCGACAGCGCGGAATAAATTATGCGGTCATCCTGCTCGATGATTTTGGACAGTGCCTGCAGGTTCTCCGGCAGATCGTCGACAATAAGCAGTTTCGCCTTGTGGTCATCCAACATCTGGGGTCTCCAAACGGTATATCAGTGTGCGTATCTGCTGTAGCGACAGTATCTGATCCGGTCGCAACACCTTGAGAGCCGCCTGCGGCATGGTGGCGAACTCGGCCTCCTCCGGGTTCTGCACCACGGTTATGCCGCCTGCGCGGGCGACAGCCGCCAAGCCTTCGGCGCCGTCGTCGCTGGCACCGGTCATTAAAATTGCCAGCAGCGCCTGGCCATAGGCCTCGGCCGCCGAGCTAAATAAAAAATCGATCGACGGCCGCGAGTAAAGGTGGGGCTCCTCTCGGCTGAGGGAAAACCAGCGCTCATTTTCAATGGATAAATGATACCCGGCGGCGGCGAAATACACGGTGTCCGTACCGACATAAGCCTTGTCTGCGGCAAAGGCCACATTGGCTGCCAAGTGATGGCTGAACACCTCCACCAAGCGACTCGCCTTTTCCTCCGCCACATGCAGCACTGTGACAATGGGAATCGGCAAAGCCTCCGGCAATGGGCTCAAAATCGTCAACAGCGCGTTGATACCGCCAGCGGAAGCACCGATCACAATCGCGTCTACCCCTTGCTCCCGACTGCGAAGCGTAGCGTCTATATCGCGGCCAGTATCGGCGTTGGGCTCCGTCATCCCTTTTTCCGGTACACCCGCCAGGGCTTGTCCACCGCCTCAAAGCGACTCCCCCAACGGGAAAACTCCAGGTTTTCCTTGCTGCCCAACCCGAGGAAGCCTCGGTGGCAGAGCGACTCATGAAACAGCTCCAGAGCACGGTCTTGCAGTTCGTGATCGAAATAAATCATAACATTGCGACAGCTAATAAAATGGGTTTCGGAAAATACACTGTCGGTCGCCAGGCTGTGATCGGCAAAGGTGACGTTTTCGCACAAGCTGCGATCAAAAATCGCCGCATCATAGGCCGCGGTAAAATAATCCGAAAACGAATTTGCGCCTCCGGCCGCTTGATAATTTGCCGAGTAAGCGCGCATACGATTCAACGGAAAAATCCCTTTGCGGGCCTTTTCCAAAACCGCCGGGTTAATGTCCGTCGCATAAATAATGCTCCGCGACAGCAAACCTTCTTCCTTGAGCAGAATCGCCATAGCGTACAGCTCTTCTCCCGTGCTGCAGCCGGCAATCCATATTTTTAATGATGGATAAGTGCGCAGCAAAGGTACGACCTTTTCCCGCAGCGCAAGAAAGTATTCCGGATCGCGAAACATTTCGGTCGTGGGAATCGTCAAGTATTGCAGCAGCTGCAAAAACGCTTCCGGCTCCCGCAAAATGCGCGCCTGCAATTCAGAGACCGATGAACAGTCCATTTGCCGAAGCGCGTGGACAACCCGACGCTTCTGCGACGCCAGCGAATAATTGCGAAAGTCGTAGCTGTATTTGCGATAGATCGCTTCCATCAAGAGCGGCAATTCAATATCGAGAGTCGCTTCGTGTCTACGCATTAAATCCGTTCCATATTGGGAATCCACACCCGCAGCAAGGAATACAAGCGGTCGATATCAATGGGTTTGGCCAAATAATCGGACGCGCCTGCTTTTAGGCATTGCTCCTGATCGTCTTTCATGGCTTTCGCCGTAATGGCGATGATGGGTAACTTCTGGAACCGAAGATCGGAGCGAATGCGCCGCGTCGCCTCCAAACCGTCCATACCCGGCATCATAATGTCCATTAAAACCAGATCGATATCGGCCACCGATTTTACTTTTTCGACTGCCTCAAAACCGTCCCGGGCAATGATCACGGTCGCGCCTTTTTGTTCCAGTGCGCCGGTAAGGGCGAAGATATTGCGCACATCGTCATCCACCAGCAAGATGCGGCGACCGTCAATGGCGCTGTCGCGATTGCGCACGCTGCGCAGCATATTCTGGCGATCCACCGATAAATCGGATTCCACTTTGTGGAGAAATAAGGTGACTTCATCCAGCAGTCGCTCCGGTGAGCGCGCGCCTTTGATGATGATGGAGCGCGAGTACTTCAGCAGTTCGTGCTCTTCGTCGCGGGAAAGATTGCGACCGGTGTAGACAATCACCGGCGGGAACGAACAAATCGCCTCGCTGGACATGCGTCGCAATAAATCGTTGCCCTGCATATCGGGGAGTTTTAAATCGATTATCATGCAATCGAAAATGGTATCGCGCAGTAACTCCATAGCTTCTTCACCGGTTTCCACGGCGGTGATTTCGATATCTTCTTCACCAATTAAATGGCGGATGCTCTCCCGCTGCAGAGGATCGTCTTCCACCAGTAATACCCGCTTCATTTTCCGTGTCAGCTTCTCTTCGATCTTGTCGAACATCTGCTGCAAGCTTTCTCGGGTGGTGGGTTTGACGGCATAGCCGACCGCGCCCATTTGCAAGGCCATCTCGGTGCGATCTGCCGCCGAGATAACATGCACGGGAATATGTCGGGTGTGTGCATTGCGCTTGAGTTTCTGCAAGACCGTCATGCCCGAGACATCCGGTAGGCCTATATCGAGCAGAATCGCATCTGGCGAATATTCTTCAGCTAAACGCAGCCCCTCCGCCGCGCTGCCGGCCACCAAACATTGGTAACCCAGGTCGCGCGCGAGTTTATAGAGCACCCGGACGAACTCCATATCATCTTCGATGGCCAGGACAATGCGCGCGCCGGTATCCAGCTTGGTCCGGTCGTCGTTAAAGAGATTTTCTCGTTGGGCCGCCGTGCTGGCCTTTGCTGCGGGCGCGGCCACTGGGGTCGGCGCGGGCGCTTCTGCCGCTGGCGGAGCCTCCTGCGGCTCTTCACTTGCGGAGACCGGCATTTCCTCCGGCAGCATCAAGGTAAAGGTGCTGCCCTCACCCTGCACACTGTGCAGCTGAATGTCGCCACCTAGGAGCGCGGCTAAATCCCGCGAAATCGAAAGGCCGAGCCCCGTGCCGCCGTAGCGTCGATTAATGCCGCTCTCGCCCTGCTGAAAGGCTTCAAAAATAATCCGTTGCTGATCCGGCGCTATGCCGATACCGGTATCCCCGACCGCAAAGGCGATACGTCCACCCTCTGCGCGGCTGACAATCAGTGAAAGGCTGCCGCGGTCAGTGAACTTCAGGGCGTTGGACATAAGGTTTTTGAGGATTTGCTCCAAACGCTGGCGGTCGGTGACCACGGATTGTGGCGCATCGTCCGCCACCTCCATTTGCAGCGCCAAGCTCTTTTGACTGGCCAGCGGCTGGAAGGTCATCTCCAAATCCTGAACTAGGCGGCGCAGGTCGATATATTCCGGGCGCAGGTCCATTTTGCCCGCCTCCACTTTGGATATATCGAGGATATCGTTAATTAAATTCAGTAAATCGTTACCGGCAGAATAAATGCTGCGGGCGAACTGCACTTGCTCTTCATCCAAGTTGCCCTTGGCATTTTCGGCGAGAATTTTTGCCAAAATCATCGAGCTGTTCAGCGGTGTGCGCAGCTCGTGAGACATATTGGCGAGGAACTCGGATTTGTATTTGCTCGCTTTTTGCAATTCGGCGGCGCGCTCTTCGAGCACTTCTTGAATCTCGTTCAAAGTGCGGTTTTTTTCGTCCAACACCAGCGCCTGCTCCACCAGCTTTTCGTTGGTTTGTTCCAACTCTGCCTTCTGGTTTTCCAGTAAGGTTTGCGACTCTTCCAGCACCCGCGACTGCTCTTCTAGCTCTTCATTAGCGGTACGCAGCTCTTCCTGCTGTACTTGCAACTCTTCGTTTAACTGTTGCGTTTGCTCCAGGGCATCCTGCAGTCGGCGACGGTAAAGGGAGGCCTCCACCGTGGTGCCGATGCTGTCGGCGACCGATTCGAGAAATGCCAAATCACGGTCGCGGGGCGGCTGCAAAAACCCAAGCTCAATCACCCCGTTGGGGGTGCCATCGTGCAGGGATGGCATCAGCAAAATATGGCGCGGTGAGGCGCTGCCCAAACCGGAGCTCACCTTCAAATAATTGTCCGGAACATCGTCCAGTCGCAGCGGCCGGCGAGAAAACAGCGCTTGATCCACCAGGCTGTCACCCTCGGCAAATACTTGCGACGCCTCTTCCGCCTCCTCCGCCTCTTTGCTCAAGCCAAAGCTGGCCACGCGCCGCAGCGGCCCGGTTTCCGTTTCGCGAACATAGAGGGCGCCGACCACGGCATTGTTATAGGCGGCAAGAAAATCGAGTACCGTGCGCCCCAGGACCGGCAGCGCCAGTTGTCCCATGCTCTTTTCCGCGAGGCTCGCCTGCCCGGTCCGCTGCCACGCCTGCTCTTCCAACAGCTCGGCGTGCCGCTGACGCTCTTCGAAGGAGCGGCTGTAGGTATTGGACAAAAGCACCAGTTCGCGGCGGCCGAGATAGGCCAGAATGCCGGTGACCAAACCGCTCACTAGCAGGTAAATGGTAATCGCGGCTATGCTAATGGACCGCACTTTGTCATCGCGCTGGCGCAGGAGATTGCGCTCTTGGTTTTGGAATTCGAAAATCTCGCGGCGCAAGTCGCCAAATTCCGTGCGCCCTTGCAAACGCACCAGCTCGACAAAGTCCTGTCCGTTGCGGCGCAGCTCTAGGACTTTCTCCGAATAGGCCAGCCACTGTTTGAAAGTGAGTTCGACGCGGTGCAAGCGCTCCACCTGCACGGGGTCGCTGCTTACCATCTCCCTCAGCTCCGCAATCCCTTCAATAAAAGCGGGTTTGGCTTTCTCATACGCCTGGACAAACTTCTCGTCACCGGTTATCAGATAGCCGCGCACACCACTTTGCATGTCGACCCCGTGGTTAACCAACGCGTTGGCGCCGCTGATCGCCGCCTCGGTCTGATTGACAAGCTTCATCCCCGATTGCAGGGAAAGCACCAAGCCGACGAACAACAGAATATTGAGGATTCCCGCCACTATGGGAAAGGTAATATTGCGGGAGAGAATGCGACGGAAATGGGACTGATCAACGGGCGATGAATCTGGCATAGGATCTCTTCGGAACGAGTTTGCTAACCGAAAGTCACCTCCCCTCGGCCGGGACCGTTAAGGGGATGGCGACCGCACATCGGCTGATAAGGAAGCACACCAAGCGATACGGAGGGCAATATTACGCACCCGCCCGCAATGCCCACTGTGCGCTAAACCGCTTTATTCAGGGGCACGAATTGTAGAGCAAGTAAGCGGGCAAAAAGCAAGCAATGAAAGGCACCGGCGTCAGATGACGCCGGGGATAAAGCGATAACGCACGTGCTTGCAGTATTCGAGGTAGTCGGGGTCGAAACTCAAATGCCGCTCTTCGGTAATCGCCCGCGCGTAGTACACGGTCGTGAGGAAGATCAAACCGGCAACATACAGCAGGCCCACGGTAAAGCCCTGGGTATAGCCGGCATAGATCGCCGAGGGCAAGCCGACAAACCACCAAGCCATATTTTTTGCCGCGTAGGCTGGGTGGCGCACCACCGCGTAAGGCCCTTTGCGAATAATGCCGCGGTGAGTCAAGTTGGAGAAGCGCAGGCCAAACCAGATGGTGGGCAGCATGTACAGGAAGTAGCTGAACATCATCAAAGTGGCAAACACTGTGACCAAGCCGTCCATAGGAATCTGCGCGTAGAGGTGCTCGCCAGGACCGGTCAGGAACCAGCCGCCGATCACCCGGAAGGGCGGATAGCTGATCAGGCACACCAACCAACCCAGCATAGTGGGTTCGGCCGATACAGTGGTGTTATCCAACCAGCGCGACGAGATGACATAACCACACCACGCCAAGCCAACATCGATGGAAAAAATAATGTTGGACATAATATTGCCCAAATCCCGCCCCAAAATATCGTAGTTGTAGGAGCCGTTCTGCATCGCGGGGATCGCGTTGGTGAGCATGTAGTCCAGGTTATTTTGCAGATGGGAGAAGTTATCAAAGAAGAAAACCGTCATCACCGGCGCAAAGAAAAACTTCACCGCCAGCCCTCTGGCAGCCCGCTTATCATCGATGGTGAATTCGGGGCGCAAACTGCGCAGTGGTGGCAGCGACGACACTATGTAAGCCAAAAATCTTTGTGTCAGAGTGGCTAAGTCTTTCTTGTCGTCTGCCGGGCTGTATTTGAAGGCACGGGTCAAGGTTATATAAGGAAGGCCGGCAATAATAAACAGATGCCAGAGAAATTCCAGGGCGTAAAACCAGGGTGCGTAGTAGCTGTTTTGTGGCCGGTAGCCATATTCGTTCAGCGAGTGATAGCACCAGCGGCAAAACGCGAACAGCACCAACAGCAACAGATAGGTTTTTAAACACTCCGCCAAAAAGGGCACCAAGCGTCCCTGTTCCAACAGCGGATCTTTGCGGATGAACACATACTGCTTAAAGCAAGCAAGGCGGATCAGCTCCACCAGGATCATCACCGCCGCAACCGCCCCCAGGGCGATCAGCATCACTGCGTGCTTTTGCTCGGTGAGCGTACCTTCGAGAAACGGCAGGCCGTGCAAGTGGGCTTTGCTGGTGCCGAAATAATAGCCCATGACAAGAACCATCAAGGTACCGGCGATGCCGGTAATCCAGGCGCCGTCAGTAATCCAAGGTTGTTGATAGTTCGCTTGAGGGCTGGAGGGTATGGGGGTTGCCTCCGATGCTTTATCGACTGCTTTGCGTTTCATAATAGATGTGTCACTTGTGTCTTTATTATTGGTGCCGGGTGGGCGGTGGATCATTCAAACCTATCGTTCCGAGGCAGTCAATCTGCAACACCGTTCAGCTTTGTAAACAAGGAACTGAGTCTACCTGCGCTTGTGCGCTTGCTGTCGATTTGTGCAAAGCCCGACCGACTAAGCAATACCTGTCCCTGAAGACAGCATTTACCTCTAACCTGGAGACAATATGATCAGCGCAAACCTCTACCTCAACTTCCAAGGCAATGCCGAAGAGGCCTTCACTTTTTACCGCCAAGTCTTCGGCGGCGACTTCGCAAGCCTAATGCGCTTTCGCGACTTTCCCGACAACAGCATGGGCGTGGCGGAGACCGAGCTCGACAAAATTGCGCATATCGCGCTCCCCCTGGGCCCTCATCTGCTGCTGATGGCCACCGACGTCGTCTCGTCCTGGGGACGCCCATTCGAACGCGGCAACCATTGCTATATCACTCTGGAAACAGAATCGGTTGCGCAGAGTGAGCGAATTTTTCAGGCGTTAAGCTCTGCCGGCTCCGTCGAAATGCCCCTGCAGGAAACCGAATGGGCCGAATACTACGGTATTTGCATCGACCGTTTCGGCGTCCAGTGGATGGTCAACTATACCGGCAATAAATCGTTCAACTAAGTGACTAGAGGCTGCTTCATAACTCGCGAGCGATGGTGAGACAAGGCAAAAATGGCCGACAGGCGGAATTTGCTCTGAGCATTGTAAGGGCGGCTTTGACGCGGCAACGGCGTGCATAGCAGTTATGAAACGGCCTCTAAGGTAGCAGCGGCATATCTTTGCTCCGATGCTCCGCCGCCGGCAGCCTGGCTCGCCACCGGCCGTGTGGCTTTTATCAATTTGACCAGCCTCGCTCTCAACTCAACCAGCCTCATATCATTGACCGCCCCACTATCGTTTGACCGGCAAATAAGCCATGCTTGGTTTTGGCAAAGAAAACGCTTTGGGCTCAACTTTTATGCGCACTCATATTCATTACGCGGACATTCCCGATGCCCGCGACGGCCTGACTCGCAAACAGCGGGCGATTTTGTATTGTCTGCAAAAAGCCCAGGAAGAGCTGGGTGGGCGCAATGTGCCGACCATTATGCTGTATGGTCGAGTCGTGGAGCTGGTGGATATCAGCCCCGAAGAGTTTCAAACTCTGCTCAGCCGCATGGTGGGCGTGCGCTAGGGGCTTGGGTTTACCTGCTAAAGCGCAGCCGCCTGTAAATTTTGCAAACCCCAAGGTCGGGGTCGAGCACGCGGCAGCGCCTCTAAATCCCGCCCGGCCGCGCTTATGGCGCATCCGCAGAGGTGGGAATAATCATTGCACGAGGTAATCACCAGAACTCTGCTACCTGAACATTACATGAGGTGGGTATGTCGAACGTAACGCTACGCGATTTGGTCAAGGAAACGCAGCAATTTCACCAGGACATGGCGGAATCCTTGGAACTTGCCGCCACAAAAACTGACGACGAGCGCACCCGCATGCTGCTCCAATATTTAGTAGGCCACGAGAATGAACTGGCGCGGATGGTCGGCCGCTACGCGGAGAACGCCAGTGATACGGCGCTCAACACCTGGGTCAGTGCCTACACGGAGCAATACCCCCAGCCGGATCAGCCCTTCCAAGCCCCCTCTTTCGAGCGTATGGATACAGCGGATATAATGACCGCCGTGCAAGAGCAACATGATCGCGTCATCAATCTTTACGAGCATCAGGAAGACTTCCTGCAGTCATCCGCCCATGAGCTTGTCCGCGATGTGAGACATTTGGAGACGCACGAGTTACAGCGCATCGCGCAGGGCACCAATCGACTGGAAGACATATAGCCTTACGGCCGCGTGCGAGGTCTCCGCTGCGGCACAGGGCGCTTGCGGATCCGTCGGCGAATGTTTACATTTCGCGCCCCCTCCAGCTGAGTCGCTCTCCATGTCCGCCCCACCCCTTTACGCCGACCTGTCGCATTACTACGACGTGCTCTGCGCCAATATCGATTATCGCGAGCAATGCGATTTTGTTATCAGGGCCAACGGCATTTGGGGCAACGGCGGAAAGAACTACCTCGACCTGGCCTGTGGTTCAGGCATTCTGCTCGCCCGCTTTGCCGAAGCGGGCTTTAGCTGCAGCGGCCTGGACATCAGCGCCGACATGCTCAAGCTCGCCCAAGACCGCTGTCCCAGTGCAACGCTGATATGCGCCGATATGAAGGAGCTGTCCGCTTCGGCACCCCAGGATCTGATCAGCTGCTTCCTATATTCCACCCATTATTGTGCTTCCCCTGCCGCCATTTCGCAGACCTTTGCCAAAGTGTTCGCCGCCCTCGCCCCCGGCGGCCTATTTTGCTTCGATGCCGTCGACAAGGATTCCATCGCCAACGATGAAGGCCATATCCATTTGGTACGCCACGGTGAACGCGAGCTGCGCTTTCAAACCCGTTGGTCCTACTGCGGCCAAGGCGATGCAATGGACTTGCACATCAGCATCCGCGAACAGCAAGCGCAACAGCAGCGGCACTACCACGACCAACATCGAATGACGGCGGTAAAAGTTGACGCTTTGCGGCAAATGCTGGAGCACACCGGTTTTAGCGTCACTGTCCTAGAACACGACTTCGGTCGCCTCACCCAGTGGCAGGGAAGCACAGGCAACGTGATTTTTTGTGCAGCCAAAAGCGCCTCTTAGCAACCAACCGAGGCTCGTCCCGCTGCGGTTTTAGCGGCATCGCAAGATCTTTTCCTCAGCCTCCTCCGTCACCATTTGAAGTCTGTGCGCCAGTGAACTAATCTACTTCGATCTCCAAGATTTGCGGGGATGCCAGCCGAGCGCGACGACGGATACGCGACGTCATAGCGAAAGACAGAAGTCATAGCGATAAGACAGAAGTCATAGCGATAGACAAAAGTAACGGCGAAACGTGAGGCGATAGCAGGAGGCGATCGGTGACCTACAGCAAAACTGGACGCTCATCATCACCTCAGGGCTTGAGACAACAATCATATTTAAAGGAGCACATGATGAGCACCACAACGATCTACGAAACACCCAAGTCTGACCTTGCCAATGAAGGTGAGCCGGCCATTCCTCTCAGCAAAGCGGAGATTCTGTTCTCTTTTCAAGGGCGCATCGGTCGATTTGAGTATTGGATGGTGTCACTGGGTATTTTTGCCACTTTTATGGCCGCTATTTTTATCGCCAGTGCGCTGGATGTGAGCGACGCCGCCCTCGGCCTCTTATTTATCGCTCTGTACGTTCCGGTTATCTGGGTTTCCCTTGCGGTTCAGGCGAAGCGCTGGCACGACCGCGACAAGTCGGCGTGGTGGATTCTGATCAGCCTCATCCCCATTGTCGGCCCTATCTGGGTATTTATTGAAAATGGTTGCCTAAGCGGCACTGATGGCCCTAATCGCTTCGGGCTCCGTACCAACAGCCGCTAACGAATGGGGGGTACGGCAACTCGCTTGCCGTACCCCCCATTTTCTAAGCAAAATGTTCGCGCTAGAGCCTCCATCTCCTGCTTATTGTCACACCAAGTATAAAATCAGTTCACAGAACTCTGATAAGTATTATGAAATGATATGACTATTCACTAGGGCGGGTCCGTAGCAAGTACTCGCATGCGCAGTAGTATTGCGATGCAAATTGCGAAGTGAATCACAAATAAAAATAGCTATTAGGTGCCTTTATGAAACGAATTCCGTTAATACCTGCGATTTCGACCCCTCCTCTCGCCCTCATCCTCTGTGCATCTTTGCTGACGGCGTGTGGCGGTGGCGGTGGCAATCCCCCACCCGATCCCGAT
>CAYZVN010000010.1:0-61349 GCA_964482025.1 uncultured Saccharophagus sp. | reverse complement strand
CGGTGATTCTAGGTGGATGCTCTGAGGTTGAATGTTAGGAACTCAGCAGGCATAAACTACATCTTGTCCGACATTTACTGCCATGTCTCTCTGCTAGCTCAGCAGCGATGGAAATGGGAAGTTCGTAACTGACGTAGACGAATCCATCAGGCCAAATTGGGGCTGCTAGGAGTCTGGAGTAGCGCCTCAAGCGTAGCGGTGTGCTTTTGTTTTATCTTATAGCGGCCGCGAGCTGTCGTTCGCCGCCTCTTAACTTCATAACATCTGCCCGTGGTGGTGAGCCGAACATGCGGCTGTATTCGCGGCTGAAGTGCGAGGGGCTTTCATAGCCTACTTTGTAGCTGGCGGTGCTCGCTTCGAGGCCTTCGCTGAGCATTAGGCGACGCGCTTCGTGGAGGCGTAATTTCTTTTGGTACTGCATTGGCGACATGCGCGTCACTTCTTTAAAGGTGTGGTACAGCGCCGACTCGCTCATGTTGGCGCGCTCGGCTAATTCGCTTACGCGCAAGGGTTCGGCAAATCGCGCCTTTAATTCTTCGATGACTTTGGTAATGCGATGGGCGTGACTGTCGGTTTTTACAAAGTGCCGCATCCACGCGCCCATGGGGCCGACGAGGGCGCGATAAATAATTTCACGTTTGATTAAGGGTGCGAGAATTTTCGCATCGGTGGGAGAGTCAAGCAGCTTAGCGAGGCGCGTCATTGCATCCAGGATACCGTAATCAACGGGCGCGATGCTGAGTCCGCACGGGCATTTTTCCGGCTTTTCAAGCAGCTCTTCACCCAGCTCTAAAACCACATCCGCAACATCCTTGGGCTCGATCGCCATCTTTATCGCGAGATAGGGCTCTGTTTCGCTCGCGCCTACGACTCGACCCGTCACCGGTAGCTCAACCGTGGTCACCATATAAGTGAGCGGCCCGAAAAAAATTTCCTTATCACCAAGCTCGATGGTTTTGCTGCCCTGCGCGATCAAGCACAACGCTGGTTCGTAAACGGTTCTTACACAACTACTTGGGGAGTCTTTACGGAAAATATCGACCCCGGCGAGGGAGGTGCCATAAATGCCTTCTTCCGGCGCTTTGCTCATCAACAGTTCTGCGATCTGCCGGCACATAGGCGGATCCAGGTGTTGGGTCATGGGGGTAGGTATGGCGGTGGGTTGGTGAGCGTTAACGGGAGCATTCATTGCGCAATCCATCGGGCCGTTTTGGGCGGAGTAATGAAGAGAAGAAGCCAGAGTATAAAGAGGATTCGGCAATCCTGCAGTAGGTGATTTTGGCTTTGCAGAATTGGGCAAAGATTCTGCAGGATTGCGCAAGCGCCGGTTAATAAGCACTTTATATAAGGGTTTGCGCCCCGTTTTGTTGTTTTCAGCACCTTCGAAGTTCACGGTGGTTAAGAAACTTTTACAGGATTAGGCAATTCTTCCATAGAAATCCGCTACCCCCTGCTTGTGCTGCCGCCTTAATCTGCCTCCCCATCACCTGGAGCTTCCGCGGTAATCGAAAGCGGAGCTCTGACTGCACCGAGGAAGGAGAACAATCATGCATATGATGACGATACGACAGCTTCCCTGGCTAGCCGGATTCGCGCTGACACTGGCAGCCCTCACGGGTTGCGAGGCGCAAGGCGAGGAAGCGACAGCCGCAACACCACCCGCGCCCGAGGTGGATGTGGTTCAACTACAGGCCGAAGAGGTGCTTTTGTGGGGCAGCTTTACCGGTCGCATTGCCGCACCGGAGACCGTCGATCTGCGGCCCCGCGTGAGCGGCTATATCCAGTCAATCTCATTTGTTGAAGGCGACCTGGTGCAAGCGGGTGATGTGCTGTTTCAAATTGATCCACGCCCTTACATGGCGCGTGAGCAATTGGCACAAGCGGAGCTTGCACGGGCAAAAAGCCAACGGCAACTAGCGGAAAGTGAAATAAAGCGGGCACAGCAGCTGTGGGAAAAGCGCGCGATTTCCCGCGAGGAATTGGATCAGCGCAATGCCGCATTTGCGACCGCCAAGGCTGCGGTGGATGCAGCGTCGGCTGAGCTTGCCACCGCCCAGCTCAATTTGGAGTACACCAAGGTCAGTGCCCCAGTGAGTGGTCGCATCGGACGCGCACAAGTGACCGTGGGCAATCTTGCCAGTGCCGATGCCACCACGCTTGCCAATATCGTTTCGGTCAATCCACTATATGTTTACTTTGAGGGTGATCAGGCTAGCGGGGCGGAAATCAATTCGGTTTCGGCGGAGAAGATTCCCGTGCGCGTCAAACATCAGGAGCAATCGGCGCGTTACGCCACCGGCCATTTGGATTTTGTCGACAATCATTACGATCGCGACACCGGCACCTTGCAGTTTCGCGCGGTGATCGATAACGCCGATGGCCAGTTTAAACCCGGCCAGTTTGCCCGCGTTGAGATGCCCGTGGGCGAAGCGAGTGCAACCTTGCTGGTGGATGACAAAGCAGTGCTGACCGATCAAGACCGGCGCTATGTTTATGTGGTCAATGACAACCATACCGTTGCACGACGTTACGTCGAGTTGGGACGTCAATTTAACGGGGCGCGCGTAATTACCGCTGGCCTGCAGAGCGGCGACACAGTGGTTGTTAATGGCTTGCAGCGCATAAGGTTTCCGGGCATGGAAGTCTCACCCCAGGTACTGGCCAGCGCTCCGGATACTGCGGTGCCAACATTAGCCGATAGGCGCTAACGCACTTCCTCCAAACTTTTTCATTTACTCACATCATCGAGTGCAGTGCATCGCTGTGCTCCGGGGAGGCTGTTGCCATGAATTTTTCCCGCTTTTTTGTTGATCGGCCAATTTTTGCTTCCGTGCTGTCGATCATTATTTTCGTCGTCGGGTTGATCAGCATTCCGCTGTTGCCGGTGAGCGAATATCCGGAAGTGGTGCCGCCCAGCGTACTGGTCAGTGCCAGCTATCCTGGCGCTAATCCTAAAACCATTTCTGAAACCGTTGCCACGCCTTTGGAAGAAGCAATTAACGGCGTGGAAAATATGATTTACATGAAGTCGGTAGCGGGCAGTGATGGCAGCCTGGCCGTCACCGTAACCTTTGCTTTGGGTACCGACCCCGATCAGGCACAGGTGCAAGTGCAGAACCGCGTGGCGCAAGCCTTGCCGCGACTACCGGAAGATGTGCGCCGTTTAGGTGTTACGACCCAGAAACAGTCGCCTAATCTGATGATGGCCGTGCATTTAATTTCGCCGGATGACAGTCTCACGTCTACCTACATTCGCAATTACGCACTTTTGCATATCCGCGATGAGCTGGCGCGCATTCCAGGTGTAGGTCAGGCGGGTCTGTTCGGTGCCGGTGATTATGCGATGCGTCTGTGGATTGATCCGCAGCGTGCTGCTGCGCTTGGTGTCTCGGCGCGCGATATTGTCGCGGCGATTCAGGATCAAAATGTGCAAGTATCCGCCGGACAGATTGGTGCATCGCCCATGCCGGGCGGCGCGGACTTGATGATTTCTATTAATGCGCAAGGCCGTCTCGAATCCACCGAGGAGTTCGGAGAAATTGTGATCAAAGTTGGCGCGGATGGTCGGGTAGTGCGGCTGCACGATCTTGCGCGCATCGAGCTGGCCGCGGCGCAAGATACGCTGCGCGCGATGCTCGATGGTCAACAAGCCGTGGCGCTACCAATTTTTCAGGCACCGGGGTCAAACTCGTTAGAAGTGTCAGCCGCCGTGCGTAATAAAATGGCCGAGTTGGCTACGGATTTCCCAGAAGGTTTGCAATGGAAAGTTGCGTACGACCCGACGGTATTTGTCAGCACTTCTATTAAAAGCGTGATCCTCACCTTGCTGGAAGCGGTCGCTTTGGTAGTGTTGGTCGTGATTCTGTTTTTACAAACCTGGCGTGCGTCGCTGATACCACTATTAGCGGTGCCGGTGTCGATTGTCGGAACCTTTGCGTTTTTGTTGATGCTTGGTTTTTCGATTAATACCTTGACGCTGTTCGCGATGGTGCTCGCGATCGGTATCGTTGTGGATGATGCCATAGTGGTGGTCGAAAACGTTGAGCGCAATATCGAGCAAGGCCTGGCACCTTTGGCCGCTGCGCATCAAGCCATGCGCGAAGTCAGTGGGCCTATTGTGGCCATCAGTTTGGTGCTCTGCGCCGTGTTTGTGCCTATGGCATTTTTGGATGGTATTACCGGCCAGTTTTATCGCCAGTTTGCTACCACTATCGCCATCGCCACCATTATTTCTGCCGTTAATTCATTGACGCTTTCTCCTGCTTTAGCAGCCGCTTTATTAAAACCCCATGGTGCTAAACCCGATTTGCCGGCGCGGATTATCGACCGCTTGTTCGGCTGGATTTTTCACCCATTTAATCGCTTCTTTCTTCGCTCGGCCAAAAATTACGCAGGTTTTGTCGGCAAATCACTGGCTCGGCGCGGCGTGGTATTTGTCGTGTATCTGGTGTTGCTGGCGGGCACCGGCTGGTTGTTCAACCAAGTGCCGGGCGGGTTTATTCCCACCCAGGATAAAACCTATCTGGTGGGTAATATTCGCCTGCCGGAAGGGGCTTCGCTTGATCGCACAGAAGCGGTTGCCCGACGTGTGAGTGACCTCGCCATGGAAACGGAAGGTGTTGCGCACACGGCGGCGTTTGTGGGCTTCAATTCGCTGCAAGGAACCAACACACCCAACGTCGGCACCGTTTTTATTTTGTTCGATGATTTCGCCGTGCGCTCGCGCACGGCGCAAGAAATTGCAGCGGATTTAAATAGCAAATTAGCTGCGATTAAAGAAGGATTTGCGGTGACGTTTATGCCGCCGCCAGTATTTGGTTTAGGCGCGGGTTCCGGCTATTCGCTGTATGTGCAAGATCGTCGCGCCGCAGGTTACGGTGAATTACAAAACGCAACCAACACGCTGGCATTAGCGGTGAGTCAGGAGCAAGGCTTGTTCTTTCCGTTTAGCTCCTACCAAGCCAATGTGCCGCAACTTGATGCCGAGGTGGATAGAGCCAAAGCTAAAGCGCAGGGTGTGCCATTGAGTGAGCTGTTCAGCACCTTGCAGTTGTATTTTGGTTCGCAGTACATCAACGACTTTAATGTATTCGGGCGCACCTTTCGGGTGATGGCGCAAGCGGACGCGTCCTTTCGTGATGACCCGAGTGATCTTGCCCATTTATTCACCGCCAATAGCGCGGGCGAAATGGTGCCGCTGAGCACCATGGTGACCTTGCGTGAAAGCTATGGACCGGATCCGGTCATTCGCTACAACGGTTACCCCGCTGCGGATCTGCTGGGTCAGTCCAATCCTGCAGTGCTGTCCTCAGCAGAAACTCTCGCGGCGGTCGCGCAAATCGCCGAGCAAACCCTTCCTCACGGAATGACGTTGGAGTGGACCGACTTGAGCTTTGAACAAGTGAACCAGGGCAATGCGGCTGCAATCGTTTTCCCGCTGGCGGTGTTGCTGGTGTTCCTCGTGCTCGCGGCGCTCTATGAAAGTTGGGTGCTACCGCTCGCCATTGTGTTGATTGTGCCTATGTGTCTGCTCGCGGCTTTGTTTGGTGTCTGGCTGACCGGCGGCGACAACAATGTGTTTGTTCAAGTGGGGTTGGTGGTGCTGATGGGGCTCGCCTGCAA
The DNA here is from genome assembly GCA_964482025.1 of uncultured Saccharophagus sp. Lineage (GTDB taxonomy): Bacteria > Pseudomonadota > Gammaproteobacteria > Pseudomonadales > Cellvibrionaceae > UBA5868. The sequence goes on along the minus strand of CAYZVN010000010.1, from coordinate 55,727 downwards.
AAACGCGATTCTTATCGTGGAATTTGCACGGGATCTGGAAAAGCAAGGCCGCAGCACCGTACAAGCCGCGCTTGAAGCCAGCCGCTTGCGTCTGCGTCCGATTGTGATGACCTCTGTGGCGTTTATCGCCGGTGTCATTCCCTTGGTTACGGCGAGTGGTGCGGGGAGCGAAGTGCGCAACGCTATGGGTATTACCGTTTTCAGCGGAATGATCGGCGTTACATTTTTTGGTTTGGTGCTGACACCAGCGTTCTATGTCGCTCTGCGCAAACTTTCGCGGCGTAGATTCAGTACAGATAGCGAACAAGAGAATTCTTCCAGCGGTTTAGCTCCCCAAGATAAAAAACCGGAAGCGCGTTTGTTACCAACAGGAGCCCATTCATGAGTACAAAATTTGAGAAAAAAGCGCAGCCACTGGTACAGCTTATTGCTATTGCCACCCTGGCGACGGGCTGTACGGTCGGCCCCGATTATAAACCGCCATCGCTGTTAGTTGCGGACACTTACCACGCAGCTTTATCTGCTCCTGCATCTGACCATTATTTGCCATCGGCGAATCAACGTTTCTGGCGGGGCTTTGGCGATCCGCTGTTGGCCGAACTTTTAAGTGAAAGCTTAGGTGCAAACTTGAACTTACAAGCGGCATTATCGCGCTATCAAGGTGCTGCTGCTTTGTTACGGCTGAGCCAGCGTGAACAGTGGCCGAGCCTGACCGCTTTTGCGGAAGCGTCTGATCAAAAACAAGCGGCGGCGGAACGCGCAGCGAATAACACAACGCGCTTCGACCTGTATGACGCTGGTGTTGCGCTGCATTGGGAAGTGGATTTATTTGGCCGTTTGTCCCGCGCCACTGAAGCCGCCAAAGCAAACCTCGAGGCTACGGGCGCGGATATGCAAGCGCTACAAGTAGCTCTAGCCGGACAACTGGCGACGAGCTACTGGCAGTTGCGTGGACTGCAACAGCAGTATCGCGTTATTGAGCAGAACATCGCCCTTCAGCAATCTTCCTTGGACATTGTAACCGCGCGTTTGGAAGCGGGGCGGGGAACTCAGCTGGATGTCTTGCGCGCGCAGGCGCAACTGGATGTTACGCGCGCTGCATTGCCCGATATTCACGCGGCGATGCACAGTGCCATGCATCGCATTGCCGTGCTGTCGGGGAAAAATCCGGCAGCGCTTATTGAGCAGCTAACAGCAGCGACACCCTTGCCCAAGGCTGTTCCCAATATGGTTGTAGAGCAACCCGGTGATGTGCTGCGTCGGCGGCCGGATATTCGTGCCGCTGAACGGCGCGTCGCAGTAGCCAGCGCGCGCGTTGGTATTGCTAGTGCGGATCTTTTTCCGCGATTTAGTTTGCAAGGTTTAGCCGGCAGTCTCGCGTCCGATACCAGCGATTTATTCACCGGCGGTACCCATTATCGCCGAGTGGCTTTAGGCATCGACTGGACCTTTTTGGATAGAGCACAAGTACGCGCGCGCATTGACATGGCCGATGCCGAAACAGCGGCGCAGTTGGCGGAATATCGGCAAGCCGTGTTGCTGGCACTGGAAGAAACGGAAACTTGGTTGGTGAATTTTCAGCAATCCCAAGCGCGGGTCGCACTTTTACAAAATGCCACCGCAGCCTCTGAGCAAGCCGTCGAGCAAGCGCGTGATCGTTATGAGCAAGGTTACATCGACTATTTCGAACTCTTGAATGCCGAACTGGAGTTAGCGCGTGCACGCGATAATTTGGTGCGTGGCCAGACCGAACAAGCTTTGGCCATGGTTAATGTGTATCGCTCCCTGGCGGGCGCACCAGAACTCCCTTCCGAAAACAATCCACACCGTGAAGAACAGCCATCAGTCGCAGCTGTCACCGCTAAGGCGGGGTAGCTCTTAAAGGTTAGTGTGGGTTTGTTGTTGCTTTGTTTTCGTTATTTTTTGCGCTATGTCGTTGTGGATCATTAGGCTTCCTGATTCAAAATTTCGACGTAGGCGGTGTAAGCGTAAATGCGGTTGCGCTTTCGGCCGGTGAGTTCGCGCACCAGCGCCAGATCGGGCTGGCTGAGCTTTTCCATCACTTTGCCGACGGTGGCGGGAGTTAAACCACTGATGGTGACTATGGTGTTGATGTTGGCGATGGGCTTTTCAAACAGGACATCCAATACCTGTTGCGCGGAGGGCGCCATGCGCCCCAAGGATTGCAATGGCACTTTATGTTGTTCGCGCAGGACGTTGAGTTGTTGTGCGGTGGTGACGGCCTGGGTGGCGGTTTCGCTGACCGCGTCGACAAAAAACAGCAGCCAGCTTTCCCAGTCGCCCCTCAAACGCACTTGTTGTAACCGCTCATAATAGATGTGGCGGTGCTTTTTAAAGAACACAGACAGATACAGCAAGGGTTGGCTGAGAACTTTGGCCTCCACCAGAATTAAGGGAATCAACATGCGCCCCAGCCGCCCATTGCCATCCATAAAGGGGTGAATGGTTTCGAACTGCACATGGGTGAGGGCGGCTTTAATCAGCGGGTCTGTGGGATCCGGCAGGTCGTTGATAAACCGTTCCAGGTCCGCCCAGCAATTGGCAATCTCATTGGCCGGGGCGGGCACAAACACGGCCTCGTCGGCGCGGTGGCCACCAATCCACACCTGATTTTTGCGGAATTCACCGGGGCTTTTGTTGATGCCTCGGCCGGAGGTCATCAAGGCGCGGTGCAGCTCCGTAAGCAGGCGGAAGGTGATGGGCGCCCCTTCGTTGATGCGCTGCACACCCAGGTTCAGGGCACTGACATAGCAGGAGACTTCCTGCACATCGTCCATGGGCACACCGGGTGAGCCCTCCATCTCATAGAGCATCAGGTCGCTGAGGGAGGATTGGGTGCCCTCGATCTGCGAGGACATCACCGCCTCTTTGCGCACGTAACTGTAGAGAAACAGGTGAGCGTCCGGCAGAAGCGTGCTAATGGCATCCAGGCGACCGAGGGCCAGCATGGCTTGGTTGACGTGGCTTTGTAGTTTGTCGCCGAGCTGCAGCGGTGGTTTGGGTGGCAGTGGGTCTGGGATAAACGCTTGGCATTTCACCCCCCCGGCGATGCTCGCCACATAACGCCCGGTTGTGCCTCGTTCCATGGGGAATCCTGCTTAAAATAAGAAAGAGTGTTAATTTAACTTATCTAGGAAAGTAAAATAAGGGTTTGGGTTATTTTAGGCTGACACCGACAGAACATCAGAAACGTCGACGGGTTTCTGTGGCATGTATAGACATCAAAGAACTTAAACACGTTGCGGCGGGTTGTTTTGGTCTTACAGACGGTAGTTGATAGCGCCCAGCACTGTATCCAGTTGGTTCCTGCGCACTTTGTTCAGTTGCTTGACCCCACCATCGTCGGCGAAGCAAGCGTTGACGAACTGCGGGTCTACGACGACCACCAATTGTTTAGCCGGTCGCTCCAGCCATTTGCGTTGGGCAGGCGTCCAATTGCATCAAGGCTTCGCCTGCGGATATGGCCGATGATGCGGGCTCTCCATCATTAGTGGAGTGAACTGTGCTGAATGGCTGAAAGAGGGGAAATGGTGGGCCCAGCTGGACTTGAACCAGCGACCTGCCGATTATGAGTCGGATGCTCTAACCAACTGAGCTATAGGCCCTTGAGAAAGTCCGGTGCTCGTAGCACCGGTGGCGGGAAAGAGTGAGTGACTTCAGTCGAGCCCGCCTAACTTCTTGAGACTCCCGAGCCTTGCGCTTGTGGCGTCGTGGCCGGTTGTTTGACTGGCCCGTCGGGCGGGCTGTCAAGGCCGGGCATTATAGTGCCCGGCGGGGTGTATGACTAGGGTCAATTTGTGGTGATTTGACTCAATCGTCGAGGAAGCCGCGCAGGTGATCGGAGCGGCTCGGATGGCGCAGTTTGCGCAATGCCTTGGCTTCGATTTGGCGGATGCGCTCGCGGGTGACGTCGAACTGTTTGCCCACTTCTTCCAAGGTGTGGTCGGTATTCATGTCGATACCGAAGCGCATGCGCAGAACTTTGGCTTCCCGTGCGGTGAGTCCGGCCAGAACTTCGCGAGTTGCTTCCATCAGGCCCTGGGTGGTCGCTGCGTCCACCGGAGAGGTGATGGTGACGTCCTCGATAAAGTCCCCCAGATGCGAATCTTCATCGTCGCCGATTGGCGTTTCCATGGAGATAGGCTCTTTGGCGATTTTCAGCACCTTGCGGATCTTGTCTTCCGGCATTTCCATGCGCTTGCCCAGCTCTTCCGGCGTTGGCTCGCGACCCATCTCTTGCAGCATCTGGCGGGAGATGCGGTTGAGTTTGTTGATGGTCTCGATCATGTGCACCGGAATACGAATGGTGCGCGCCTGGTCGGCGATGGAGCGGGTGATAGCCTGGCGAATCCACCAAGTGGCGTAAGTGGAGAACTTATAGCCGCGACGGTATTCGAACTTGTCTACCGCTTTCATCAGGCCGATGTTGCCTTCTTGGATCAGGTCGAGGAACTGCAGACCGCGGTTGGTGTATTTCTTTGCAATCGAGATCACCAGACGCAGGTTGGCTTCTACCATCTCCTTTTTGGCGCGGCGAGCCTGAGCTTCACCGATGGACATGTGGCGGTTGATCTCTTTCACCATGGAAAGCGTGATGCCGGTTTCCTCTTCGATGGCGGCGAGACGGCGCTGCACTTTTACAATATCGTCGGCCACATTGCGCAGGGCCTCGGAGTAATCACGCTTTTTCTTAACGATGCTGGGAATCCAGTCTTCGTTCGTTTCGTTGCCCGGAAACTCCTTAATAAAGGTTTTGCGCGGCATTTTCGCTTTGCGGATACAAAGCGCCATGATGTCTTTTTCGCACTCGCGAACTTGTGCCAGCACATCGCGGGCTTTGTAGTAGATGGGGTCGAACTGCCGAGGTGGCAATTTGAAAAAGCGGAATATTTCGCCCAGCGCCTCTAATTCCTTATTAGCTTGCTTGCTGCCGCGACCGTGCTTGGCCACTACGGCAAGCACTTTTTCCGCCTGCGCGCGCAGCTCCTCAAAGCGCTGTCGGGCAACTTCAGGGTCTATGCCCGAGTTGTTGTCCTCTTCCTCGGTGTCGCTGTTTTCTTCCTCTTCGTCATCGTCCTTTGCGGCACCCGCTGCCGCGGGTGCTTTGACGGCGACCGGCGGCGGTTCGGCTTCTGCTACCTGGACTTCTTGCTCGAAGGGGTCGAGCCAGCCGCTGATCACATCGGTCAGGCGGCGCTCACCTTTATCGATTAAATCGTATTCATCGAGGACGTTTTGGACCGCGCCAGGCCAGAAGGCGATCGCGTGCATAAGCTCGCGCAAGCCTTCCTCAATACGTTTGGCGATGGCAATTTCGCCTTCTCGTGTCAGCAGCTCAACGGTGCCCATCTCGCGCATGTACATGCGCACGGGGTCGGTCGTGCGGCCGGCTTCCGTTTCCACGGCGGCTAAGGCGGCGGCGGCTTCGGCGGCGGCGATTTCGTCGGTGTTGTCGCTGTCGTTCATCAACAGCTCATCGGCATCCGGCGCAACTTCATAGACGCGGATGCCCATGTCGTTAATCATCTGAATGATGTCTTCGACCTGGTCTGGATCGGAGATGTCGTCCGGCAGGTGATCATTGACTTCGTCGTAGGTCAGGTAGCCTTGTTCTCGGCCGCGGTTGATCAAGTCTTTGATGCGAGACTGTTGTTGATCGCTCATTCAATTTCCTGCGAAACGGTGGGGGCTTAAGAAAAAGGCGGCGATTATAGCGTTTTATGGACAATCAATCCATAAAGGGAACGCAGAAGCGCCACCGCTCAGTTTTTGGGTGCATAAAATGCGGTGTTTATGACTTTTCAGGTTACATATGAAAGTCGTTCGGCATACCGGGGAATAACGGGGCTCTAGTGTCAACTAGTGTTTGGTGAGTCTAGTTCGCTGTTTGAGAATCAGCAATTCGCGCAGGCGTTGTTTCTGCGATTCGCTTAGTTCGTGCAATTGGAGTCTGTTGAGCTCCGCAAGTTCCTCCTCTTGTTTGCGCAGAAGCTGGTCCTGGCGGATGCGCGCGAGGGCATCCTTAAGCTCCTGCTGGCTGTCGTAGGGCGAGCGCCGCTTGGCCTCGTCGAGTAAGTGGCTGGCCATCAGGCTGGTGAGCTGCTTTTGGGCTTCCATACCGTAAACCCCGCCCCAGTAACCCAGCAGGCTGTGAAAGCTGGTGTTAGGGCGGTCGTGTAAGAGGCCGATCAAGGTTTTGAGTTGAGTGAGCTCGCTGTTGGCCGAGGTATCTTCCGGCAGGTTGCAGTCGACTTTGTGCAGAAGCTCCGGATTTTCCAGCAGTATGGTGAGCGCCCAGCGGGCCGGGCTCAGGCGGATGCGGCCCGGAGTATCGCGAATCGGAGTAGTCGACTGTTGCGGGCGCGGAGCCTGAATGAGGGCGGCGGGCGCAGTGCGCGACGGTGCTCTTTCTTCTTTTATAAGGGGCTGTGGGTCCGTGGGGGTGGCTGAGTGCGGCGGTGTGTCCACTAAAGTGGCCGGCTCGTGGATCAGCTCCATCAGCACGTCCAGGCTCAAACCGGTGCGCTGGGCGAGTTGGCCGAACATAAGCTCGCGAAAGACGCCGGACGGCAAGCGGTTGAGGAGGGGAGCCGCCAATTTGCTCATGCGTGCCCGGCCTTCCATGGTGCGCGTGTCGATGCTTTCGGCTACCGCAGTGAAAAAAAACTCTTCCAGCGGGAGTGCGGTGTTGAGTTGCTGGATAAAGCGCTCGGCGCCAACCTGGCGCACCAGGGAATCCGGGTCCTGGCCTTCCGGTAGAAATAAAAACTGGATTTTGCGCCCATCGGTCATCACGGGCAGGGCATTTTCCAGCGCGCGCTTGGCCGCTTTGCGCCCGGCATTGTCACCGTCAAAACAAAACACTATGGAGCTGGTGTAGCGGAAGGCGAGCTTAAGGTGCTCTTCTCCGCAGGCTGTGCCCAGAGTTGCCACGGCATTGCGAATGTCGAATTGCGCAAGGGCAATGACGTCCATATAGCCTTCAACGACCAATAGATTTTCCGGGCGGCGCTCCTGCTGCAGGGCCTGATAAAGGCCGTATAGCTCGCGGCCTTTGTGGAAGATTGGAGTTTCTGGCGAGTTGAGATACTTGGGGCCGGCACCGCGCGGCTTGCCGCCAAGCGATTGCGGTTCACTGTCGGAGTTGAGAATGCGCCCGCCAAAACCAATCGTGCGGCCGCGCAGGTCGAGGATTGGGAACATGACGCGGTGACGAAAGCGATCGTACAGGCGCCCGCTTTCCTCGTTGGTGATTGCCATGCCGCTTTCGGCGAGCAATTGGCGGTCTTCTTCATTCAGGCCGAGTTTGACCAGCAGGTTGTCCCAGCCTGGCGGCGCGTAGCCCAAACCAAATTCGCGCGCGATCTTGCCGGTCAGTCCGCGATTTTTTAAGTAAGTCACAGCTCCCTTGCGCTGAGGATGCTCAGCCAGTTGCTGCTCGTAGTATTGTTGCGCGCGGGTAAGGATGCTGTAGAGGTTTTGGTGGGTCTTGCGCGGCGCGGAGGTGGGCTCCTCTCGAGGAACGCTAAGGCCGGCGCTGCTAGCGAGGTTTTCAACCGCATCGATAAACCCCAGGTGCTCGTACTCCATCAGGAAGCCGAGCGCCGTGCCGGAGGCGCCGCAGCCAAAGCAGTAGTAGAACTGCTTGTCGGGGCTTACCGTAAAGGAGGGCGTTTTTTCTTTGTGAAATGGGCAGCAGGCGCTGTAGTTTTTACCGGTTTTGCGCAATTTAACGCGACTGTCGATCACTTCGACTATGTCGAGGCGACTCAGTAAGTCATCAATAAAGTATTGCGGTATGCGGCTCATGGATGAAATCTATGGAATGGGCCTAGACGCCACAAGCTTACGTCAAAACTTGCGCGCGAAAGCAGATGATTTCACCAATGGTGAGAGGGATTACTGCAGTTGAGCTTTAACCAGTTGGCTGACGAGGCCCATGTCGGCGCGGCCTTGAACTTTTGGTTTAATGGCACCCATCAGCTTGCCCATATCGGCCATGCCGCTTACGCCCAAGCTGTCGGCGGTTTGCTGCACCAGGGTGCGAAGTTCGGCTTCGCTTAGCTGTTGCGGCAGATATTCTTGAATGACGCTAATCTCAAACTGCTCTTTCTCGGCCAGTTCGGGGCGGCCATTTTCGCTGTACTGCTTGGCAGAATCGCGCCTTTGCTTGACCATCTTGTCCAGCACGACGAGTACGCGCGCATCATCGAGTTCGATGCGCTCATCGACTTCGATCCGCTTGAACTCGGCGGTAATTAAACGCAAAGTGCCCAAACGCTCTTTCGCCTTGGCGCGCATGGCATCCTTGACGGCTTCATTAATCGCGTGTTGAATCGCGCTGCTCATAATCGGCACTCGTTATAGTCGGCACTCATTGGCTGACACACCAATGACAAGCTTTGGTGGGGTGCGAAAGGCGGATAGGCAAGACCGACCAGGGGTTAACCCTGGCAGTCTATTAATACATGCGTTGAAATTTGCGGTTTTCGCGCATCAACTTCTTGGCGTGACGCTTAACGGCGGCAGCGGCTTTGCGCTTGCGTACTGCGGTGGGCTTCTCATAGAACTCGCGTCGACGAACTTCAGCAAGAACGCCGGCTTTTTCGCAAGAGCGCTTAAAACGGCGCAGGGCGACATCAAATGGTTCGTTTTCTTTCAGCTTTACTGAAGGCATATATCTACCTGTTGTATTTGGCTTTAGTCGGCACTCAGGCCAGACCGTACTTTGAGGGGCGGGGATTTTACACCTGTCGGTCGCTTCTCGCAAGACCACTGATTGTGTGTTGAGGGTACCTAAGCCTGGTCGAGCCTGGGTAAAAGGATGGAAAAGATTTGGAGGCCCGTCGGGCAGTCGGTAATATTGCCAGATTTTTGCGGGTGTGGGCCGATTGCGCTGGGCGCGATTGGGCATCGCCTTTGTTTTAAGAGAGTTATTTATGCGGGTTTTGGGGATAGAGACCTCCTGTGATGAAACGGGAGTGGCTATTTATGACACCGACCAGGGCCTGCTGGCCCATCGTCTATATAGCCAAGTGGCGTTGCACTCCGAGTACGGTGGCGTGGTGCCGGAGCTGGCATCTCGCGATCATGTGCGCAGGCTGTTGCCGCTGATCGAGGAGGTGATGAGCGCGGCGAATACATCTTCCGAGCAGGTGGATGCCGTGGCGTATACCGCCGGCCCGGGTCTGATAGGCGCGCTTTTGGTCGGCGCGTGCTTCGGCCGCAGCCTCGCCTACGCGTGGAACGTTCCGGCAATTGGTGTCCATCATATGGAGGGGCATTTGCTGGCGCCGCTGCTGGAACCCCGCGCGCCCGAGTTTCCGTTTGTCGCGCTTTTGGTTTCCGGTGGTCACACCCAATTAGTGGAGGTTGAAGGAATCGGTCGCTACAAGCTTTTGGGGGAGTCGCTGGACGACGCCGCCGGCGAGGCCTTCGACAAAGCCGCCAAAATGCTGGATTTGGATTACCCCGGAGGTCCTCAGGTGGCTAAATTGGCGGAGGGGGGGACTCCCGGCCGCTTTGAGTTTCCTCGCCCCATGACGGATCGTCCCGGCTTGGATTTCAGCTTCAGCGGTCTGAAGACGTTTACTCTCAACACCGTTGCGCAGCATGCGCAAGAAGATGGCTTGCCCGATGAGCAAACCTGCGCGGATATCGCCTGGGCGTTTCAAGAGGCGGTGGTGGATACCTTGGTGATCAAGTGTCGCCGTGCGCTTGAACAAACGGGCAAACGCACTTTGGTCATCGCCGGCGGGGTATCGGCCAATCAGCGTTTGCGCCAAAAACTCGCCACCGGCTTAGCGAAAATTCGCGGCGAGGTGTTTTATGCCCGGCATGAGTTTTGTACCGATAACGGCGCCATGATCGCGTTTGCGGGCGCGCAGCGACTGCTCGCCGAACAATCCGCGCCACTGGCGGTGGAGGTGTTGCCGCGTTGGCACATGGAGACCCTTCCACCGCTTTCGTCTTGATTGTCTTGTCTCGCTACTTTTGCCAGGAACCCTCATGGATATAGTGTTTATCAACGATCTGCGGATCGACACCATTATCGGAATCTACGACTGGGAGCGGCAGGTTCGCCAGACCGTGAGTTTTGATTTGGAAATGGCTCACGATATTCGCCGGGCTGCGGATACCGATGACATTCAATACGCCTTGAATTACAAAGCGGTGAGCAAACGCTTGATCACCATGGTGGAAGAAAGCCGTTATTTGCTGGTGGAAACGCTTGCGGAAGACGCAGCTCGCATGATCATGACCGAGTTCAATGTGCCCTGGTTGAGACTGACGCTTTATAAGCCGGGCGCGCTGCGTGGGGCGCACAGCGTGGGGGTGAGAATTGAGCGGGGTAGTCGGCCATGAAGGTGTATTTAGGCTTGGGCAGTAACCAACAGGCGAGTTTTCATATTCGCCGCGCGCTCGATGCACTCTATCAACACTTTCCCGGAATGCAGGTATCGCCCATTTATGAAAGCGCAGCGGTGGGGTTTAACGGCGATAATTTTTTAAACCTTGTGGTTGAGGTTGAGACGGCTTTATCGGTTGGCGAGTTGTTACAGTTATTGCGCGATATCGAAAATCAAAATGGTCGGGATCGCACGGCACCGCGCTTTAGTGGCAGAACTTTGGATATTGATATTTTGCTGTACGGTGACTGTGTGGGGGTTATCGACGGCGTGAAACTGCCTCGCGCCGAAATCTTGGAAAATGCCTTTGTGCTGCAACCACTTGCCGACTTGGCACCGGATTTGATGCATCCGGTGGTGCATAAAACAATGGCGAGCTTGTGGCGGGAATATGATAAAAGTCGCCAGCGGTTATGGCTGGCGACTTTTTCTTGGGCGCCTCCCGCCTGCGCTTAAAACTTAAAAATAAGCCCGCTGCCGGCGGGTTCACACATAATTCAAGTTGCGTCAAATCAAATAGCTTTCATTTACGCGTTATGTATGCTGGCGCTTATTGTTGCAGTGAGCGCCCTCCGTCCACGGCAATAATCTGACCCGTTATATAAGGGGAATTGTTAATAAGAAATTTAACGGTATCCGAGACGGCTTGAACGCCACCCAGCCTGCCCAAAGGAATTTGTTGTAGTTTATCGCGGCTGACGACTTCCTCTCCGGTTTCATTTTCCGGCCACAGGATGGCGCCGGGCGCCACGCTGTTTACTCGCACATCTGGCGCCATTTCCAAGGCGAGACTTTTGGTCATCATGGCGTTGCCCGCTTTGGCAATGGAATAAATGGTATGGCGAGGCATGGGACGAACGGCAAAAATATCGCTGATATTAATAATACAGCCGCGCTGCTGACGCAGTTCGGGATAAAGTGCCTGGCTGAGAAAAAACGGCGCCTTTAAATTGCTGCCTAATAAAGCTTCCCACTGTTCATCAGTGGCGTCGGGCAGGGGCGTTGGGAAAAACGATGAGGCATTGTTCACCAGCGCGTCCAAGCGACCCCAGGCTGCCGGCGCGGCAGCGGCCAGAAATTGAATATCCACCATTTTGTTAAGATCGGCTTGTACCGTTTGAGCGCTTCGCGGGCGCGCCTGATTTAAGGTGTCGGCAAGCGCCTCGGCTTGTTCTTGTGATTGATTATAGTGAATCACTAAGTTCCACCCTTCGGCGTGGAGCGCGCGGCAGATGTCGGCACCTATGCGCCGTGCTGCCCCTGTCACCAAAGCGACTTTGCGGTTGTGGTTTTGTGTCATGGATTACCCTGCTGCTGTGCTCGATAATGTTGAATGACGTTAACGCGTTCTTGATGCAGCGCCTGCCCTAAGGCGGCACCACTTAAACCTTTTGCCATAAGTTCGGCGACACTGACCTGCTCGCAGGCGCGCAAGGCGCCGGCAAAATACGCAGCTTGGGAATAGTCGCGCTGTTCAAAACCTTTGCGGCCACGAGCGTCGGCTTCACAACATATTAAAAATTCCGCAAAGCGCTGGGGTCGGCGAAAAGCGTCAAGCTTTTCTAGAGTTTTTACTAGAGTGGCTGGGGTCAGCTCCAGGGCTCTGTGGCAATGGGTGTGGAACTCCGCCACCGCAAGGGCGAGATCGCGCGCTGTTTTGGGTACCGCCAAGCGCTGGCAAACCGCTTTTATCAGCGGCAGGCTGCGCTGCTCGTGATTGTGATGGCGAGGCCATTCCTCCTTCGGTGTAGTGCCTTTGCCTAGGTCGTGGACTAAAACGGCGAAGCGCACATCGACCGAATCGCTCAGCTGGCAGGCCTGCGCCAAAGCCATAAGTGTGTGCACGCCGGTATCGACTTCGGGATGGTATTCCGCGCGCTGTGGGACACCGAATAAAGCATCCACTTCTGGCAATATGCGCGCGAGCGCCCCGCAATCGCGCAGGGTAGTAAAAAACACCGCTGGAGTGGTTTCCAGTAGCGCGCGGCTCATTTCTTTCCAGACGCGTTCCGCCACCAAGTGATCGACTTCGCCACTGGCGACCATAGCGTGCATCAGCTCGAGTGTTTCTTCGGCAACACGGAAGCCCAGATGGTGATAGCGAGCGGCAAAGCGCGCAATGCGCAGGATGCGCACCGGGTCTTCGGCAAAAGCGGGGGAGACATGGCGCAGCAGGCGCTTGTGCAAATCAGCCTGGCCGTCGAAGGGGTCGATCAACTTACCGGCGGCGTCTTCGGCCATGGCGTTTATGGTCAGATCTCGGCGGATGAGGTCCTGCTCGAGAGTCACATCTTCCGCGGCATAAAATTGAAAGCCGCCATAACCGGGGGCAGTTTTGCGCTCGGTGCGGGCGAGGGCATATTCCTCTTTGGTTTCGGGGTGAAGAAATACCGGAAAATCCTTGCCGACCGGTCGGTACCCCAGCGAGACCATTTTCTCTGGAGTTGCGCCAACCACCACCCAATCTTTTTCGGCGACTGCACGACCGAGTAATTTATCGCGCACTGCGCCACCTACTAAAAATATTTCCATAATTTTGTTGACGCTCTGGGAATGTTTCGACACACTCTAGCGAATTCGCAGCCCGCTGATCAATTCATCTTGCTGCGAAATTCCCTTTCATTATTGCGCTTTATTTATGAACCAGCCAAACACCATTCTGCACTCGTTTGCTCGCCCCCTCGCGCTAAGCGCGATGCGTCGTGGCGTGTGTGCGATTTGGGCGCGCGTGCGTGCCATCGATGGGCGGCTGATGAAATGGGATGGGTAGAGCAAGTAGTCTCTGAAATTTCAAAAAGCCGCAGCAAAAACTGCGGCTTTTTTTATGCGCCGTCGTTTTTGCCAATGACTCATCAAGGAGCATGACATGCAAGTCGCCGGCGCATATTTATTGGTTGTTTTAATTTGGTCCACCACTCCTTTAGCGATTCATTGGAGTAACAGTAGCCTGTCGTTTGTAGGGGCGATCACCTTACGTATGCTGATTGCGTCCTTGGTGGTTTATGGACTCTTAGCCATCCGGCGCGAGTCGCTGATTGTGGAGCGTCGCGATTGGTGGGTTTACGCCGCCAGCGCCTTGGGCCTGTTCCCAAATATGCTGTTGGTCTATTGGGCCGCACAGTTCATTCCTTCCGGTTTGATGTCGGTGATTATGGGGACCTACCCATTCTTTGTCGGCGCTTTCTCTCTGCTAGTGCTGCGCGAAAACTTTTTCACTCCCGCCAAAATTGCTGGTTTATTGCTGGCGCTGGTGGGACTGTGGATCGTCAATCGCGGGCAGGCGAATGTCAGCGTGGACGGCGCCTGGGGCATAGCGGCAATGGTTCTGGCGTGCGCGCTTTGGGGGCTCAGCACAGTGATGGTGAAAAGGCTGGGCGCGGGGATCAGTCCCTTGCGCATGGGTACCGGTAGTTTGCTGGTCGCCACACCATTCTTTTTGCTAGCTTGGTGGGGCGTCGACGGTGAGCTTCCGGCGTTTGTCGACCATAAGTCGCTGTTGGGGGTAGGTTATCTGGTACTGATGGGGTCGGTTTTAGGGCATGTTTTGTGGTTCTTTGTCCTGCGGGAGTGCCGAGTCACCAGCGTTTCGCTGATTACCTTGATCACACCAGTGATGGCGATTAGTTGGGGCATGCTGGCCGGAGAAAACTATTCGCTGTCGACCCTGTTGGGGATCGGTTTGATTATGGCCGCTCTGGCGCTTTATCAGGGACTGGTGGGGCGCTTCGGTCAGTGGTATGGTGCCGCCCTTCGCGGGCCGTCAGGTAAGGGGGTGGTTACTTCTCCGGCGGTTGCGAGCGTGCTTAGCCATCGACGCGACAGTGAATGAAGGATAAAGTTAGCGCGCTAGTAAGCAGCTTCTCGTACTTTTAACTCTCCATTTAAGAAGGTCCCCAGCGTGACTGATCTTGCGCGTCAGCAGGCGATTCGCCTTTCCAATACCCTGCTCGCCGCAGCGGGTGGCCTAGTGCTCACACTGGCATTGATCATCGGTGCCCTCCAGGGTTATCTGGTGCTGCCGGCGGCAGGTCTGACGGTCGCACTTATTGTCTTCTGGTTGGTGAACAGCGCTTTTATCATCGCCATCAAAAGTGGGTTTAATCTGCGTTTTAGCGATCCCGCCCTCAGCTTGCCGCAAATGTACTGGGCCACCACTTGTGCCATGGGGGCCATTGCGATCTCCACTCACCTTGATCTGGTGCTTTATCTGATGACCTTGATCACCGTGGTGTTTGGTATTTTCCGAGCGACCGAACGGCAATTTAACGTGCTATGCGTTTATGTCGTCATCTTCTTATTGCTTATGCATTGGCTGCGCGCGCTGTGGGCGCCGGATACTTTGTCCTGGAATGCCCTGCTGCATTGGTTGGTTTTCAGCTTTTGCGCCATAACCCTAACGCGTCTGTGTCAGGCCATCGTTAAGCTGCGCAATCGCCTGCGGGAACAAAATCAAGAGCTGAAGGAGGCGCTGCAAGCCAAGAGTTACTTTTTGGCCAATATGAGCCACGAAATCCGCACGCCGATGAATGGCGTGATCGGCATGTTGGACTTGGCTCTGCACACCGAGCTTCCCACCGAAGCGCGCCGCTATCTGGGCATTGCCCAATCCAGTGCCAACGCCTTGGTGGCGATTATTAATGACATCCTCGACTTTTCGACCATGGAGGCCGGCAAGTTGCGAATAGAGTCGGTGGATTTTGACCTGGAGCAACTGGTTAACGAGGTGATCGTCACCTTCAGCGCCAAAGCCGAGGCGAAAAACTTGGAGTTGATTCTCGATATTGCCCCCGAAACGCCGCTCCATGTGAGGGCGGACCCGGTGCGTCTGCGCCAGATTCTCAACAATCTCGTGGCCAATGCGCTGAAATTTACCGAAAGCGGTGAGATCGTGGTGGCGGTAGAACCACAACAGCGACAAGACACGCTGGAATTACTGTGTTCAGTAAAAGATTCCGGTATTGGCATTGCGGAGGAAAAACAACAGGAACTCTTTTTTAGTTTCACGCAAGCCGATTCTTCGACCACGCGTTTGTACGGCGGTACGGGGCTCGGCTTGGCCATTTGCAAACAGCTCTGCCAATTAATGGGGGGAACAATAGGCGTGGAGAGCGAGGTCGGCAACGGCAGTCGGTTCTTCTTTACCTTGCCAGTTGAGCGAGCCGAAGCCACTGCCGATGCGCGCGAGCCCCTCGATCTAAATGCACTGCTGGAAAAAAATGTGCTAGTGGTCGATGACAATGCCACCAATCGCTTAGTGCTGCGCAAGCAGCTGGAATATCAGGGGGCGAGGGTGACGGAGGCGGAGGACGCCGAACAAGCCCTGGCGCTGCTGGCAGATGGGACAGCGGTGGACATAGCGCTAATCGACCTGCAAATGCCCAAGGTTGATGGAGTAATGCTGGCGCAGCGCATTCGCGCGCTGGAGGGGCGAGGCCCTGTTGCCATAGTGCTGCTGAGTTCGGGATTGCAGGACTTAGAGCCCGGCTTGCTGCGGACTCTGGACATCAGCGCCAGCTTATATAAGCCGGTGCCGCCCCAGCGATTGCTGCGGGCGATTGCCTCAGCACTTCACAAGTGTGCCACGCATGTGCCGGGCGCTGGCGACACGGATTGTGAGGCACAGCTGCAGGCTGGACCGCGCGATAGCCAAGGTGGTAGCACACCGGCCGCGCGCGCTACTCAGTCACCCGCGCGGGCACTGCCGGGCAGTCAGGAGGCGCGGCTGCTATTGGTGGAAGATAACAGCATTAATCGGGACGTGGCCGAAGTCGCTTTGGAAACCCTGGGGTACGGCGTCGATATGGCCGTCAATGGCCAGGACGCGGTGGATCGGGTGATGCACGCCTGGCAGCAGGGGCAGCCCTACAGGCTGGTGTTGATGGATTGCCAAATGCCGGTTTTGGATGGCTACCGCGCGACTGAGCGAATCCGGCAGTGGGAGCAGGAGAGCGGCAGCACCCCGGTGATCATTATCGCGATGACGGCAAATGCCATGGAGGGCGATAGGAGTAAATGCTTGGCTGCGGGGATGAACGATTATCTGAGCAAGCCCGTGCAGCTGGAAGTCTTACAGCGCAAGCTGAATCAGTGGCTGCTGGCGCCGGCGGACGGTCAGATGAAAGCCTCAGAGTCGTGCCCGCCTGTGCGCCCGTCCAGCACCTTAGTGTGGGAGGCATCGAGGTTATTAAAGTTGGTGCGGCACAAGGAAGAGCGAATGATAAAGTTGTTGCAGTCGTTTCTCGCCGGCCTCGATACGGTAGAAAAGGAAATTGTGCAGGCGTTGCACACCGGCAATCGAGACTTCGCGCGCAGGCAAATTCACGGTCTTAAAGGTTCGTCTGCGAATTTGGGTGCGGGGGCTCTACCGGCGTATCTGGGAGACCTGGATCGGCGCTTGGCCGAAAATGTTCCAGTAAATGTGGAGCATGAGGTCTTGGCCTTGCAATCCCACCTTGTCCGCCTGCGCGGCGCTATGCAGTCGTACCTGGATGTCAGTTTCCACCCATCCGCCTAAGCTTGCCACCACTCGCTCACCACCACTTCCTTCGACCCTTACCTGCGCAGCGGTATGGCTTTAATGGTCGTCTGCCGCATCCGGGGCAGGGCACTGAAAGCTTTCCATGATTTCGTTGTCGCGTACTGAGTGCAGGCGCACGTCGAACCCCCAGAGGCGGTGGATATGCTTAAGCACCTCGGCTGCGGATTCTTTTTCCAGGGGCTGACGGTTGAATTGTTGGTGATGCAAGGTGAGAGAGCGATCGCCGCGTATGTCCACTTCGTAAATCTGAATATTCGGCTCGCGGTTGCCCAAGTTGTACTGGGCAGATAAGGATTCGCGCAAGGCTCGGTAGCCTTCGTCATCATGAATCGCGGTTACGTCGATGGTCGGATTTTGATCGTCGTCGAGAATACTGAAGAGTTTGAGATCGCGCATCACCTTGGGTGACAAGAACTGCAAAATAAAGCTCTCGTCCTTAAAGTTGCGCATAGCAAAATCGAGTGTCTCAATCCAATTGCTGCCGGCGATGTCGGGAAACCAGCGCTTGTCTTCTTCCGTCGGGTTTTCGCAAATGCGCTTGAGGTCGGTAAAAATACTAAAGCCCAGAGTGTAGGGATTAATGCCGTTGTAATAGGGGCTGTCGTAGGACGGTTGATAAATCACGCTGGTATGCGACTGCATAAACTCCAGCATAAAGCCGTCGGTCACCAAACCTCGGTCATACATCGTATTGATCAAGTGGTGGTGCCAGAAGGTCGCCCAGCCCTCGTTCATCACTTGGGTTTGTCGCTGGGGATAAAAGTACTGCGCAATTTTGCGCACAATGCGCACGATCTCTCGCTGCCACGGCTCCAGTAAGGGGGCTTTTTTCTCAATAAAGTACAGCAAGTTTTCTTGCGGCTCCTCCGGAAAACGAGCCGCCTTCTTGGATTTTTTATCGTGCTCATCCACTGGGATGGTGCGCCACAGATCGTTGATCTGACGCTGCAAATATTCTTCTCGCTCTTTCTGGCGCAGCTGCTCTTCCTGGGTGGAAATCGGGTAGGGGCGTTTATAGCGGTCGACCCCGTAATTCATAATCGCGTGGCAGGAGTCGAGAATGGCTTCCACCGCTTCGACGCCATATTTTTCCTCGCATTGAGCGATGTACTGTTTGGCGAACACTAAGTAGTCGATGATGGAGGAGGCGTCGGTCCAGGCGCGAAATAGATAATTGCCTTTGAAGAACGAGTTGTGACCATAGCAGGCGTGAGCGATGACCAATGCCTGCATCATCATGGTGTTTTCTTCCATGAGATACGCGATGCAGGGGTTGGAGTTGATGACGATCTCGTAGGCGAGACCCATTTGCCCGCGGTTATAAGATTGTTGGACGTTCAGAAACTGCTTGCCGTATGACCAGTGGCTGTAGCCGATGGGCATACCGACGGAGGCGTAGGCATCCATCATCTGTTCAGAGCTGATCACTTCGATCTGGTTGGGGTAGGTGTCCAGACCAAACTCTTTTGCAATACTACCGATGGCGCGGTCGTATTCCTGAACCAATTCAAAACTCCACTCAGACGTGGTGGAAATCGGCGATGCGGCCCGAGTCATTTAGGCTACCTTCTTTTGGAACAGCTGGCGGAAGACCGGAAAAATATCATTAGCACTTACTAACTGGCGCATAGCAAATGTTTGTGGAAAATCCTCCAATACTTTTTCGTAAGCCGACCACAGTGCCTGGTGCTCCCGCGAGGTGATTTCGATATACGAAAAATATTGCAGCTTTGGCATCAGCCGCTCGGTCAGCAGTTTGTAGCAAATCGTGGAATCATCGTTCCAGTTATCGCCATCGGAGGCTTGCGCCGCGTAGATATTCCACTGCGCTGCCGGATAGCGGTCATTGATGATTTCGTCAGTGAGTTTCAGCGCGCTGGAGACGATAGTGCCGCCGGTTTCCCGGCTGTAAAAAAATTCTTGCTCATCCACTTCTTTGGCGCTGGTATGGTGGCGGATGAACACCACTTCGGTATGCTCGTAATTGCGCTGCAAGAACAAATACAGCAGGAGAAAGAAACGCTTGGCGATGTCTTTGGTAGCCTGATCCATGGAGCCGGATACGTCCATAATGCAGAACATAACGGCACGTGATCGCGGCACTGGATGCTTGACGTGGAGGTTGTATTTCAAGTCGAAGTCATCCAGCCAAGGGACGCGCTGAATTTTCTTGCGCAGCTCGGCGATCTCCAGTTGTAGATCCTTTATGCGGGCCACAGTCTCTGGATCAGAAGAGTTCTGCAGGGCTTCTACTTGCGCTTCCAGCTCCTTTAATTTTCTGCGCTTGCCACCGGTCAGTGCGATACGCCGGGCATTTGCCGCACGGAGGGAGCGCACTATATTAATTTTGCCGGGCGTACCTTCATTGGCGATACCGGCGCGATGCAACTTAAATTCTGTATCCCCCGCCAAGTGGCGTTTGACCAGGTTCGGTAGGGCTAAGTCCTCAAACATAAAGTTGAGGAATTCTTCCTGGGTGATATTAAAAGCGAAGTCATCCATTCCCTCGCCAGAATTACCCGCTCCTTTACCACTGCCGCTGCCACCGCCGCCCTCAGGGCGTTGAATTTGGTCGCCGGTGATAAAGTCGCGATTGCCGGGTAGAACTCGATCTTTGCGGCCGCCTTGCCCGTGGTGGAAAATGGGCTCACCTATATCTTTGGCGGGGATGCTGATTTTTTCTCCGCTGTGGATATCGGTGATGGAGCGCTTATCGATCGCTTCTGACACCGCTTTTTTGATGTGTTGGCGATAGCGCTCCAGAAAGCGTTGCCGATTGACAGTGCTCTTGTTTTTGGAGTTTAACCGGCGATCGACAATATAAGTCACTCGTTACTCCTCATGAGTTTATTGCGATTTACGAACTCGCAGATACCACTCGGAAAGTAGACGCACTTGCTTCTCCGTGTAACCGCGTCTGACCATGCGGTCGACAAAATCTTCGTGTTTCTTCTGATCGTCCTTGGAAGATTTGGTGTTAAACGAAATTACCGGCAGCAACTCTTCAGTGCTCGAGAACATTTTCTTCTCGATGACGGTGCGCAATTTTTCGTAGCTACTCCACAATGGATTTTTGCCTTGATTGTTGGCGCGGGCGCGCAAGACGAAGTTGACGATTTCGTTGCGGAAATCTTTCGGGTTACTGATGCCGGCGGGCTTCTCAATTTTTTCCAGCTCTTCGTTGAGTGAAGCGCGGTCGAGAATTTCGCCCGTTTCTGGGTCGCGGTATTCTTGGTCCTGAATCCAGAAGTCAGCGTAAGTCACGTAGCGGTCAAAAATATTCTGACCGTATTCGGCGTAGGACTCCAGATAAGCCGTCTGAATTTCCTTGCCAATAAACGATACATATCGAGGCGCAAGATATTCTTTGATAAACGCCACGTAACGCGTCGCGATTTCCTCGGCAAATTGCTCTTGCTCAATTTGCTGTTCTAATACGTACAGCAGATGAACTGGGTTGGCGGCCACTTCGGTTGGGTCGAAGTTGAAGACCTTCGACAAAATTTTAAAGGCGAAGCGAGTCGACAGTCCGGTCATGCCCTCATCGACACCGGCGCTATCTTTGTATTCTTGCAGGGATTTTGCTTTGGGGTCCGTATCCTTCAGGTTCTCGCCATCGTACACCCGCATTTTGGAGAATAGATTCGAGTTCTCCGGCACCTTGAGGCGCGACAGTACCGAGAACTGAGCCAGCAGCTTCAAGGTGTCCGGTGCGCACGGGGCGCTCGCCAAGGAGCTGTGCTGCAGGAGCTTCTCGTAAATTTTGATCTCTTCGGAAACACGCAAACAGTACGGCACTTTGACGATGTAAACCCGGTCGATAAAGGCCTCGTTGTTTTTGTTGTTTTTAAACGCCTGCCATTCAGACTCGTTCGAGTGCGCGAGGATAATGCCTTCGAAGGGGATCGCGCCTAAGCCTTCGGTACCGTTGTAGTTGCCTTCCTGGGTTGCGGTTAACAGTGGGTGCAGGACCTTGATGGGAGCCTTAAACATCTCCACGAATTCCATAAGGCCCTGGTTGGCGCGGCACAGTCCGCCGGAGAAGCTGTAGGCATCTGGATCGTTCTGCGGGAAGTCTTCCAATTTGCGAATATCAACCTTGCCCACCAGTGAGGAAATATCTTGGTTGTTTTCATCGCCTGGTTCGGTTTTGGAAACGGCGATTTGATTCAGGATAGACGGGTAGACTTTAACCACCCGAAATTGGCTGATATCGCCACCGTACTCGTGGAGTCGTTTAACTGCCCAGGGGGACATAATGGATTTGACGTAGCGGCGGGGAATGCCGTAGTCCTCTTCGAGAATCGCCCCATCTTCCTCCGGATCGAACAGCCCGAGAGGTGACTCAAACACGGGTGAGCCTTTGATGCAATAAATGGGTTGTTTTTCGATCAGGCTTTTCAGTTTTTCTGCAAGTGATGATTTGCCGCCGCCGACAGGACCTAACAAGTACAGAATTTGTTTTTTCTCTTCCAACCCTTGAGCGGCGTGACGGAAGAAGGAGACGATCTGTTCGATCGCTTCTTCCATGCCATAAAACTCTTCAAAGGCTTTGTAGCGCTTGATAATTTTGTTGGAGAAGATCCGACTCAGGCGCGGGTCGCGAGCGGTGTCGACCAACTCCGGCTCTCCTATCGCAAGTAACATACGTTCAGCAGCGGTGGCGTACACCGAGGGGTCGGATTTGCAGAGTTCCAAATATTCTTGGATGGTCAATTCTTCTTGTTGTGTCGCAGCAAATCGATTGCGATAGTGATTGAAGATTGTCATGCAATGGTCCTCCTAAAAACGGCGTGATCCAAACCTTATAGAGTCGGCAAAGATTTGAATAGGTATGGCAACGGGTATCATCCGGCTTTTCTAATCCCCTTCGCTAAGCATAGACCTTGCGAATTCCAGCGGTAGTCAATTTGCAAAAAAACTGCCCCTTTTCGACAAATTATTGAACGTTCCGGTTCCGCCTCCATGCGCCAGTAAAGGACTGTCGAAAAGCTGGCGACTGCACATATATACCACGCAATTTTGATATTTAACCGGAAATTTTCGCGAGTAGCCACGGAAAAATCCAACGCAGTTGGCAGATTCTTTCTGCCGACCTCGCGATGGCGGTTCCTGTTCGAAAGCGCAAAAGAACATTATGGGTTATTCAAAAAGTAAGCCAACCATCGCGCTGACTTGCCGCCGCCCCGAGAGGCTGTCCCCCCCACTGGTTGCGATCATCGGAGGTGCGGCAAAGTTCAACCTCTATTTGTCAGAGTCGCAGACTCAGCGGATCTGCGCCCGCGCATCGGGGGCGTCGGGTTGTGATAAAAGCGGTATGAGGTGTGAGCTAAGCGCCGCGATGGATGACGTAAGCGGACAGATCGCGCAGGATATCGGCGCTTGCGCCAAAATCGCGCAACGCCTCCAGAGCGCTTTCGTGCAGCTCCTGCGCTTTGCGAATGGCGCCGTCCAACCCCAGCAAACTGACGTAAGTGGGCTTATTGCGCTGTTGATCGGCACCTACACGTTTGCCGAGGGTAAGGGTTTCGGCAGTGACATCGAGGATGTCGTCGCGTACTTGGAAGGAGAGGCCGACGGCCTTGGCATAGCTTCGCAGTGCGCGAAGCCGATGGCGATCTTCAGTGCCCACCGCCAGAGCACCCATAATAACGGCCGCTTCGATCAGTGCGCCGGTTTTATGCACGTGCATCCGCTCCATCAACTCCAGGGTTGGCGCCTTATCCACAGCGCCCAAGTCAATGGCTTGCCCCACCACCATGCCGGTCGCGCCGGAGGCCCGGCCCAGCTCACGGGCAACCGCGACTAGGCGGGCGGGGGGCGCGTCGCTGTTGAGGAGGGTCTCAAAGGCAAGGCACTGGAGGGCATCGCCGGCGAGAATCGCTGTGGCTTCATCGAAGGCGATGTGGCACGTGGGTTCGCCGCGGCGCAGATCGTCGTCGTCCATAGCCGGCAGGTCGTCGTGAATGAGGCTGTAGGCGTGCATACACTCCAGCGCGCATGCCGCCGCATCCAACAGGGGCGCCTGCATATCGCCCTCTACCGCCTGAGCACCGGCATAGCAGAGCGTGGGGCGGACCCGCTTGCCGGAACTGAGGAGACTGTAAGACATCGCCTCTAGCAAGCGCTCACCACCGGGAATCCGGGCGGGTAAGGCGCGTTCAAGCAATTGATTTACTCGCCGATTGTGGCTGGCAATGAATTGCTTCAGCGGAGGCGTCATGAGGGATCTTCTTCAGTATCGGCGAAAGGCTTGGCCGCAATGCCTGTGTCTGTTTTCAGGAGCAAGTCAACTTTCTGTTCGGCTTCCTGCAAGGCCTGCTGGCATTCACGAGTCAGTTTTACGCCTTGCTCGAAGGCTTTAAGCGACTCTTCAAGCGACATGTTGCCGGCTTCCATGGCACTCACTACCCGCTCCAACTCCACCAACGCCTGCTCAAAGTCCAGGGCTTTTTTCTTCGCTGCCATAAACCAAATCACCGGTGGGCTAAATTGAGTGCGCAACACTACCGGACCTGTAGAAGGTGGTCAATCGAGGTTCGCCAACATGTTTGACTCGCGAAAATCCCAAACAGAGGTCGCGTCAGAAATACCCGACTAGACTTAATTCGTTTAGCTCTTCTGTATCCCGCTGCAGCGGATACCCAGTTCATTGATTAACGATAGTGAGGTCATCGTGTGGATTTAGCGACGCTTGTGGGGATTGTGGGCTCTCTTGCCCTAATCATCGTTGCCATGCTTATGAGTGGCGAGCTCGGCATGTTCCTGGATGGCGCCTCCGTGGTCATAGTGGTCGGGGGGAGCATTTTTGCGGTTATGGCGAAGTTTGGCCTCGGGCAGTTTCTCAGCGCGGGCAAAGTGGCGGCGAAGAGTTTTGTGGTGAAAAACCCTGACCCGGCCGACCTGATTGGCGAAGTGGTGATGCTGGCGGATGAAGCTCGCAAAGGCGGTTTGCTCTCACTGGAGGGCAAAGAAGTCAGCAACGACTTTCTCAAGAGGGGAATTCAGCTATTGGTGGATGGGCACGACCCAGATGTGGTCAAGCTTCTGCTTGCCAAGGACCGCAACCAGACAATCGAACGACACAGCAAGGGGGCGATGCTGTTTTCGGCCATGGCGGAGGTCGCGCCCGCCATGGGAATGATCGGTACTTTGATCGGCTTGGTGGCCATGCTGGCCAATATGGACGACCCCAAAGCGATAGGCCCCGCAATGGCAGTTGCCTTGTTAACAACGCTGTACGGCGCACTGATCGCCAACTGCATCGCCGGCCCTATCGCCGACAAGCTCAAGCTTCGTGCGGGGGAAGAAGCGTTGGTCAAGAGCTTGATCATCGACGCGCTCTTGGCGATTCAGAGCGGTCAGAACCCGCGCATCATCGACTCTATGCTGCGCAATTACCTGCCGGAAAGTCAGCGTGAACTTGCGGAACCGTGAAGGGCCTGAAGCGTGAACCACGACGAAGAAGAGCGCGATTGCGAATGCCCGGTGGGAGCCCCCACATGGATAGTGACCTTTGCGGACTTGATGTCTCTGCTGATGTGCTTTTTTGTGCTGCTGCTGTCGTTTTCGGAAATGGATGCGATGAAGTTCAAGCGGCTTGCGGGCTCTATGGCACAGGCGTTCGGGGTGCAGGCGCAGCTGAATGTGGTGGAGGTTCCCCGGGGGACAAGCATTATTGCGCAGGAATTCAGCCCCGGTAGACCCGAGCCGACCCCCATCAACGAGATCTGGCAGAGCACAAGCGACACCACACTGCTGTCGCTGGATGTGCAGTGCGCACAAGAATTTGATGTTGAGCAAGGAGACGAAGGAGCCGACGCCGGTGTGAAGCTGCGCGTTCGGCAACGCCTCGAAGAGCTCATTAGAGAGACCGAGCAGCAGGCCTTCGAGCTTGCCAACGCCTTGCAGGCGCAAATCGTCGCCGGAGAGGTGGAGGTGGAGACGCGCGGCCGGAGAATCATCATCCGCATTGCCGAGAAGGGGTCTTTCGATTCGGGCTCGGCGGTCCTCTCTTCTGAGTATCGCGATGTGATGCACGAGATTCGCTCGGTGCTGGCGCTCAAGCCGGGCTCCGTTATCGTTCAAGGGCATTCGGATGATGTACCCATCAACACTCAGCGGTTTCGCTCCAACTGGGAGCTATCCGCAGCCCGAGCGGTGTCTGTGGCGCATGAGCTGATGGTCGGCGGGGTATTGCCGCCGAGCCGTTTTGAGGTATCTGGGAAGGCGGATACCCAGCCACTGGCACCCAATAATTCGCCCGAAAATCGCGCGCGCAATCGGCGGGTGGAAATCGTCATCCAGCAGGGCTTGGCCGATGAGCTATCGGCAGAGGATAAAGCGCTGCTGCAAACTGATGAGGGGCAGGACATTATGCGCGAGCTCGACATAGCCCCCAAATATCTGTTCGAGCTTCATCCTAGTGAGATTTTTTGATTATGAGTGAGGAAAAGCGGCGCTACTTTCGTATCAACGACCGAGTTGGGCTCACCTATGAGTGGCTTGATGGGCAAGAAGAAACGGATGAATCCGCAGTGGAGGAAGGAGAGGATGAAAACAACGAGATCCTTCGCTTGATCGGCGAGTTAGCGCAGGAGTCGCCGAAAGTTGCCGAGTTGGCGACGGCGCTTAATAACAAGCTGGATCGCACCATTCGACGGCTGGCCTTAGAGGGCGAAACCCTTACTCGTGTGGTTGGTCGTATCCGCGAAGTCAATATCAGCGCCTGTGGTCTTGGGTTCGTCAACGATCAGCCTGCGCAACCGGGGCGCCATATGCGGTGTTGGCTGGAGCTCTCGTCGGGCGAAAAAGCCGTGGTTACCCGCGGCGTCCTGGTGGCTTGTGACGTGGTGGCCGGCGGCTATTATTGGCGCGTCGAGTTTTATGGCATGAGCCACATCAATCAGGAGCGACTGATTCAACACGTAGTGCAGCGCCAGAGCGCCCAACTGAAGAACCGCCGCTAAAGCAACCGTGCGTATCAATAAAAGCGCCGGGTCTTTGTGGGCAATGTCTCACAAGAAGTGGGGGTGGTATCGTCTGGGCTGGCCCCTGCAAATCCGTAGAATGGCATCTCGTAAGGACGCGGTTGGACTCGCGCCAGGGATGCAGGAACTAGGCGAGCTAGAGGGAGTTGGCGAATCCTGTGAGAGTTCGCCGTGATGATAGAGGTTATCGTCACGGTGTTTTTAGGAAAACTCTAGAACAGGACAAAGGACGGGAAGTGCATGGAGGCTCAGGGATGGCAAAAAGGAGCTGCAAGGAGCTGCAAGGAGCTGGGAGCGCGCAGGAGGCGCGGGTGACAGGAGTGTCAGCTCAGGGATGATGAGTCAGGGAACATGACGTTGAAGCAGGGATGTAGCAGGGAATGCACAGGGATGACGGAATCATGGAAATGGCTGCACGGACGAGCTAGGGAAAAGGACTGTCGAGTTATAAAAGGAGATTGTACGAAGTAAGGCTTAGGATGGCCTGTTGAGGGAGCGGAACTGTCAGGGATGTAAAGGCAGCAAAAGCTTTATCTGAGAGGCAGAATTCATTTGTGGATTCTGCCTTTTTTCGTTGTTTCCTTCCCCGATAAAACTCGTTTTAAACTGGAAGATTTGTCACAAATCCTTCTCGCACTTCTGCTAAAAAATAGCGATACCAACTTGACTCTCGCTCATCAGCGCATACTATTAAAACTAGGTTCCTGCTAAAAGAGGAGAATTATCTTCAACATTTTAAGCAGACAAGTGGCGATGAAGCGCCACAGACAATCCGCGAGGCCGGCGCATTTTCCGCCGACCCACTGGTCTCGTCACCCTTACAAATTCCTCGATCATAGACTTCTAAAACCCCGCTTGGCCTACCAATGCGGGGTTTTTCGTTATGGTGGAAGGGTAGAGCCGAGTGTGGTGCGGCATTGCCGTAAATTTTCCAGTGTTTAATTAGCCCCCGGTTCACGCCGGAATAGCTGAATAAGCTATTAAACAGGAGAAATTTATGGAAGCGCGAATATTGCGCCTGAATTTGGCGGGGCAGCCTATTGAGTGGCTTAATTGGCGCCAGGGGGTATGCCTTTACGCACGCGACTTAGTGTCTTGGACTTTGGGCGGCGTGGTTCGCCAAGTAAAAGGCGGTAAGTCGAGAATAACCGGCTGCAATACTGTTATTCGCCTGCCCGCTATTATGGCGTGTGGCGGCGAGCGCCTGACGCCGATTCGGTTGAATCCACCGCTTACCAATCCTGCGTTATTTCAGCGGGATAATTTCCAATGCCTTTATTGTGGCGATTACTTCCCATCAGAAAAACTTTCGCGCGATCATGTTCAGCCGACCAGTCGTGGCGGAGCGGACAAATGGGAAAATGTTGTCGCTGCCTGTAAACGTTGTAATCAACGCAAGGGAAATTATTTGTTGTCAGAAATCCAGATGAGTCTACTGGCGTTACCCTACCGGCCAAATCCTTATGAATATTTGGCGCTTATCAATAGTCAGCGTATTCGCGGCGATCAGATCGAATATCTGCAGCCGCAGTTTAATCGCTACAGTGTTCCTCCCAAAAAAGCTCACGCCCTGTAACAGCGGCTTCTTCGCGCCATTTTCCCTTCTTCTCTAATCTGTGAGATTATTAGCGCCCAATTCTCAACAGGACAGTCATTTGCTATGAAAAACGTCGAAGTTGCGCTGAAAATACGGGCAAATCTGGGTGAGTGTCCCCGCTGGGACGAGCAGGAAAAATATTTGTACTGGATCGATATCAATGCGTTTCAATTGCATCGATTCGATCCGCGCAGCGGCAAAGATGAGTATCTACAATTTGATGAAGAAATCGGCTGCTTCAGTCTGCGTCAAAAAGGCGGTTTCCTACTGGCGATGCGCTCCGGTTTTTATACGATTGATGGCTGGAATACCGATCGATCATTTATTGCAGATCCAGAAGTGGGAATGGAGAAAAACCGCTTCAACGACGGTCGCGCCGATGCCAAAGGGCGCATGTTTGCCGGGAGCGTATACCCGCCGAAGGATCACAACGGAGCCAGTATCTATTCGTTGACTCCCGGTGGCGAAGTGAAAAAGTGGGTGGGTGATTTGCTGACAGCAAACGGCATCGCCTTCAGTCCCAACTCGAGAACCTTCTACTACGCCGACACCCCGAGCCATGCGATCCAACAGTGCGATTACGACATTGACAGTGGCGTAGTGTCTAACTGCCGGCTGTTTCACCAATTTCCCATGGGTAACGGGCGACCGGATGGCGCATCGGTGGACAGTGAAGGCTGTTATTGGACTGCGCTCTACGAGGGAGGCCGCATAGTGCGCTTGAATCCCGCGGGGGAGATTCTTGAGGAGATTGCGGTGCCGGCGCGTTGCCCCACTATGGTGGCGTTTGGCGATGATGACCTCAAAACTTTGTATATCACTAGTGTGGGCGCGCGACCGGAGGAGGAGCTGCAGCAGTATCCCGATTCGGGCTCTGTGTTCCGCGTGAGAGTGGATGTGCCCGGTTTACCGGAGTCGCGCTTCGGTGGGTAATTAGCAGCGCAAAGCGGATGTGCAAGCAAAAAAAAGCCCCGGACAACCGGGGCTTTTTGCCAATTGAAGGCGCTGTTGTTACGGCGCCTTTTTTGTTTGTTCGAGCATTAGTCGTCGCCGCCCATAACGCCCAAAATGTGCAACAAGCTGGTAAACAGGTTGAACAGCGCGACGTACAGGGTAACGGTCGCCATGATGTAGTTGGTCTGGCCGCCATGAATGATGCTGCTGGTTTCATACAGGATCAGGCCACTCATCAGCAGGATGAACATGGCGGAAACCGCCAGTGACAAGGCTGGCATCTGAAAGAAAATGGCGCCTAAGCCCGCCAGAAATGCCACCAAAATGCCTACGAAGAGGAAGTTACCGATAAAACTGAAGTTCTTCTTGGTGGTGAGCACATAGCCGGACAGGCCGAGGAAGGTAATAGCGGTGCCACCCAGCGCGTTCATGACGATCTGTCCGCCGTTTGCCAGCGATAAGTAAGCGTTAAGGATTGGACCGAGAGTCAGGCCCATAAAACCGGTAAGTGCAAAGACACTGAGGATCCCCCACACGCTGTTGCGCAGGGCCTGCGTCAGAAACAGCAGGCCGAAGTAGCCCACCATGGTCAGTAACAGGCCAGGGTGTGGCAAGTTGTAAGCCATGCTGATGCCGGCAGTCATGGCGCTAAAGAGCAGCGTCATCGCCAAAAGCGCATAGGTGTTGCGCAAAACCTTATTAACTTCTAGCGCGCGCTCCTGGCCATACTGAATGGCTGTCGGTCTGGTGTCGATCATATAACCTCCGTTGGTTACCTTAATGTAGTGAAACTTGGTTGTTATTAAATTTGGACATCTGTTGGACAGCGCGACGGGGAATCTGTCTCCCCGAAAGTCCGTTTTAACTGCGTATCATATCGCATCTTGCCGCGCGCAGCGCTCAAAATCCTCCCTACCAGCGGCTTGCCGCTTGCCTGCACTTGCGCTGTTTACTTGTACTCCACCAGTCGGTGCTCCCGCCCCGCGCGACTATTGCGGTAGGCGCGCAGCACACCGAGCGCTTGCGGAACCTTGCCGAGCATGACGAATACGCAGTAGCGAAAGGTTGCGGATTTGCCGTACTGCCCCTTGATGCGCGGCTGTGCCAGGGTCATTTTGGCTGCCTGCGACGCGACCAAGAGCGCGAGCAGGATGAGCGGTATCGGCGAGCGCATCAGCAGTGTCGCGAATAACAGTACCAGATAGAGACCCGCCCACATAAGGATGCTGCGAACCTCCCGATACTTATAGCGTTCGGCGTTTTTGCTGCCGTGCTTGAGATAGTTGAGCAAGTAGGCATGGCCACTGCGCTCAGTGCGCTTCCACCATTGGCCGATTCGAGTCATGGCGGCATCGTGTAACGTCATTTCGGCGTCGATGCGGACAATGCGATAACCGTGTTCGCGAATGCGGAAGCACAGCTCGGGTTCTTCGCCCGCGATAAACGTATCGTCGAAACCTTCCACCTGCTGCAACACCGCAACGCGATAAAGGGCATCCCCGCCGCAGGCGCGGGCGTCGCCGACTGGCGTGTTCCACTCGATGTCGCACATTTCGTTGTAGATCGAGGAAGACGGGTAGCGCTCGCGTCGGCGCCCGCACACCACCGCGATCTGGGGGTCGCTTTCGGCGGTTGTTAAGGCCTGCCCCAACCAATCTGGCTGCACCTCGCAGTCACCATCGACAAACATCACCCAGGTGAGATCGGGATGTTGCTCCAGTAGTGCGCGAAAGCCGGTGTTGCGGGCCCGAGCGGCGGTGAAAGGGCGGGTCATATCCAGCTCGACGCAGAACGCGCCCACGGAGCGGGCGAAGGCCACGCTGTTATCGCTGGAGCCGGAGTCCACGTACACCAAAGGCAGGTCTTTCAGGGAGTTGAGGCACCGTTCCAGGCGCTCACCTTCGTTGCGGCCGATGGCGACAACGCCAACTTTGGACAGCTCTATTGCAGACACAGAAACCTCGCGTAGATAGGTGGATTGACGCTGCCGCATTGTAATCCGTGAAGCAGAGCCAAATGGTATTTCTCCTATCACATAGAATGAATAGAATTAATAAATTTTTAATTTTACGTGAGCAAAATTCATGTTAGAGAGAAGTCACCTGGCCATATTACATGCCCTTGATACCGCAGGCACCCTGGCCGAGGCGGCTGAGAGGCTGCATTTAACTCAGTCAGCGCTTTCCCATGCGATTCGTAAGCTGGAGGATCAGGCGGGCGTGGCCCTATGGCAAAAGGAGGGGCGGCGGTTGCGGCTTACCCAAGCGGGCCAATATTTGCTGGCAGTAGCGCGGCGGTTGCTGCCACAGCTGGAAGAGGCGGATGAGGTGCTGCGCGGCTACGGTGAAGGCCTCCAGGGCAAACTGCGCATCGGCATGGAGTGTCACCCCTGTTACGAGTGGTTGCTGGGTGTGGTATCCCCGTTTTTGCGGCGCTGGCCCAAAGTGGATTTGGACGTAGTGCAGCAGTTCCGCTTTAACGGCTTGGAAGCACTGCTTAATCATCAGGTCGATATGGTGATCACCAGCGACCCGCTGGAAAACCCTGCCTTCCAGAACCAGCCCGTCTTCAATTACGAGCTTATGCTGGTGTCGGCACCGGATTGGCGTACCGACCTTATCGATGTGGTGACACCGGAAGCACTGACGGAAGTCACCTTAATTAGCTTTCCGGTATCGCGGGAACGCCTAGATGTATTCACCCGCTTTTTGCTGCCGGCGCATAGAGAGCCCAAAAAGCTGCATCAGGTGGAAGCGACCGAGATCATGGTGCAGCTGGTGGCGGCGGGGCGAGGTGTCTGCACGCTTCCTGACTGGCTAGCGCGAAAGTTTCAAGCGTCGTACCCCCTTAAAGTGCGATCCCTCGGCGATCAAGGCGTGCATAAATCTCTCTACTTGGTCTTTCGTGATCAAGACGCCAGCCTCGCCTATTTGCAGGACTTCCTCGCGCTCGCCCAAAACCCCGCGTAAACCGACTTTGCCCGCCACAAATATGTGGTGGGCGCCCCTCGGGGGAGAATGTTCATTAGCGAACAGAACCTGCGTGCCTCAACCCCAGACCATGACCCTAAGTCGGAGCTGTCCTCGGCAGGTTAGCCCGATTAACAGCGACAAACGCGGAGGGCTTGGCATGGCAGAGGTCGGAGATTTCATTTGGGAGCGACTGGCGGAATGGGGGGTAAAACGCATCTTTGGCTACCCCGGCGACGGCATCAACGGTTTGATGGGCGCGCTTGCCCGCACCGGTGACACCTTCGATTATGTGCGTGTGCGCCACGAGGAAATGTCGGCGTTTATGGCTGGCGGCCACGCCAAGTTCACCGGGGAGGTGGGCGTATGTCTCGCGACCTCAGGGCCAGGGGCGTTGCACCTGCTGGCAGGTTTATACGACGCCAAAATGGATCATGTTCCCGTGGTTGCCATTGTCGGCCAGCAAAAAACCACCTCACTTGGCAGCGACTTTCAGCAGGAAGTGGATCTGCATACCGTCTTCAAAGACGTAGCGTCCTATGTGGAGACCATTTCGACACCTGCCCAAGCTCGCCATGTGATCGATCGCGCTATGCGCATCGCAGCGGCCGAGCGGGCGGTTACCTGCGTCATCATTCCCAACGATGTGCAAATGATGGACGCAGTGCCCAGTCCGCCCCGTGCCCACGGCAGTAACTACTCCAGCGCCAGCCCCGCCCAATTTCACTCCCGACCAACAGACAGCGAGCTGCAAGCGGCAGCGGAGATTCTGAACGCGGGGGAAAAAGTCGCGCTATTGGTTGGCGCGGGGGCTTTAGGAGCGACTCAGGAGGTGATTCAGGTTTGCGATTTGCTGGGCGCCGGTGTCGCTAAAGCGCTGTTGGGTAAGGCTGCGTTGCCAGACGATTTGCCCTTTGTGACTGGCAGCATTGGGCTACTCGGCACCAAACCCAGCTGGGAGATGATGCGCGACTGCGACACCTTGCTGATGGTCGGCACCACCTTCCCTTACTCTGAGTTCCTCCCCAAAGACGGCCAGGCCCGCGCCATACAAATCGACATAGAGCCGCGCAACGTCGGGGTGCGTTATCCCACCGAGATCAATTTGATTGGTGACAGCGGCGAAACCCTGCGCCGCCTCATTCCCCTGTTGCGGGCCAAAGAGCGGGACAAATGGCGAAAGACCATCGAGAAGAACGTTGCCGATTGGTGGAAAGACATCGAAGACCGCGCCATGGAAAGCGCCAAACCCATCAACCCGCAGCGAGTCTTCTGGGAGCTGTCGCCGCTCTTGCCGGACGGGGCGATTCTCTGTGGCGACAGCGGCTCTCACACCAACTGGTATGCCCGCAATATCAAAATGCGTCCGGGGATGATGGGCTCCGTCTCCGGCAAGCTTGCCAGCATGGGCAGCGGTGTCCCCTACGCCATAGCGGCGAAGATGGCCTATCCGGAGCGTCCGGTCATCGCCATGGTGGGCGACGGCGCCATGCAAATGAACGGCAGTTCCGAGCTGGTCACCGTTAAGCAATATTGGCAGCAGTGGTCAAACCCTTGTTTTGTGGTGATGGTGGTCGTCAACCACGACCTTAATCAGGTGACTTGGGAGCAACGGGTGCTGTCCGGCGATCCAAAATACGCGCCGGCTCAGGATGTGGTGGATTTCCCCTACGCCCAATATGGCGAACTCTTGGGCTTTAAAGGCATAAAAGTCGAGCGCCCCGAGGATATCCGCGACGCTTGGCACGAGGCGCTGAGCGCGGATCGGCCGGTGGTGATCGAGTTCATTACCGATCCTGATGTGCCTCCTCTGCCGCCGCACATCACCAAAGAGCAGATCATGGCGATGCTCGCCACCCTGGGCAAAGGTGATCCCAATCAATGGGGCATTATCAAACAGAGCGCCAAACAGCTCTTTGCGTCGCTGCATATAGGGGCCGATAAATGACGGATATCACCGGTCTCGATAACACCGACTTTCCCTACGTCCAGGCCGTTAATGTGACCTGCTATCGCATGCCGACGGATGGGCCGGAAGGCGATGGCACCCTGCGTTGGAGCGAGACGGAGCTGGTGGTTGTACATGTGGAGGCGGGCGGCATGGTGGGCATGGGTTACAGCTATACCGCAGCTCTGCCTGCCGCACGTTTGATTCTGGACAAGTTGTCGCCGGCGATCGTGGGGCGCTGTATATACGATATTCCGGCACTCTGGCGGGAGATGAATGAGCGCCTGCGCAATATCGGCCGGCCGGGGCTCGGCCTTATGGCCATAGCGGCGGTGGATCAAGCCCTGTGGGATCTCAAAGCGCGGCTGCTGGACTTGCCGCTGCCGGCCTTGTGGGGAAGAGCGCGTGCGAGCGTTCCTATTTATGGCAGCGGCGGCTTTGTAACCTACAGTGCCCTGCGGCTGCAGCGCCAGCTGGAAGGCTGGTTGGAACAGGGAATCCAGTCGGTAAAAATAAAAATTGGTGATGATTTAGAACAGGCCGAGCAGCGGGTTACTTTGGCGCGTGAGGTGATCGGCCCCGACATAGACCTAATGGTTGACGCCAATGGCGCGTGTCATGCGCGCGAGGCCCTGGCCTTGGCTGAGTGCCTCGATGAGCAGGGCGTGAGCTGGTTTGAAGAGCCGGTCTCCTCAGACGATTTGGACGGACTGCGCTGGCTGCGCGACCGGGTCCCCGCCAGTATGGCTATTGCTGCGGGCGAATACGGTTGGGACAGTCTCTACTTCCGGCGCATGCTCCAGGCGGGTGCGGTCGATGTATTACAGGCCGACGCCACCCGCTGTGGCTACACCGGATTTCTCCAAGCGGCCGAACTCTGCGAAGCTTTTCACGTACCTCTCTCGGCGCATTGCGCCCCCGCATTGCATACCTCTCTGTGCGTTGCTGTGCCCGGTGTGCTTCACGCCGAGTATTTTCACGACCATGTGCGCCTGGAAGCCATGCTGTTTGACAGTGGTGACAGCTTGCACGATGGAGAATTGTGGCCGGACCTGGACCGGACCGGTCACGGTATAGAGTTGCGTCGCGCTGACGCGGCGCCGTATCAGATACGCTAGCCCGGGGCGGGTGATGAGTGATGTCCCTACGACAGCCCACCTCAGCGAGCAAGACCTAGCGCGGCTGGCGGACCAGCTGCACCGGGCAGTGCAAGGGGAAGTACGTTTTGATTCTGGCAGTCGCGCACTTTACGCCACCGATGGTTCCCTCTACCGCTACTTGCCCTTGGGGGTGGTGGTGCCGCGCACCGAGGAGGATGTGCGTCAGACGCTCTCCATCTGCCGCGCAGCGGGGGTACCGATCCTACCGCGCGGCGGCGGCACCAGCCTTGCCGGTCAAACGTGCAATACAGCGGTTATTCTGGATTTTTCCAAATACCTGAATCGCGTTGTACAGCTGGACCCTGAGCGCCGTTTAGTGCGGGTACAGCCCGGTTGCGTGCTAGATCGCTTGCGCGCAGCCGCAGAAGAGCACCACCTCACCTTCGGCCCCGACCCCTCCACTCACAATCACAACTGCCTTGGCGGCATGCTCGGCAATAATTCGTGCGGTGTGCATTCCATAATGGCCGGGCGGACGGTGGACAATGTGCGCTCCTTGCGAGTGATTACTTACGACGGCCTGGAGCTGACGGTGGGGCCCACCAGTGCCGAAGAGTTGGAACGCCTGATCGCGGCGGGCGGGCGGCGCGGGGAGATCTACGCCGGGCTTAAGCGTTTGAGCGAGCGCTATGCCGAAAGCGTGCGGGATAACACACCGGCGATCCCGCGTCGGGTTTCCGGGTTCAATCTCGACGAGCTGCTGCCGGAGAAGGGGTTTAATGTGGCTCGTGCTCTGGTGGGGTCGGAAGGCACCTGTGTCATCATTTTGGAGGCAGAGCTCGAGTTAGTGCCCAGCCCGCCGGCGCGGGTGCTACTGGTGTTGGGCTATGCCGATGTCGCAACGGCGGCGGACCATGTATCGGAAATTCTCGCTGCAGGGCCTATAGGTCTGGAGGGTATGGACCACAAGCTGCTGCATGAAATGGCACAAAAAGACATGCACCCAGAAGCGAGAGAAATGCTGCCTGAAGGTGGCAGTTGGCTGTTCGTAGAATTCGGCGGTGCGGATAAAGCGGAGGCGCGGAGCAAGGCCTTTGCTCTGCTACAGCAAATCGCGACAGAGCCCGTGGTGGATGACCCCGAGCAGGCCACAATCACCCTTGCGGCTCGCGGCGAGGCGCCTGCCATGGTGATGTTGGCGAACGATGAAGACCGGGAAAATATCCTCAAAACCCGCGAGGCGGGGCTTGGCGCCACTGCCCGCTCGCCGCAGCTGGGTGACACTTGGCCCGGCTGGGAAGATGCTGCCGTGCCACCGGAACAACTGGGCGATTACTTGCGTGAATTTCGCCAGCTGCTGCATAAGCACGGCTATGATGCCGCGCTCTACGGCCACTTTGGCGATGGCTGCATTCACTGTCGCATCAACTTCGACCTGAGCAACCCTGGTGGCATCGCTAACTGGAAAGCCTTTATGCAAGAGGCGGCCGACTTAGTGGTGCGCTACGGCGGCTCGCTGTCCGGCGAGCACGGCGACGGTCAAGTGCGTGCGCAGCTCCTGCCGCGCATGTATGGTGAACCGCTCGTCGAGGCCATGCGCCAATTCAAATCCCTATGGGATCCGCAAGGCATGATGAATCCGGGTAAGGTGGTGGACCCTTATCCCATGACCGAAAACCTGCGCGGCAATCCGCGCTTTTTGGACGCGTCGGTCTTTGCCTTTTCCAAAGATAGTCACAGCTTTGCCCGTGCGGTGAATCGCTGCGTCGGCATAGGCGAATGCCGGCGCGCCAGTGGCGGGGTTATGTGCCCCAGCTATAGAGCTACCTTGGATGAGCAGCACTCGACTCGTGGGCGTGCCCGTCTGTTGTTCGAAATGCTGCGTGGTGACTCACTTAAACAAGGCTGGCGCGATGACTCGGTGCGCGAGGCCTTGGACCTCTGCCTCGCCTGCAAAGGCTGCAAACGGGATTGTCCGGTGCTGGTGGATATGGCGAGCCTGAAAGCGGAGTTTATGGCGCGCCATTATCGCCGACGCTTGCGCCCTAGGGCCGCTTACAGCATGGGCTTAATCTGGTGGTGGAGCCGCCTCGCGAGCCTGGTGCCTCGAATCAGCAACCGGTTGCTGCGCTCGCCCCTGGTGAAAAAGCTCGGCGGTATAGCGCCACAGCGGCAGATGCCACCCTATGCCGAGCAAACTTTTCACGCTTGGTTTCGCCAGCGCCAACCGGTCAACGCGGGTATGCCCCAGGTTATGCTCTGGCCGGATACCTTTAATAACTACTTTTCACCGCAGCTTTTACAGGCGGCAGTGCAAGTGCTCGAAGCCGCAGGTTATCAGGTGCTCATTCCGCCAAAGGCGCTCTGTTGCGGGCGTCCGCTCTACGCCGAAGGCATGCTCAAGCAAGCGCGCCGCCAGCTGCAGGATATACTCGACAGCCTCAGTGGCGCCGTGCAGCAACAGCTGCCGATTGTTGGTTTGGAGCCGTCCTGTGTCGCCAGCTTTCGCGATGAATTGCCCGAGCTGTTTCACACCGACGAGCGCGCCCAGTATCTGGCCCGCCACAGTTATTTGCTGACGGAGTTTCTCTGCCGAGAAGGCTACCAACCGCCACGTCTGGCCCGCCGAGCGCTGGTGCATTTGCACTGCCATCAATACGCGTCGCTACACGCCGATGCCGACCGCGAAATGCTGGAGCGGATGGGGGTGGAGCATCGCGTGCTCGATGCCGGCTGCTGCGGCATGGCCGGGTCATTCGGTTTCGATGCGAAAAAATTTGACCTGTCACAGCGTATAGGTGAACAGCAATTGCTCCCCCAGGTGCGCGCTTCCGCCGCCGATACGCTGATCATCACCAACGGCTTTAGCTGTAAGGAGCAAATTGCGCAGGCCACCGGCCGGCGAACCTGGAATATGGCGGAAATTATGGCGTTGGCTTTAGACGAAGGTGAGCCGAACCTAGTGCTCCTGCATTCCACAAGCAATTGATAGGATGCGTAAACGCCGCTGAACCCCACTCCTCGTCCTCCCCAACACTTCAAAAAATAGATGTGTTTATGTCTCTTATACTACTTAATAGGCATGATTGTGTCTAAAGTTTGACTTTCCTAACGGTTGCTCCTAGCCTTTTGAGATTCAAATATGTCTTTAATATCAATTAAGAGGTATAGATGTGTCTTCTGTCACATCGGTATATGAGGCGCTTACGCCGCGAAACCAGCTGCGCCTACAAGAGTTGGGCGCGCGATTTCGTCTGGCACGTCAGCGACGGCAGTGGACGCAGAAAGATCTGGCTGCGAAGGCGGGGATATCGGAAGGGACTTTAAAAAAAGTCGAGGCGGGCAATCCTCGCGTACCTTTGGGGTTCTGGCTGCAGTTAATGGATATTTTCGCAATGGCCGATGAGATCGAGCAGTTGATGTGGCCGGAAAACGACCGCGTGGGTGCGGCTATGGATGACCGCCCACTGCGCCAACGAGTGCGTCGTTCGCGCTCTGCTCCTATCGAGTTCGATTTGGAGGATGACTGATGCGCGACGGCTTTTATGTGCATCTAAAGCAGAGTGATGGCGGCACAGCTTTGGTGGGTCAATGCATTCGCGATAGCGACCGGGGAAGGGGTTACTTTCGCTATGCTCCCTCCTACCTTCAGCGCGATGATGCCTTTCCTCTGGACCCTATCCACCTACCTTTGGACGATCAGATTAAGTCGTTTCTGTTCGACCGGGAAAACCCAGGCATTCCGGGAGTGCTACTGGATGCAGGGCCGGATGATTGGGGTAAAAAGCTGTTGGTGTGGTGGCGTAAACCACCGCCGTCTACCTTAGTGGAGTTTCTGCTTGCAGGCTCCGGGGGCGGCATAGGCGCCTTGCGGTTTTCCGCGGACAAAACACCGCCTCCGCCAGATGCTCCCTTGCGGCCGTTTGCTTGTTTGGAAGACATGATGCGTGCCGCTCAGGCGATTGAAGAGGATCTGTCGCCCGAGCAGGTGGGTGTGGAAGCGGGGGATTTGTATTTTCTGCGCGGCTCATCCGTCGGCGGTGCGCGGCCCAAGACGCTCGTATTTGATGATGGTTGGGAATGGATCGCCAAATTTCCACACCAGCAGGATCGCTTCGACAATCCGCTGATGGAGCATCTCACTATGCGCATGGCGGAAAAAGCGGGTGTAACGGTTGCGGATACCAAAATTGTCGCCACCGCACTGGGTAACGTGTTAATGGTTAAGCGCTTTGATTGGGACGCTGGCGAACACTCTCACTTTATATCGCTGCACAGCTTAATTAATGTATTTTCGCTTAAGGATCGTCGCGAGGAGGATTTCGCTTACGATAATATTGCCCGCCTCGCCAACCGTGTTTCCCGCGATAATTGTAGCGATGAGATTTTCCGCCGCATGGTGTTTAATATTGCGGTCGGTAATACCGATGACCATATGCGCAATCATGCGCTGTTAAAAAAATCTGCGGCGCGCCACTATCAATTATCGCCAGCGTACGATCTGGTGCCCAATACGAATATGATCGGCTCACACTCCATTTGCATTGGCCCTATGGGCATGACCCCAAGCGCGGATAATATCGCCGCTGCCGCAAAGATGATGCGGCTGACGCCTCCGCAGGCACAGCAGATTGCCGCTGAGGTGGCGGAGGCAACGGCGGACTGGCGACATTCGCTGCTGGCGGGTGGCGTTATGGAGCATCATATCCGCCAGGTGGAGCGCAGCTTTGAATTCGGCCAAAAAATCTTGACCGCATTTTGTCAGTGATGGGCAACTGCTAAAGCCAGCCGGATTTTCTGAAGCGGTAATACAAATACCCGCAGACACTGGCAACAATGCTGAGAGCGAGAGGGTAGCCAAACTGCCATTCAAGCTCCGGCATAAATTTGAAGTTCATGCCCCAGGTGCCAACCAATAAAGTTGCCACAGCAAAAATGGCCGCCCAGGACGCCAAGCGTTTACTCACCTCATTTTCTTCAATCGCAACCAGAGAAAGACTCACTTGAATCGCGGTGCTGATGGTGTCGCGCACGGCGTTAATGGAGGTATTGATGCGGTGCAAGTGGTCGTGCACATCGCGAAAATATTCTTGGGTATTGAGACACACCGCCGGCACTCGGCCACCGTGCAGCCGTCCCACTGCATCGATTAAGGGGCCAACTGCATGTTTAAGCTGCGTCGTTTTGCGTTTTAATGCGTAGAGGCGTTCGATATTGGCGCGCTGATTTTGCTGGGTGAATATTTTTTCTTCTATGGCGTCGAGTTCGGATTCCAGCGCGTCGATAATGGGAAAGTAGCGATCCACTACTGCGTCCATTAGCGCGTAGAGCACAAATGCGGGGCCTTGTTTGAGCTGCTGAGGTTCGCGTTCGCAGCGAGCGCGCACGCCGAGAAACCCTTGCTGGCTCCGGCTGCGCACCGAAAGTGCGTAGTTGTCTTCGACAAAAATTGCCACTTCGCCCACCAGCAGCTCGCCGTCGACAAACTCCAGGGTGTGCAGGACGACGAAGAGTGAATCGCCATACTCCTCAATTTTGGGTCGCTGGTGGCCATTGCGAGCATCTTCTACCGCCAGGTCGTGCAGGCCAAACTCCTTCTGCATCTGTGCCAGCTCATCCGCCTCTGCGTCCTTCAGAGCGACCCAGACAAAACAGTCGTCGCGCTGGATATATTCGCTGATGTCTTGGATTGGAATGTCGCGTAAACGTTTGCCGTCTTGGTAAGCGACACAATTGATCAGCATGAGCAATCTCCAGCGTTTTATTATGGTGCTGAACCATAGCAAAAACCGTGAACGCGCGCCGCCAGAGTTGTGGGCTGTCCTAAAAACTCGCTAAGACCAGCCAGACAGGGAACGGAAAGCTTGGCACAAAGTTTGTAGCCCCAAAGGTTTGCACTGCAATCTTATGAACGTAGCGCGACGTGGTTTATACCTGGGTACTGATATGGCGGAGAATATTACGACCTTGACCGAGTTGATCGACAAGATGGCCGATGCAAGCGGCGAGCGTGAACGCGTCAGCTTGGATGAGGTGCTGGACGCTATCGGCTCTCGTTCCTTGGGGCCTTTATTGTTGGTTGCGGGGCTCATCACGCTCGCGCCGATTATTGGCGATATTCCCGGCGTGCCAACCGTTATGGCGGTATTGGTTTTGTTGATCGCCGGACAATTATTATTTCAGCGCGAGCATCTGTGGCTGCCTCGGTGGCTATTGCGGCGCTCCATATCGCGCCCCAAGATGCAAAAGGCCTTGGAGTGGTCGCGCAGGCCCGCGCGCTTCGTCGACCGCTATATCCACTCCCGCATGACCCATTTGGTGGAAGGTAAAGGCCAGTATTTAGTGGCACTGACCTGTATCGCGATCGCCTTGGCAATGCCGCTGATGGAAGTCATTCCCTTTAGCGCAAATTTTGCGGGCTTGGCGCTGTCGGCCTTCGGCCTCGCCCTGATTGCGCGCGATGGCGCACTGGCACTAGTGGCCTTGGCTGTTGTCGGGCTGCTGGTGGGCTTTATGGCATTTCAACTGCTGTGAGCGCCAAAAATGCCTGTATCAATGGGTTTCTGATGATGATATTTGGCGCGGCTACGCGGCGCGACTGGTGCGAGCTGGGCGAGGCGGCTCATAACAAATGGGCTGAAACGGCTTTATCGGTAATGCGGCAGCGTATTCTTCACAGGCATTAATATACGCCGAGCCTGAGCGGCAGCGGATCGACTGAGCAAACTTCATAAACTCTTCTTTCTCGATCACCATTTCCACTTCAGCGAGCGATTGCCAAAAATCGGCTTCAAGTTGAGTTTCCACTTCGCACCAATACAGTCGGCAATTTTCACTGCGCTCGATGATTTTTTTACCTTCCACTGTGCGCAAAACTTGCCCTTGGCGCAGGGCTGGTAATCGATCACTTGCGCGCAAATAGTCGATTATATTTTTTAATGCAGGATGAAATCGCTCTATTTGAATATCAATTAACCGACCGTTTGGGCCGTGATTTTTTCGGTTGGCCTCGATACCGAGCTTGGCGTGGCTTTCACTGAAAAGTCGCAGTGCAATCAATAATCTCACAAACATCTCCGAGGGTATTTCGAATCATTTTGGGGTGCTAATTTTGCTGGGCAATAAAATGCCAAACGAGA
The DNA here is from genome assembly GCA_964482025.1 of uncultured Saccharophagus sp. GTDB lineage: Bacteria > Pseudomonadota > Gammaproteobacteria > Pseudomonadales > Cellvibrionaceae > UBA5868. The sequence goes on along the minus strand of CAYZVN010000010.1, from coordinate 14,062 downwards.
GTCTATGTTAAAAATGCGCCAAGCGCCGCATTTGCGCTTTTGCCTTAGTTCGTCGTTCGCCGTGTTTTGTACCAAGCCGCGCAAAATTTACATAGGTGCATAGGTGCATAGGTGCTGTGCCTATCGACCTATGGGTAGCGGGTGTGATGCCAGGGCGATTGGCGCGAGTGATGGCAAGGTGTGTTATGCCGTCAATAAATGCCAGGGTAGGTAGGCGTTGGCTTGGCAGAGCCGGTGCGGCCACCAAATAAAAAAAGGCCGACATTGAGTCGGCCTTTTTCCAATTGGTGCCCAGGAGAGGACTTGAACCTCCACGGCCGTTAAGCCACTAACACCTGAAGCTAGCGTGTCTACCAATTTCACCACCTGGGCGAGGGCGCGCAATATAAAACGACTGCATTGCCTTGTCAACAACTGGGGTATACTCGCGGTCAACCAGGAATGCCCGTCCTTTGCTGTGTTGCATGCAGGCGAAACCAGCGGGTTATATACTTCCATTGCAAACTCGGATCCATAGGACGCACCACTTTGACTCGAAAACCAATGACTCGAAAACCGATCACTGACCCCCACGCCGAGCGCGAAGCGCGCAAATACTCTAATCCCATCCCCAGCCGCGAAGTCATTCTTGCCCTGTTGAACAGCTCCGGAGGCCCGCTTTCCCGCGATGCCATAGCCGAGAGCTTAGGGCTCACCGAGGAAGATGATCACGAAGCCCTGCGACGGCGTTTGATCGCCATGGCGCGCGACGGGCAAATCGTCCGCAACCGCAAAGAGCGCTATGGCTGTATCGATCGGATGAACTTGGTGCGCGGGCGAGTGCAGGGCCACCGAGATGGCTTTGGATTTGTGCTGACCGGGGATGGCAGCGAGGACATTTATCTGTCCAATCGCCAGATGCGCCGTGTGTTCGATGGGGATGAAGTGGTGGTGCGTTTGGGGGAGCGCGACTTCCGCGGCAAAAAGGAGGGGACTATCGTAGAAATTCTGGCGCGTAACACCAGCCAGTTGGTGGGGCGCTATCGCGTCGAGCGCGGCGTGCATTACGTGCTGCCGGACAATCCCCGCATAGTGCAAGAAATCATCATTCCCCCTGATCAAACCCATAACGCAAAATCCGGCCAGTTGGTGGTTGCCGAGATCGTCGAGTACCCGGAGCGGGATAACCTCGCCATCGGCAGTATTGTCGAAGTGTTGGGCGACCACTTGGCGCCGGGGATGGAGATTGACGTGGCGATCCGCAGCCACGGCATTCCACACATCTGGCCCGCTGAAGTGGAGCAGGCGGCAAGAACTCTACCCAGCGAAGTGCTTGAGTCCGATAAGGTCGGGCGATTCGACTTACGCCACTTAGCGTTGGTGACCATCGATGGCGAGGACGCCCGCGACTTTGACGATGCGGTCTACTGCGAACCAAAAAAAGGCGGCGGTTGGCGGCTATTTGTCGCGATTGCCGATGTTTCGCATTACGTGCCAGTGGGTAGCCCATTGGATAAAGAAGCCGCTTTGCGCGGTAACTCGGTGTACTTCCCCGATTACGTCGTGCCCATGTTGCCCGAGGCGCTCTCCAATGGTTTGTGCTCATTAAACCCACATGTCGACCGTCTGTGCATGGTATGCGAGATGACCGTCAGCGCACGCGGCCGTATTACCGGTTACCGATTTTATGAGGCGGTCATCCACTCGCACGCGCGCCTCACCTACACCCAAGTGGGTCAAGTACTGGCGGAGCGCGACAAGCCGCGCAGCGGTGTGCGCCAGCAGTTCCACCAGGTGGTGGAGCACTTGGACCACTTGCACGATTTATATCAAGCCCTGCGTGCTGAGCGCGAGCAGCGCGGCGCAATCGACTTTGAAACCACCGAAACCCGGATTATTTTTGATGAACAGCGCAAGATTAAAAAAATCATACCGGTGCAGCGCAATGATGCGCACAAGCTAATCGAAGAATGCATGCTGGCCGCTAACGTCTGTTCGGCAAAATTCTTAGAGTCTCACGATGTTCCAGCACTCTATCGCGTCCATGAGGGCCCAAAGGAGCAAAAGCTGGAGCTGTTGCGCGAATATCTGGCGGGCCTCGGTTTGGGTTTGCGCCAGCGCGCCCAAGTGACGCCGCAGGATTACCAACAGGTGCTCCAAGCGATTGAAGGTCGGCCGGATGCGCACCTGATTCAAACCACCATGTTGCGCAGTATGAACCAAGCGGTGTACCAAGCGGAAAATCGCGGTCACTTTGGCTTGGCGTACCAGGCTTACACGCACTTTACCTCGCCGATTCGCCGCTACCCCGACTTGTTGGTGCATCGCGCCATTCGCTCGGTTATTCGCTCGAAGATCGACAGTAAAAAGATCAAGCGCCACCCGGCGGCCGAGCCTCTCGATAAGTTTTTGATTTACCCTTATTCGCTCAATGATATTTCCGTATTGGGTGAGCAAAGCTCGGTGACCGAACGGCGCGCCGACGAAGCCACCCGAGATGTGGTGAGTTGGCTGAAATGCGAGTATCTACAGGGTCGTGTCGGTGAAGTATTCGAAGGTGTGGTGTCGTCGGTGGTGGGCTTTGGCCTGTTTGTCGAACTTAAGGACTTGTACGTCGAGGGCTTGGTGCATATCACCTCGCTGCCGCAGGATTACTATGTCCACGAGCCGGCGCGCGGGCGCTTGATCGGCGAGCGCACCCGCAAAGTGTTTGCCCTCGGCGACGAGTTGAGCGTTCGGGTGATGGCGGTAAATCTGGATGAGCGCAAAATTGATTTTGAAATTGTCGACGTAAAGGCGAGCAAGCGCAAAAAGGCGTTTGTTTCACCAGAAGCCAAAGCGCTGGCAGAAGACTATGTCGAGGAGAGCCAGCGGCGCACGAGCGGCAAGGGAGCGAAAGCGTCGAAGAGCGGCAATGCAGCGAAGAAAGCGCAAACGCAATCCGACAGCAAAAAGAATGATCGCAAAAAAGCCAGCACCTCAAAAAACGGCGGAATAAAAGCCGCCAAAAAAGCGACCACTGCCAAAGCTAAAAAGCTGCCTAATAAAACTTCCCCTAAAAATACCCGTCGTTAAATTAAGAGTTCCATTTTGTGAAACAGGAAATCATCTATGGCCTGCACGCGGTGCAGGCGCTACTCAAAACCGCTCCGCAACGGGCCGAGGAACTGCTGGTTCTGCGCGGTCGGGATGATCAGCGAGTACAAAAGATTACCCAGCAAGTGCGCGGCCTGGATATTCCAGTGCGCCTGCAGACCCGCGCCGAGCTGGATGCCTTGTGCGACGGCAATCACCAGGGGGTGGCCCTGTTGGTGCGTCCGGGAAAATTGCATGACGAGCATTATTTATGGGAGCTGCTTGCGGATTTATCGGTGCCGCCATTTTTGTTGATTCTCGATGGCGTCACCGACCCTCACAACCTCGGTGCCTGCTTGCGCAGCGCGGACGCCGCCGGCGTGCAGGCAGTGATAGTGCCCAAAGACAACTCCGCCGGTATGAACGAGACAGTGCGCAAGGTTGCCTGTGGCGCCGCCGAAACGGTACCCCTTATCCCCGTGACGAATCTGGCGCGGACCATGAAGCAACTGCAGGAGCAGGGGGTTTGGATTGTCGGTACCTCTGGGGATGCCCAGGTACCGGTATTTTCCGCTCCTTTTACCGGCCCACTGGCGGTGGTGATGGGCGCAGAGGGTACAGGCATGCGTCGCCTCACCCGTGAACACTGCGATCATTTGATCTATATCCCTATGGCCGGAAGCGTTTCCAGTTTAAATGTATCGGTTGCCACTGGTATTTGCCTGTTTGAAGCAGTGCGCCAGCGGCAGATCCCATCTGCGTGAAGGAGACCTGCATGCGTATCACCATGTTTAGCAGTAAGCCCTATGATCGGCTTTTTTTCGCGCCGGCTGCTGCGCCCAACGAAATCCGCTACCTCGAACCGCATCTCACTGAAAAAACGGTGGACCTCGCCATCGATAGCGACGTTGTGTGTTGCTTTGTCAATGACGTCTTGAGTGAAGCTGTACTGGTTCGGCTCAAAGAGCTGGGAGTGCAGTTGATTGCGATGCGTTGTGCGGGTTACAACAATGTCGACTTAGCGGCGGCGAAGCAACTCGGGCTGCCGGTGTGTCGGGTTCCAGAATATTCACCCTACGCGGTGGCTGAGCATACAGTAGGGTTGATCTTGGCGCTCAATCGCAATATCCATCGCGCCCACAACCGCATTCGCGAAAATGATTACTCCCTCAACGGCCTTATGGGTTTTGATCTCCACGGGAAAACAGTCGGAGTGATAGGCGCCGGCAAAATCGGTCGCGCCTTTATCGACATCATGCTCGGTTTTGGTTGCCAGGTACTGGTCAGCGATCAGCAAGTGGACCCCGCGCTGGCAAAGCGGGTGCGCTACGTGAACCAGGACGAGTTGTGGCCGGCCTGTGACATTATTTCTTTGCATTGCCCGCTGACGCCCGCCACTCACCACATCATCAATGAAGCCGCGTTGGCGCGCATGAAAACCGGGGTTATGCTGATCAACACCAGCCGCGGCGGCTTGGTGGATGCGCGCGCGGTGATCAGCGGGTTGAAGAGTGGGCAGATCGGCTATTTAGGTTTGGACGTCTATGAAGAAGAAGCCGACTTATTCTTCGAAGACTTATCCAATCAGGTGATTCAGGACGATGTGTTTGCTCGCTTGACTACGTTCCCCAACGTGATCATTACCGGACATCAGGCATTTTTTACTCGCGAAGCCCTGGCCAAAATTGCCGAAGTAACGCTGGCGAACATCAACGCGTTTGCCTCAGGTGCCTTTGAGGACATGGCCCTCGTCGAGTGAAGCGTGGCAGCGTTCACAAAGGTGACAAATGGTGGCACAGGAGAGCAATGGAACACTATTCTTCCTGTCAAATACCGGCATGCTGAACAATTCCCCTCCAGGTGCGAGAGAGCGCTATGAAAAACTTGCCCATTTATCTACTGCTAACGTGGCTGTGCGGAGCTTCCGCAAGTGCGGTCGCCGACGTCCGACTGTGTACCGACATGTATCCGGTGGACGCCTATGAGGCGGAGGACCGCAAGGCGCTAATCCAAGACTGTTTGGCCGCCTACGCCCCAGAGCCCGATTATCAACAAGAGACCTCTGAACCTAATTATTACGAGGGCACAGTGGAAGACTTCGTCAACGAGATTCCCGAGCCGGACAATTCCGAGGAATAATTCTTGAGAAGCCGCAGCAGCCTTTACTCCAGCTCGACTCCCTGAGCGTATTTTTGCAAAAAGCCACGCACAGTCTTGGTAAGTAAGGTTTCGCTGCGCTCTGGGTCAGCGCCGCTCGGCGGTGGCAATCGTCGGATCACGTAATGGCTATACCCGTGCTGCCGAGCCGCCTGGCGCCGGCTCTGCGCAGCCGCTCGAGCATCCAGGTGGAAGTCGGTAAAAACGTCGAGTGTGGGGATATCCGAAGAGCGCAGTTCGGTTGCTAAGGGCGTCGCAGGGTTCGGCGTTTCGGCATTGACGAGAACCACAGCGCGAAAGGTGCGCTCAATGACGGCCGTGGATTTTCGGTTCTCCGAGGACACCTCAGGAGGAGGCAGGGCCTGCTCCAGGTGCTGTAACACCCATAGAGCGCTGCGCCCTTCACCCAAGAGGATGAGATTGTACTGACCTTGTTGGTGCAAATAGGCGGTGGCCGCATGTATGCGTCTATGTATCTGCTTCACTATCTCTTCTTCGCTGGGCGCTGCAGCGGAGTCTTCGGCTGGCTCGCGAGCCACTGGCGCCTCTTCAGTAGCCTCTGGGCTATCCTCCGCAAGGGTTTCCTCATCAGCCGTTTCCGAATCTTCCTTCGTCAAGGGTTCCTCATCCACAACTGCTGCAGGGGCGGGATCGGCCCGCGCGGGGATTGCCGCTGGCGGCAGGTCCGGCAACTCCATACTAAATGTTGCCCAGCCGTGGAGCGGCAAATATTCGTGCAGGCGCCGCAAAGTGGCGGGGTGGCGAGGGCTGTCGCCCCAATCATGCAGCATTAATACCGCTCCCAAAGGAGTGCTGCTGCGGTCCGGTTGCCAGAAAGCCAGCACTTGCTGGTCGTCCACCGGCAGCCACAAGGCACTCGGCGGGCCATTTAGCTGATAGAGTAACTGGCGTTGCTGCTCCGCGAGGCGCCCGGCAACGGATGGCTGAGGCGTTGGTGTAGGGGGTTCTTCCACGACTAAGGGCGGAGCGGTTTCTTCGGCGGCCGGCGTCGCTTCTGACTCATTGGACGGTTGGGCAGGCAGAGAATGGGCAGCAAAGAGGTACAGCCACGCCAGTAGCCATTTCGACAACACAGGTGCGCGCCGGGGTTTGGCGGCGGTCTCTAACCCTTTGGGGTGGGGCCGGTCACGTGGTGCGGTGTGTTTTACTGGAGACATAGCTTTACAATGCCGATACTTTTTACACTCAGCTTGGTCGCAAGGTCATGAACATGCAAGCTTCCAGCAATTACTTGATAGCACCTTCCATTTTGTCTGCGGACTTCACTCGCCTTGGCGAAGAGGTGGATGCAGTCATTGCCGCAGGTGCGGATATGATCCATTTCGACGTCATGGATAACCATTACGTCCCCAATCTATCGTTCGGACCTATGGTGCTGCGCGCGCTTACGCAGCGGGGGATTAATGTGCCTCTGGATGTCCACCTGATGGTGGAGCCCGTGGATGACCTCATCCGCCAGTTTGTCGAGGCTGGAGCGTCATTTATCTCGTTTCACCCAGAGGCCAGTCGCCATGTCGATCGCTCTATTGAGTTGATCAAAAGCGGCGGTTGCAAGGCCGGCTTAGTGCTCAATCCAGCCGCTCCTTTGAGTCTTATAGAGCCGGTCTTACACAAGCTCGACCTGCTGCTGTTAATGTCGGTAAACCCGGGGTTTGGCGGTCAAGCTTTCATCCCTTATGTGCTCGACAAGATCCGTGCGGCGCGTGAGCAAATCGACAAATTGGGGCTGACAACTCGCCTTGAAGTCGATGGTGGCATAAAAATTGATAACATCCGCTCAGTCGCTGATGCGGGGGCCGACACCTTTGTGATGGGGTCAGCCATCTTTGGCACGCCGAATTACGCAGAAACACTCGCATCCGTCCGCCAGATACTGTCCGCACCCAGCGAATTTCGCCTGGCATAACGTGCTGTTAAGCGCCGGAAAAATTGCACGAGGCGTGTAAAACTTGGTTGGCACAGTGGGCAAATGGGGAGAAAAAACGTTGCTGCGTTGCATTTGGCTCAGCTTTATACTGTACCGCCAATCGCTCGATCACCAAGTGAATGGTAGGATCGATAAAAATCTAATAGAGGGGTTCTTATGAAAAATTGGCTCGTCATCTGCGCATGCGCGTTCCTATTCAGTGCTTGTGCGTCCAAACCTGCGGTCGGGCAAAAACCGCCCGCGCCTACTGCGACCACAACGGAATATACAATTGGCGTTGGCGACCAAGTCGCTGTGCAGGTTTGGAAGTCCCCGGAGTTATCCCTGACGGTGCCAGTGCGCCCCGATGGCAAAATCTCCGTTCCGCTGATTGGCGACGTCACCGCTGCTGGTGAAACCACTCGCAAATTGTCCGCCACGCTCTCCCAGGGTTTCTCGGAATATGTGCGCAATGCTCAGGTGACCGTCATTGTGCTTAACCCATCCAGCGGGGAATACCTGCGCCGGGTTCGCGTGACCGGTGCAGTGACAGCGCCCTTGAGCTTGGCGCATCAACAAGGCATTACCGTATTGGATCTGATCCTGGAGGCGGGTGGTCTAACGGAGTTCGCCAATGGCAACAAAGCCAAGCTGTTCCGCAAGATTGGCGACAAAATGGAGGTTTATCCTATTTACCTCAACGACATTTTGCAGAAGGGACAACTTGAAACTAATTACACCCTGGCACCGTCCGATGTGGTTACAGTGCCGGAGCGTAGCTTTTAATTAATGCGCAGGAGCCGACATTTTGGAAAAAAAACGTATATCACCTGTTGCCTCGTTAAATAAGGCTATGGCTCAGTCTTCTGCAGCACAAATCGCCAAAATGTCGGAGGTGCGCCACTTCACGCCGGCAGAGTTTGCCGCGATGAAGGTTGTTCATGCTGGAGATGAAGGCTCTTCTCATCTGAAAGTGTTTCGCGATTTGCGCACACAGTTGATGAAGCAGACGGACTGGGGCAACTTTATCTGTCTGATCACCTCCGCAGCTTCAGGTGGCAGTTCTCATGTCGCTGTCAATTTGGCGGCGACCATTTCTCTGGATAAGAGCAAAACCTCATTGCTCGTCGACTCCAACCTTTATTCGCCCTATGCCGAAACGCTCTTGCCGGTTCCGTCGCAGCTGGGTTTGACCGATTATCTTGATGACCCTACTACCGGCGTTGAAGATATTGTTTACGCCAGTGGTGTGCCGCGAATGCGGGTAGTGCCGGTGGGCAATAACCGTGAGGGCGGCACAGAGAAAATCAACTCGCCGCGCATGCGCGACTTCTTTGCGGAAATTAAATCGCGTTATCCGGACCGCTACATCATCGTCGATGCACCGTCGGCGGCAGACTACGATGCGGAAATCCGCATTCTGGCCGAGTTGTGCGATTTTGTTGTGCTGGTTGTGCCCTATGGCAAGGTCACTGAGTCTCAGCTCAATGCGTCAATCGATAAAATTGGTCGAGACCGGCTTGCGGGAATTGTTTACAACTGGTGCTGATGGGCGCGGAAATAGCGCAATGAACAGAGGATAGTATTGACGTGGACGCCATTCAATTCGTAAAAGATATTTACACGGCCTTGATGCGGGAGCTTATTCGCTATCGTGCCGCCGCCGCCGCTTTGTTTACTGTGCTCTTTCTCGCGGTACTTTATGTGGCAATCAATTGGCCCAAGTATTACGTTTCCCAGGCGGCAATCATCAAAGATGTCACCAACGTAATAGAACCCTTGTTGCGGGGCACCGCGGAAGTTGCGGAGGTAAACAAGAACGAAACCATTCAGGATTTGATTTTATCGCGTCGGTTGATGGATCGGGTGATGGAGCGGCGTAATCCCGATATCGCGAATATGAGTGCCGATCAGATAGAAGTGGAATTTCTTCGGCTTCGACGCAACCTGAGCGTGGCCTTCGATTCGAGCAATCGTAATATTACCAATATAAGCTTTATTTCCTCCGATGCAGATGATGCCTATGAAACCTTAAAAGCTGTGGTCGATGTTTTTATCGAAGACCGCATGGCACAAAAGCAAAGGGTCACTCATGAAGCGCACAACTTCATCAGCGAGCAAGTGGCGAAATATAAAAGGCGCTTGGAGAAGGCCGAAGAGAAGTTGAAAGACTTCCGCTCGCGCAACGTCGACGCGAGTGAGCAAGTCGTCAAAGATCGCATCGCAGAGCTGGCGGGCGAGATTCAGAACCTCCGAATTGCGATTCAGGAGTCCGAAGAAAAGATCCGAACCACGAAAACACAGCTCGTGGAGGAGAGTAAAAACGTTACCCAGCGCTCGCGCGCGCGAACCCTCACCGAACGCAAAACCGCATTGGTTGAGCATCTTGACCAACTGCGCCTTACCTATCAAGACTCCTATCCTGACATAGTGGCACTGAAAAACCAGATTTTTGAGATCGAACAACAACTCGATGAATACCGCTCGGAATATTCCATTAGCGGACAGCTTTCCGAGCTGCCACTGTTGGAAGAGCTGCGCAAGCAACTCTCTACCGCAGAAGTGGACTTAAAAACACAAAGGCGCCGTATGGCCTCACTGGAAGAGTTGCTTGAGCAAGAATATAAAGTCGCAGAGCGAGTGGCTTCGAACCAAGCGGAATTGATGGATTTGACGCGTGACTATGACGTCACCAAAAAAGTTTACGAGGAAATGCTGGCTCGACGAGAAAACGCCAACATTACCTTGGCTCTTAACGATGAGGGGCAGGGGGAATCTTATAAAGTTCTCGAGCCGCCTACCTATCCGCTCCAGCCAGCCGGTGTTCCGGCCATTCTGGTTTTCCTGGCGGCACCAGTAGTGGCTTTGGCTGCGCCAGTTGGTTTGGCCGTCGCTTTTGTGATTTTGGATCCGCGTTTGCGATCCGTTGCGCTTTTGTCACAAAAACTGCCGGAAGGCGTACATCTTCTCGGAGTGGTCCCGCATCGCGGCACACCTTTAGCAGCGCGACTGTTACGCAAAGATATTATTTTGCTGACCTTGCTGGCCATTATCTTAATGGTGATCTATGGCTATACCTTTTATACTTTCAAAGACGTTTTACTATCTCAGATATTATGAGTGGTACAACCGTTAAAAAAGCGCCATCAGGCGCTTTTTTTTTAACCAAATTAGCGTTCCTGGCCGATGCCTTTTTCGGTCCAAAGCGCGTTATAAAACCCAGCCACCCAGTAGCCGATACCTACGATCAGTATGGGTGTGAGCGCGATGGTCCGCAGTTTGTTTTTCCAGTTTTGGTAGCGTAGGTGGCGCGCGATGATGCGACTAATCTTGAGGGTCCCTATCAGGGGCAATAAAAGATAGAGCATTATTTTTTTGAACGGTGTTATCTGCGGCTTATAACGAATGTAATACAGGTTTTGGCCGTTGATGTGGATTTTCTTCAAGACTTTTCGCAGCGGGGAATCCTGAATCTGAAAACCGAGAATGTCGGGGCAAAAAAACAGTTTTTGCCCTTCTCGGCGCAGCCTTTCTGTCAGCTCGGTATCTTGCATTCGTGGTATGTCTTTAAATCCTCCCGCTGCGAGGAAGGTTTCCCGCCGAAAACACATGAGCGCAGAGCTTAGATTGTTGCGCTCGCAAGCGGGGCGCAGAGCTTGCGATTCATGGTTAAAGAAATAGTGTTCCAGGTAGGCGGCTGTATCAGAAGAGACTTGGGTGTTTAATTCCAGCGCCCCACCAAAAATGTCTTTTCCGCTTTTTAAAGCATTCCAGGCAGCTTCCAATGCATTGGTCTTAAGGTGTACGTCGGCGTCGATAAACATCAATAATTCACCTTGTGCCAGTTGTGCCCCTATATTTCGACCTTCGCCGGGATTGAAGCGTCGCGCTTGATGCTGGTAGCGAACTTTGGGGAAATCTGCGGCGATCTTTTCCACTTGATCGTGTTCGGAACAGTCCACTAGCACAATTTCGAAATGGAGATTAGTGTGCTGATCGCTCAGGTTGGCCAGGGTTGCGGCAATCGTGTCCTGAGTGTTGTACGAAGGGATGACGACAGAAATATCCATACTTATATAGTCTGGTGATAACGACGGAAAAGATCTTCGCGCTGTTGTGCGACGATGGCAATATTGAATTGTTCTTCGATTAGTTTACGCGCCCGCTTAAGTCGCTCTTCCGATGGCTGGGCAATAATCTGGCACACCGCATCCGCAAGGCTCTGCGCATTGCGCTCTTCCGTGAGCAAGCCGGTTTGCTCGGGGATCACAATTTCGGGAATGCCCGCATGGGCAGATGCAACGACTGCGGCACCGGTTGCCATGGCCTCCATAATCACAACCGGAAGGCCCTCCATGTCACCCGCATCGGTGGTAATCGATGGCACCACCACTATGTCGGCTTCGGCCATTTCTGCGCGTACTTCGCTGGTGCTCTTTTGCCCTAGGAATCGCACACAGTTTTGGATTTGCAGTTGGTCCGCCAGCGTGCGAAGTTCACTATCCAGCGGCCCGCTGCCCAGAATCCGCAATTCAAAGTCGACCTTGCGCTGCTGTAGAAGCGCCGCCATTTCGAGCAGATAGCGAAAGCCTTTTTTGGCAACGAAACGCCCTACACCCAATAGGCGCACGGTATGAGGTTTTCCGCTCGCGAGCGCGAATAAGTTTGCGGGGATCTTGAAGGTGAAATCCTCCAGGTTCATACCGCAGCGCACAACGTATGATTTTTGTCGACAGGGAGTGACCGCGTCGTAATACTCCACGTTATAGTGCGAGATCATCATTAGAAACTGCGCACTTTGGAGTTTCTGGTGTAATCCCACTGTATCGACAGCCTTGTAAGACCCTGCTGAATGCACCGTAATGCTAAACGGAATACGCGCGTGAGCGGCAGCATACATAGCGATGGAGCTGGAAACATTGAGAAACTGGGCGTGGATATGGGTAATCTTCGCAGTTTCCATATGGCGCGCCACTGATGCAGCGAGAAAATAGTGGAGCACCATTTTTGCGCGTCGGGGCAGCGAGAATTCCGGGCTGGTGAATGCCTTCCAAAGTCCACACAGATAGCGCACCGGATTGCGTAATAAGTAATGCAGGTTGGCCAAGATCGTGGCCGATTTTTTGACCGGGTAGAGATAATGAGTCTCGGCCACCAAATCTTGGGCATCCACTGCTCGTCCGCCCTCATCTTTGCGAATACCATATAGCATCAAGTCAACGCCTAATGCGCGCAGCGCGCGAATCTCCCGGCGCATGAATGTGTGAGATTGGGTACCGAAACAAGTGGTCAGGTAAGCTATTTTCATAGTTAGATGCTGTTAGATAAAACGTGCGGAGTGTAGCATGCTTCCCCGGGTATTTATGTTGGCTGGGCCCTGTATGCTATCGCCACAAATACTGCTAAACCGTAGAATGCAGCGGTTCCGCCGCCAAATTTTTTGAGGTTGTAATATGGATCATCGGGTTGGCATATCCATTGTCAATTACAAAACCCCCCATCTGGTTGCGGAGTGTTTGTTGTCTCTGGCCGCAGAACACGAATATGCGGGGCGCCTGCAGGTGGTGGTGGTGGATAACGCATCAGGCGACGGCTCCTACGAGACAATATCGACGTTTGTGCAGGAGCAACAACTGGAGAGCTGGGTTGAAGTTGTGGACGCCGGTAAAAATGGCGGTTATTCATTTGGCAATAATATCGCCTTCCGCCGGCTCCTCGATGCGGACTGTGACCTTATCTGGCTGCTCAATCCGGATACCCGTCTTTTGCCCGGCGCCACTCGTGCCTTGGTTGAATGTCTCGACAGCGACGCCAGTATTGGCATCGCGGGCAGCCGCTTGGAGGATCACGACGGTACGCCGCAAGTTTCGGCCTTCAATTTTCCCACCCCTCTAACCGAGCTGGTCAATACTTCGAAAATCGGCCTTCTCGGACGATTGTTACCCTCTGCCGTCATTCCCCGACCGATCAGTAGCGGGCAAGAAGATGTCGACTGGGTTGCGGGGGCGTCGATGATGATAAAAGCCGATGTGCTTCGTCGGGTGGGAATGATGGATGAAGTCTATTTCTTGTATTTTGAAGAAGTGGACTTTTGTCGCGCCGTCACGCGTGCGGGCTATCGTATTGTCTACCAGCCTGCCAGTAGAGTCATACACCATGTGGGTGCAGCCACAGGTATCTCTGACACCCGCAAGCAGGCCCCGCGCCGTCCAACTTATTGGTTCGAATCCCGACAGCGCTACTTTCAGAAAAATTTCGGTTTTGCCGCTACCTTGCTGGCAGACACCTTCTGGATACTGGCCTATAGCTCCCTGCGTGTTCGGGCTAAGCTACAGAAGAAGAACCTATTAGATCCCCCGCATTTCATTAAGGACTTTATCCGCAACTCATCCTTTGCTCGGGGGCGATGCACAAAATGAACGAGCTGGGTTTGTGGGAGTTGATTAAAGAGGATTGGCGGGCCAACGGTCGAGACTGGACGCGACCGGGGTTCCGCGCCCTTGCGGTATACCGCTTCGGGGTGTGGCGCATGGGGGTTAAGTCGAAATACCTGCGCGCTCCGCTCAGTCTGCTCTACCGATTTTTGTTTCGGCGTGTGCGCAATCGGTATGGGATCGAATTTCCTTATTCGATACAAGCGGGACGCCGGGTTGTGATAGAGCACCAGGGGGCGATCGTAATACATGGCGATACGGTGATGGGGGATGACTGCATCATTCGCCAAGGCGTCACCATAGGAAATCGCTACTTGGATAAGCCATTCGATGCCCCGCGCCTCGGCAACCGCGTGAATGTCGGCGCCGGCGCCAAGATCCTCGGCGGTATCGCGATCGGTGATGATGCAATCGTGGGAGCAAATGCGGTTGTATTAAAAGACGTTCCCGCAGGCGCCACAGTAGTGGGGATTCCTGCGCGGCAGATTGG
>CAYZVN010000009.1:57860-63979 GCA_964482025.1 uncultured Saccharophagus sp. | reverse complement strand
GGGTCAGATCACCTTTGAGTAGCGGATTTGATTACCCTTTTTCAGATATTCATCAAACACCATACATATCCGGCGGATAAGTAATCGTCCGCTGTTGTGAATCTGGATGCCCGATGAATCTACACTTAGCAAGCCATCTTCACTCATCGGGATGAGCTGCGCTAATTCATCGGAAAAATAGTGTCGAGGATCGACACCAAAGCGTGTTGTGACCTCATTAAAGTTAAGGTGGAAATGACAAATCAGTTGGTTAATCACAAATTGCCGAAGATGATCTTCTTGGCTCAAACTAAAACCTTTTATATACGCCAGCTGCCCGTTATCAATGAGCTGGTGGTAATGCTCAATGCTTTTGGCGTTTTGCATATAAGCACCGCCAAATGCACTGATCGCCGACACACCAAATGCGATCAGGTCGCAGTCTCCATGAGTCGAATAGCCCTGAAAATTACGCTGTAGCTTTCCCATTTTTTGCGCTTGAACCAAACTGTCGCCAGGTTTGGCAAAATGGTCCATTCCCACATATAGATAGCCGGCATCCTGCAGGGTTTCGATCGCCATTTGTAAAATATCGAGCCGCTCCTGCGCAGACGGTAAATCTTCTTCCTTTATCAAGGTTTGGCTTTTAAACAAATGAGGCAAGTGTGCGTAATTAAATAGCGATAGACGGTCGGGTGAAAGGTCTATGACCTGTGCCAAGGTCGCCGAGAAACTCTGCCTCGACTGCTTAGGCAAGCCGTAAATTAAATCCATGCTGATAGAGTGGTAATCCTGCTGGCGCAGAGCCTGCACTAAGGCACGAACGTCTTCGACGGTATTGTAACGGTTGACCGCTTTTTGCACCTGCTGATCGAAATCCTGCACACCCATGCTAACCCGGTTAAACCCTAGCCTGCGCAAATGTGCCATAGTGCTCGCGCTAACTCGTCCAGGGTGAATTTCGACACTGTACTCACAACGGTCGTCATCCGCCAAATTAAAATATTGGCGTGTGGCGGACATTAGCCAGCTCATTTCCTCATCACTGATAAACGTTGGCGTTCCCCCACCCCAATGTAATTGCGTTACCGGACGACGCGTGT
This sequence comes from uncultured Saccharophagus sp., assembly GCA_964482025.1. GTDB lineage: Bacteria > Pseudomonadota > Gammaproteobacteria > Pseudomonadales > Cellvibrionaceae > UBA5868. The sequence goes on along the minus strand of CAYZVN010000009.1, from coordinate 62,897 downwards.
CAAACCACTGGGCCTGCAGCGCAAGCTCCTTTTCCACTCTCTGCAAATAAGGCTCCGCGCGCTTCTTATTGTTGGTCACAATTTTGTTGCAACCGCAGTAAAAGCACAGGGTGTCACAAAACGGAATGTGGAAATATAACGACAGCGGCCGCTGGCTCGCGTTGCTGCGCGCCACTGCGGCAGCAATCTCGGCGGCGGAAAACTGATCGCTAAATTGCGGTGCTGTCGGATAGGAGGTGTAACGCGGCCCCGCCAAATCATATTGCCGAATCAGCTCGGCATCCCACTGCAAAGGGCCATCAAAGGATGAGCGCAATAACGACATAATACTTCACGCACGGTATCAGGTATGTCCGCCTACCTTAATGGATCGACTGTTAGAACAATTGATTTGCATCAATTTACGGACGGATCTCCAGGTCTTGCGGATAATCCGCAGAAGCGCCTTTTTGCAGTCCGCCTTATGTCCGCATGGTGCCGGTAAGGTTACACAAAAGCGCAACTCACCATTTGTCGGCCATCCAATATGCTGGCTTGTTGATTGCATCCTACTGTCCACATATTGTCGCAGTCACGGCGTAACAAAATGGTGGATCTCAAAACCTATCATCGTAAACGCAATTTCGCACGCACACCGGAACCAGCCGGCTCGGTGGAAGCCTTTGTAGAAGAAGCAGATTCTACAAAAGGGGGAAAATTCGTTATTCATAAACATGCTGCGAGCCGACTGCACTACGATTTACGTCTGGAACAAAATGGTGTTTTGACGAGCTGGGCCGTGCCGAAAGGGCCAAGCTTGGTGCCGGGCGAGAAGCGCCTCGCGGTTAAGGTGGAGGATCACCCGCTGGAATACGGTGACTTTGAAGGGACAATTCCCCCAGAGGAATATGGCGGCGGCACCGTCATGCTGTGGGACCGGGGCCGCTGGGCTCCGGTGGAGCGGGAAGGACACAAAAAGAAAAAGAAAAACGAAGAGCGCATCGACTTTGTGCTGGCCGGGGAAAAGCTCCAGGGCTTATGGACCTTGGTGCGCACCTCGGGGCGCGACACTAAAACGGCTAACCATTGGATGCTGATCAAGCGCCACGACAATGTGAGTGAAGACAGCGAAATGACCGACCTGAGCGTTGCAACGGGCCGTACCATGGAGGAAATTGCAGCCAATGGCGACGCGCGCAAGACAAAACGAAAACCTCCTGGCCGTCAAAAATCAGTATCGCAAAGGTCGTTTACTCCCGATCTTGCAAATCTTAAAGGCGCAGTAAAAAAAACGCTTCGGCAAAAACCTTTGGCCGCTCTGGCAAGCGCGGCCAAAGAGGCACCAGGGGGCGACGACTGGCTGCATGAAATAAAATTCGATGGTTACCGAATTCTTGCCAAGCTGCAAAAAGGCGCAGTGCAGCTTATCAGCCGCAATGGTCATGATTGGACGCGACGCTTCCCTGAAATTCGCCAATGGCTAGAAAAATTCGCCGTGAAAGACGCCATTCTTGATGGCGAAGTCATAGCCTTGTCCGACGACGGCACCAGTAGTTTCCGCAACCTTCAAGAAGCGCTTTCTGCACGAGATAGCCGTGGCCTTGTTTATCAAGCGTTCGATCTGATGCATTTGAACGGTTACGATCTCTCGTCGGTTCCCTTACAAGAGCGCAAAGCGATTCTTCAGCAACTGATCGATAACACACCGTTTCCCGACGCATCCCCCTTGGTGCGCTACACCGATCACATACAGGGAAATGGCCCAGAATTTTTTCGCAAGGCCTGCCAGCTCGGGTTAGAAGGGATTATCTCCAAAAAAATGGCTAGCACTTACCGTCCCGGTCGCGGAAAATCCTGGCAAAAAACTAAGTGTGCTAATCACGAGGAATTTTTAATCTGCGGCTACACCCGCCCCAACGGAAGTCGAAAGGGTTTTGGTGCGCTTCTCCTGGGCGCCTGGCACAATGGCGACTTAATCTACACAGGTCGCGTGGGCACCGGCTTTAGTCACAATTTGTTGCTTTCCCTGTATGAGCGCCTGCGGGAATTGACGAGAGACACTTGCCCTTTTTCTCAAGCACCGGAAAATGAGCGCGGTGTGCGCTGGGTCAACCCCGAGTTGATTGCGGAAGTGGAATTTACCGAGTGGACTCGCGATGGTGTACTGCGTCACTCCAGCTTTCGTGGTTTACGCGAGGACAAAGAGCCAAACGATATCCTCCTACCTGAGGCCGCGCCGAAAACATCTCCTGCGAAAAGCCCTAAACCTTCCGCCAAAAATCCAAAAGTACAGCGCGCAGCTAAAGCGGAAGTGGCCGGCGTCACCTTGTCGAATCCCGACCGCATCCTATTTCCCGATCAAGGCATCACAAAACTTCATCTCGCGCAATATTACGCCGATATTGCCGAATGGATTCTGCCACTAATTTCCTACCGCCCTCTCTCCTTAGTGCGCTGCCCAGACGGACGCACCGGTGAGTGTTTTTTTCAAAAGCATCCGCGCGGCGCATTTTCCGATGACATACCACGGATTGATATTCAGGAGAAAAGTGGTACCAAGCCCTACCTGTACGTGACTTCTCTGCCCCATTTAATAGGCCTTATGCAGGCGGGCGCGCTGGAGTTGCATATATGGGGCAGCAAAGTGGATAAGCTCGAACAACCCGATCAATTGGTATTCGATTTGGACCCGGCTCCCAATGTACCGCTGCAGGAGATTTTTCGGGTCGCCCATGAGTTAAAGCAGCGACTTGAAGATCTCGGTTTGGTCACCTTTCCCCGGGTAACCGGCGGCAAAGGGTTGCATCTTGTGGTACCGATAAAGCCAAAGCTGGAATGGGACGAAGCCAAGAATTTTTGCCGCACCATCGCCCAGAATGCCGCAGCCGACGATAAAACGCGGCTGACCGCCACCATGGCAAAAAGCAAGCGTCGCGGAAAAACCTTTATCGATTATCTGCGTAATGGTCGCGGTGCAACCGCTATTGCCTCCTACTCTACCCGAGCGCGCCCAGGGGCGCCTATTGCCGTTCCGGTAAGCTGGGAAGAAGTGAATGAATCGCTCACACCTAATCGCTATACCGTCGAAAACCTGCGCCGTCGTCTCGGCGCTTTGCAAGATGATCCTTGGCAATGTTTTGAAGATGCGCGACGTCCGATCACCAAAAAAATGCTGGCGAAGGCCGGCGTTAAAGCAACATGAGGTAATCCCATGGCAGCGCGAGCAATGTGGAAAGCAGTTTTAGTCATAGGGCGCGAAAAAATACCGGTAAAACTTTATGCGGCCTTGCAAGATCGCGATGTGCATTTTCGTTTATTGGATGCCAAAGACGACGCGCCGGTAAAACAGGTGATGGTCAATCCCGAAACCGAGGAGCAGGTCGCCAAAGAGCAAATTAAACGCGGCGTAATTTCTGCAGAAGGTGATGTGGTCATTCTCGAGAAAGAGGAGCTCGCCACGCTGACGCCAGAGCCATCGCGGGAAATTGCTCTGGTTGAGTTTCTGCCCATAAGTACAATTGATCGGCGCTTCTACCGACGGCCCTATTATCTCGGTCCGGACGGATCCGAGGCGAGCTATGCGGCTTTAGTGGCCGCGCTCGAAGAAAGCGGCAAAGAAGGTCTGGCTAAATGGGTTATGCGTGGCAAGAGTTACGTTGGCGCGCTGCGCCTGCATCAAGGATATCTGTTGTTGATTGCGCTGCGTCATGCGGACGAAGTAGTGGCGATTTCCTCAATTCGTACACCGAAGGGTTCCGAGCCGCATGAGCGTGAAGTCAAAATGTCGCAACAACTTATCGAAATGCTGGCGGCAGACTTTACCCCCGAACAATACCACGACGAATACCGCGAGCGCGTTTTGCAGCTTATAGACGATAAAGCCAAAGGCCATGGAAAAGTGACCCGCTTGCGTCGCAGTGCGAAACAACCACCTCAGGATTTGGCCAAAGTTCTGGCCGCAAGCCTCTCCGAAGAAAAGAAAGATTCCTCAAGAAAAAAAGGCGCTCAAGATAAAGGTGGTGCTCAGGAGAAAAAACATGCACGACGATAACGAAGAAGAATCTGGCGAAATCCGCCCCTTCTGGTCGGGTACTGTCGCCTTTGGCTTACTCAGTCTTCCGGTTAATTTATTCGTCGCCAACCGGCGTAACCGCGTCGCCTTGCGCATGCTGGATGAAGACGGCACTCCCCTATCGCGCCGGTATATCTGTTCCAAAGATGAGGAACCACTGGATTCAGACGAGATCGTACGCGGAATAGAGATTCGTGAAGATACGTTTATTGAAATCGAAGATGACGAGCTGGACGCCCTGGCCCCGGAAAAATCCCGCGAAATCAACCTGCGTCGCTTTGTGCCCCTGCAGGATATAGATCCGCTCTATTTCGAGCGCGCCTATTTTCTGGTGCCCGATGAAGGCGCACAAAAGGCGTACCGGTTATTGGCAACTTCCATGGAAGATACGGGCCGTGCGGGCATAGCCACCTTCGTGATGCGCGGTAAAGAATATCTGGTGGCCATCATTTCGGAGCGCGGCATATTGCGCGCGGAAACTCTGAGGTTCTACGACGAAATCCGCACTCCCGCGGACATTGGCTTACCGTCTCTACCGAATGCGGACAAACAACATATCGATCGCCTACTGAAAGCCATTAAAAACTTAAGTGAAAACACATTGGACACCGATATACTCGCCGACGATACGGTAGAGAAACTACAGAATTTGGTTGAGAAAAAGTTGGAAAAAAACGAAGACGTCAAGCACCCGCCAAATCTGCCACCACAGGAAACCGCGCAAGTCATCGACCTTATGCAAGTGCTCAAGCGCAGCTTGGAGAAACGTCCAGACAAGACCAACGCCGAGGATGCGCCCCAAGCCGCAAAAGAGAAAATAAAAAAGTCTGACACTGCCAAATCCAAAAAGCACAAGCCCTCCAGCCGAAAACTTGCAATCAACAAAAATGCAAGCAAGGCGGAGTTATATGAATTAGCCACGCAGCGGAATATTCCAGGGCGCAGCAAGATGAACAAGGAGGAGTTGATTCAGGCGTTGAGTTAGA
>CAYZVN010000009.1:51150-57760 GCA_964482025.1 uncultured Saccharophagus sp. | reverse complement strand
ATTCCAGGGCGCAGCAAGATGAACAAGGAGGAGTTGATTCAGGCGTTGAGTTAGACGCTATACCTGCGTCGCTTTCACAAAACGATCTTAATAGGTGTGCGCCGCAGGTGCGGCGACTCGACGCACATGCCGCCGGGTCATCCGGTAAGCATTGAACCGACGAAAACCGGCACGAATAAACGCGCCGGCTCGTTTATTTAAAACCAAGATTGCTAATCGATATTATCTCGGCTTTCCTCGGTTTCCTCTTCAACTTCTCCCTCTTCTGGTGGCAAACAAACACCAGCATTGTAGTTTCCTTCTGTTCGGATAATGTCATCGGCAGTGGGCTCTACACGCTCGCCTGTTACCAAATGGCCAATGACACGGCGTATGGCCGAATCCAGTCTTGTTACTACATAGCAGTCGATATCGGGTTCCGCGTGTGGATTGCCGACTCCGGAGTCATCGGTAAGAAAAATATAACGGCTATTGGTCAAGGCGGCCATGGATCTCATTAAAAATTCCGCTGTTGCCGCCACGCCGCTGGCGGCAACGGGAACAATGTGAATTTGCTCCTGCCGAGCCACTTCCGCCGCAGCCCAGGTTGCTGCAATCTTGTTGTCGTGGGGTGGTGCGTCCGCAACCAACAAAATAATTTTTATGCTCTGCTCGCGCCATTCTAAATCCAGCGCTGCCTCCATCGCCTGATCCATTGCTTCGGGATAATCACCGCCGCCATCGGCGGAAAGGCTATTTAAATCCATTTCAAACTGGACAAGGTCGTCCGTCATCGGATAAGGCGCGACCACGAAGACGTCGCCCACATCTCGATAGGCAATAAGTCCGGCATGAATGGATACCTCTGCATGGACTGTTTGAATATCCTTCAATACCTGCGTGAGTTCAGCCTGTAAATAATGAATTTCGTCACCCATACTGCCGGTGGCGTCCACTACCACAGCAATATCCAACAGCGAAGGTGCTGTATTGGCGGTCGGCACAAGAATGTCGACCGTGCGACTCTCCAAAAGATCTGCCAACACCACCGTCTCCACAATGCTATTACCGTCCTCACCCAACTCGACACTAATGTCCACGCTATCGGGCAACTTATCGAACAGCGGATAAAAATTGACGACTCCGTTGACGGGTGTTTTTAGCGAAACCAGTGTTTCGCCCTCCGACTCAATTACCACACGCGCGCCAAATAAAGGCGCTCCCATAGAATCTGTCACCCGTACAGCCACTTTTGCATTGACGTCCACGTAGGGAATATCAATCTCTGCGGAAAAATCCTGGAGGAATTCGCTGATGTAGTTGTGATAGGCGGTAGCATTCAGCAAGTCATCGTAGTCACCTGCAGTCAAGATTCCAGCCTGCACCGGTGTACCGGGTGAAGAGCCGTCGCCACTACCGGACGAGGACGAACTCCCTAAGCCGCCGCCAGCCCCATCTGCGGGAACCGCACCACCACTCGAACTGCTGCCATGAGTGGGTCCACCGGGAAAGCTACCTCCATAATCACCACCACCGCCGCCACAGGCGCTTAATATTACGGCCAATCCAAATGCCAAAATTATTCTATTTCTCATCAGGGCTCTCCTATTCGGTCACTATTACCATTGGTAATCACACTAGTGGCTACATTAATGCATAGAACCGATTTGGAAATACGAGAATATACGTATTCGCCAAGGACCGTGATGCGGTACAAATTACGAATTCACAAGAGATTCCCGCCCGCTGCCCTTTTCAGAAATGAAGTTGAAAGGCCGAATGAAGAGATTAGGCAGAAGCCGAGGGCAGAGCAAAGCCCGCGAGTGCGGGCGTTTTAGCAAGTATGACGGGGTGTTATTGATAAACCGGAAACGTTTTGGTTAACTCCGCAACTTTAGCCCGAACTTCGGCAATTCTCCCGGCGTCCTGCGGTGCCTCCAACACATCGGCAATCAGGTTACCTACGACGCTGGCCTCTCCTTCCTTAAAGCCTCTCGTGGTCATGGCGGGTGTTCCCAGGCGGATGCCGGAGGTGACGAAGGGTTTTTCCGGGTCCATGGGTATGGCGTTTTTGTTGACGGTGATATGGGCTTCGCCGAGGATGCGTTCGGCTTCTTTACCAGTGATGTTTTTTGCCCGCAAGTCGACCAGCATCAGGTGACTTTCGGTTCTGCCGGAGACGATGCGCAGGCCGCGACTGATTAAGGTTTCCGCCAACACTTGCGCATTTTTTAAAACCTGTTGTTGATAGGTTTTAAATTCCGGTGCGAGCGCTTCTTGAAAGGCGATGGCTTTGGCGGCGATTACGTGCATCAAAGGGCCGCCTTGAATGCCGGGGAATATGGCGGAGTTAATAATTTTTTCATGTTCGGCACGCATTAAAATCACGCCGCCACGGGGGCCGCGCAAACTCTTGTGGGTCGTGGTGGTGACAAAGTCCGCGTGGGGCACTGGGTTGGGGTAAATGCCCGCGGCGATTAAACCGGCGTAGTGCGCCATATCTACCATAAAGTAGGCGCCGACCTCTCGTGCTATTCGACCAATTCGCTCAAAATTGATACGCAAAGAAAACGCCGATGCGCCGGCAATAATTAATTTGGGTTTGTGCTCGCGAGCGCTCTTTTCCAAGGCGGCGTAATCAATATCTTCCTGTGCATCCAAGCCGTAGCTGACCACGTTAAACCATTTGCCGCTCATATTCAGCGCCATGCCGTGAGTGAGATGCCCGCCTTCGGCAAGGTTCATGCCCATAATGGTATCGCCGGGTTTAAGAGTGGCGAAGAAAACCCCTTGATTAGCTTGGGAGCCGGAGTTGGGCTGAACGTTTGCGGCTTCCGCGCCAAATAAAGTTTTGACGCGATCAATGGCCAATTGCTCCACCACGTCTACGTGTTCACAGCCGCCGTAATAGCGCTTTCCCGGATAGCCTTCGGCGTATTTGTTGGTGAGCTGCGAGCCCTGCGCGGCCATTACTGCAGGTGAGGTATAGTTTTCTGAGGCGATCAGTTCGATATGATCTTCTTGACGTTGGTTTTCCCGCTGAATCGCGGCGAATAATTCCGGATCGATGTTTTCGATGGTGTGCTGCTTGAAATCAAACATACTGCTCTCCAAAAATAGAAAAATCCCGGCATCAAGCCGGGATTTTTTAAATGTCAGTTAAATCGTTTCGCGCAATGTTTTTGCGGCTTTCACCATATTGCTTAGTGCCGGCAGCACTTCGCTCCATTGCCGCGTCTTAAGTCCACAATCCGGGTTTACCCACAGTCGCTCCGCCGGTATCCGCTCGGCGGCTTTTTTCATTAGTTGTACCATGTGCTCTTCACTCGGAATATTGGGCGAATGAATATCGTAAACGCCGGGGCCGATTTCGTTGGGGTAGTTGAAGTGATCAAACGCATCCAGCAGCTCCATATCGGAGCGGGAGGTTTCGATAGTGATCACATCCGCATCCATATCGGCGATGGATTCGATAATATCATTGAATTCCGAATAACACATATGGGTGTGGATTTGGGTTTCATCTTTTACGCCGTTGGCGGTAATGCGGAAAGATTCAATCGCCCAATCCAAATACTCCTGCCATTGGGATTGGCGCAGCGGCAAGCCTTCGCGCAACGCGGCTTCGTCGATTTGAATAACCGGGACCCCGGCTCTTTCTAAATCCAATACCTCGTCGCGAATGGCAAGTGCCAATTGCTTACAGGAGACGGAACGCGGTTGGTCATCGCGCACAAAGGACCAGTTTAAAATGGTCACCGGGCCGGTCAGCATGCCTTTCATGGGCTTTTTGGTGAGCGACTGTGCGTATTGGGTCCACTCCACCGTCATGGATTTGGGGCGGCTGATGTCGCCGAATAAAATGGGCGGTTTGACGCAGCGTGAGCCATAACTTTGCACCCAGCCGAATTGACTGAAGGCGTAGCCATCCATCCGCTCGCCGAAATATTCCACCATGTCGTTGCGCTCGGCTTCGCCGTGGACGAATACATCGATACCCAGAGCTTCCTGCTCGCGCACGCTGCGAGCAATTTCCTCTTGCATGGCGTTCTTATAAGTCGCTTGGTCGATTTTCCCCGCTTTAAAGGCACTGCGCGTCTGGCGGATTTCCGGTGTTTGTGGAAATGAGCCAATGGTTGTGGTGGGAAATTTAGGCAAGCGTAACAGTTGTGCCTGCTTAGGTGCGCGCTCTGTATAGGGGCTTTTGCGTCGCCCTAATTGCGCATCGATTTTTTCAAGCGCAGCTTTTACTGCAGGATTGTGTACGCGAGTTGAGTTGCGTCGCGCGGCAATCGCGATGCGGTTAGCGGCCAGCTCATCTTCAACAGCATCAAAACCCTGATTGAGTGCTTCCGCCAAGGTGTTCAATTCGGCGAGTTTTTGCTTGGCAAACGCGAGCCAGGATTTAATTTCGCCCTCTAATTTTTCTTCGTTATCCAAGTCCACCGGCACGTGCAACAGCGAGCACGATGGCGCTAGCCAGAGACGATCGCCTAAGCTGCGGTGAATGGGCTGCAACCAATCCAAGATATCACTCAGGTCGGCCTTCCAAATATTGCGGCCATTAATCACGCCGAGCGAAACCACACGATCTTGTGGCAACTGGTCGATTACCGCATTTACCTCGTGCCGTGCATTCACCGCATCCAGATGAACGCCTTGTACGGGCAGGCTGGCCACCAGAGGTAAATTTTCCTGCAGCTCACCAAAATAGGTGGCCAGCAGGACTTTAGGGCTGCCCGAGGCCAGAGCGCCGTAAGCGTTGCTAAACGCCTGCTGCCAATTCTCATCCAGCTCGGTGACCAGAATCGGTTCATCAATTTGGACCCACTCGACGCCTTGGGACGCCAGTACATCTAACAATTCACTATAAACGGGCAGAAGCTTGTCGAGCAGCGCAAGCTTATCGGAATCGTCCTTGGCTTTGCCGATTGCGAGGTATGTCAGCGGGCCGATAATCACCGGCTTGGCCCTAACGCCTTGTGCTTTGGCTTCTTCCAGCTGCGCCGTCAAACGCGACGCATCCAAAGTGAAAGTAGTTGCTGCGGTAAATTCGGGGACTATGTAATGGTAATTAGTGTCGAACCACTTGGTCATCTCACCGGCAGCGACGCCACCACAACACTGGGCGTGTTCGGCGGACTGGGCCGAGCGGCCACGGGCCACACGAAAGTAGTTATCCAGCGCATCGCCGTCATAGCCCTGCACACGCTCTGGCAAGTTGCCCAGGGTAAAGCTCATATCGAGCACTTGGTCGTAAAAGGAGAAATCGCCGACCGGCACCCAATCCAAGGTGTTTTGCTCCTGCCAGTGGCGACGACGCAATTCCGCGCCCAGCTTTTGCAGCTCTTCGCGGGAAGACTGACCTTTCCAGTAGGATTCGAGGGCGAACTTTAGTTCGCGTTTGGCTCCGATGCGCGGAAAACCGAGATTATGAATAAGCGCCATGACCGATACCCTTTGAGTTCAAAGGAAGCCAGCCTAACCAAATCCTCACATGAACAAAAACGCATTGATTTCATCAATTGTTGATTTATTTTCATGAGTAGAAAGTGCAAGACGCCGTTGCACTAGGCCCGTGAGGCAAGACAGCGGTTAAATTGCCGCACTAAGAAATTCGCGAATGTTCGGTCAGTCCAGACGTGTCACCACCAACCCCACAGCCGCGATTCGATGGGCAGCAGCGTAAGCCGGTTGCTCCAATTCTTCGCCGAAGACATCGGGATCGATTTCCTCGTAGGACCAATGACAACCCATTTCCTTGAATAACGGAATGAGGTTTTCCAAAAACGGATCGCTGTGCGCTGTCATGGCGACACCGGTATAAAGAAGCAATCGCCCACCGGGGGCGAGATGTCGAATGCTGTGCTGGACAAGGCGCTCACTGAAGTCGAGGCCCAGGCGCTCTCCGCCATTGCGGTAGGCTCTGCCGGCGCTGTCCTTCATGTAAGGCGGGTTCGAGATAATAAGATCAAACTCACCGTGAGGTGTCGTAAAGACATCGCCCAACAAAAAATGCGCGTTTATCGCAGCCGCTTGCATATTCACTCGCGCATAATCCAGTGCAACGGGATTAATGTCATTTAAAGTAAGGTCGAGCGCCCGCCCGCCGAGCGAGCGTGCTACTGTCAAACCACCCGCTCCGCTTCCACACCCTATGTCCAACACTCGTAATGGACGGCCAACGCCGGCCAAATCGGATTTAGCCTCATGCAGGGCCTGACGAATAAAGCGTGAGAAGCGGTAAGTGTCCGGCCCGAAAAATACGGCATCACCGGACGAGGTGGGAAACGCAGAGTGCAGCAACAGATCATCCGCCAGGGAGGACACTCGCACCCGGCTTTTTAACAAATTGCTTGTCGCTAGGAGGCTGTCGTTTGAGTGGCGAGTTACCAGGCCCGCTTCGAGCATTATCCGACGCAGCGGCGGTGCAAGCGCCTCTAATTCGAATGGCAAATTCCACCCCAAAATATCCTGGACATTTTTACCGACTGCAGTATTTCTGGCCAGGAAACGTTGGTGTGTTAGCGGCGTAACCGTTATAAAACGGTAGTCCTGTTGCGCCAACGTGTTCAGCAATTCTACCCCTAACAATTCTACCCCTAACAATTCTACCCCTAACAACTCTACC
>CAYZVN010000009.1:46247-51050 GCA_964482025.1 uncultured Saccharophagus sp. | reverse complement strand
CAATTCTACCCCTAACAATTCTACCCCTAACAATTCTACCCCTAACAACTCTACCCGCAAATTGTCGGGCGGCATGGCGGCCGCTTTCGGAAAATCCGCGCTGTCTTGCTCCGCAATAAATAAGTTTGTCATCAACTATGGGCCACCATTGGTTTGTTGTTATTTTTGCGCACATGAGCGATTCTGCTTCGCTCGCGATCGACCAGCTGTTGATGGCCGGGGTCATCCGTGAAACGAAGGCCAAATTCCCGACTGTAGCGCTCAAAGCAAAGCTTGCCGCACTGCAGACGCATTAATGCACCTTCTGCCAGAAATTGCGCGCACGTAAAATCCGATGTCACAAGTGGATGAATAATTTCTTTGATCCAGGCACGCGAATGCTCGACATCAAGCACTGCATGCAAATCAAAATAGGCTCGTGCTTTACGGGAAAAACCAAGACGCCGCATCCCCTCGGCGACACGGGCAGCACGCCATGGCGCAGTTAATTCGATAACGCCCAACGCACCCAAAGAGTGATAGGTGTAGCGGCGTGTCCGCGCAAGGCCCAACATAGTATTGGCGAGCGCAAGCGACTCCCATACGGTTGATTCGATAGATGGTTGCAACCCCAGCTCCGCCACCATATTTTCCAACAGTGGCCCGTGCATAGCTTTGGGTTTACCGCGACCCATTTCATCCCAATAATTACGCGCGCATTCCAACTTGGCTTGTACCGGCAGTTTAACCTGCGTATAAGCAACAAGGTCCTCAAAGCCCGCTTCACCCGCCGCTTCTTGGGTGAGAAACCATTTCATTTGCTCAGCCGTTGCCGAATTCGCGAGCCACTCGAACAAAGGATGGTATTGGCCTGGCCCCCAATCCGCGATGGATTCAAACCACTCAACAAATTGATCGGCATCACGGGCGTCGCGCTCAGTGAGCGGCTGAATAAAATCGCGCAGATCTTCTAAATATCGACCTTCACTCAAGCGAAAAGTCAATTCATCTCGCTCGTCCTGCTCCCAGGAGCTTGAGGGGGTTCCAACCGCAACACGGTGGTTGTTAAATCGCGCAAGGCGAGAATGAAAAGCAAAAGGGTCATTACCAATGCTGGTCAGTAACATAGGGACTCCTACTGGCGTGTTATTAGATTAAGCCAAGCAGTCCTGCTCAGAAATGAAGTTCGAGAATCTTGTATATCAGCCGCCCCTTCCGTTCGCTTCGGCACATTATCGCGATTTACTGCGGGCATTGGCACTTTAGTTGCGTCACCTATCTCTGCTGATCCATTCGCGAAAGAGGCACTCCCATGGCACGCACTTTATTCGATGAAATTCCCGGCGGCGAAACCGTCAGTATTGAAAATTCAAAAGATGTCGGGCTGCAGCTTAGCTTGGTTTGTAATAGCGGCAGTGAGTTTAATTTTGAATTATTGCCAGGACAGGCATTGGGGTTTTCTGCAGATGAGGAGGGAGCGAAGATTTTTCTGCAGAAAGGCGACCCTGAGGGTCTGCTGATTATCAAACCCGAGACCGCCACTTAAGGCTTGCTCTCTTTATTACTTCGATTATTTCGCAATTACTTCGATTATTTCGCACTCCAGCGCCCGAAGGCGCTGGTTTTTTGGTTTATTGTGCTTCTGCTAAGGCCGGTGGCGCAACGCACATAGCGTGAATATTCAGTGAGCGTGGTGCGCCTCTGCGGCTGCGCTGGCTTATTTCCACGCCATTAAAGACCTCATCTGTATCCACGATTAATAGGAATCGATTAGGGTCGTTAAAGGTCGGAACTAATTGCACGTCATTGCGTCGGCGCGCTTCAAAGGTCTCTTGAACGCGGTCGCCATTGAGGGTGGCAATGGTAAAAGCGTCCACCTGGCCGCGTCGCAGCGGGCCGTCATCAGAAGACACCAACACCCCTACGCGCTGCGCGCCCATATAGACGTTTTCCCCATCGTGGGTAACCCGGGCCGAGACCTCTGCCCCCACCCCGATCAGAAAGACCATGCGCGCAGGGTCGTCCAGATCCTCGTCGATGATCTTCTCCGGCGCTTGCACTCCGCAACCGGTGCACAATCCGCGCACGTTGGCAGCAACTCTGACATCTTCAGTCATTGGCTTGAATAGCGAGTTAGGGCCGCAGGCAATGTCTTCTACAGCGTCGCAGGCGTCGCCGACGCCGTCACCGTCGCGGTCGGCCTGATCGGAGTTGGCGATGTCGGGGCAATTATCCCGGGCGTTGACAACCTCGTCGCCATCGCGATCGGCGTCGCAGGCGTCGCCTTCACCATCGCCGTCCAGATCCTCCTGACCGCTATTGCTTACCATTGGGCAGTTGTCGTCGCTATCGGCAACGCCATCGCCGTCGGCATCGCTGTCACAGGCGTCGCCCATGCCGTCTTCATCGATATCGGATTGATCGGTATTAGCAACCAAGGGGCAATTGTCCAAATCGTTTTCGATGGTATCGCCGTCGAGATCGCTGTCGCACGCGTCGCCGATCCCGTCATTGTCACTGTCGGTTTGATTTTCGTTGGCGATCATCGGGCAGTTATCCTCGTCGTTGGCAATGCCGTCGCCGTCGCTATCGGTTAAGTCGTCACAGACATCTCCCACACCGTCATTGTCACTGTCCGCCTGGTCTGCGTTGGCCTGTAACGGGCAGTTGTCGATCTCGTTCAGCACACCATCGCCGTCGATATCCGCATCACAGGCGTCGCCTATGCCATCGCGGTCACGGTCTTTTTGGTCGCTATTGGCGACCATCGGGCAGTTGTCCGAGGCATCGTCAACACCGTCCTCATCGGTGTCCAGGCGAACTTCGCAGGCATCACCTATGCCGTTACCATCGGCGTCGCTCTGCTCCGGGTTGGCGTCGTTGGGGCAGTTGTCACTGCTGTCGAGCACACCGTCGCCATCGCGGTCGGTGTCGCAGGCATCGCCTATGCCATCGCCATCCAAGTCTTCCTGGTCGGCGTTAACCACCAACGGACAGTTGTCCAGATCGTTAGGGATACCGTCGCCATCGATGTCGTCGTCACAGGCGTCACCTCGCCCATCTTTATCAAAATCCTGTTGGCGGGCGTTGGCGATGTTGGAGCAGTTATCGGCACCGTTCATCACCCCGTCGCCATCGCGATCGTTGTCGCAGGCATCGCCTATGCCATCACCGTCCAGATCGGCTTGATCGGGGTTCGCCACAAAGGGGCAGTTATCGGAGGCATTATCCAAACCGTCGTCGTCGGTATCGGTGTTGTCATCACAGGCGTCGCCTATGCCATCGTTATCGGCGTCCTCTTGATCCGCGTTGGCAAGGGTCGGGCAGTTGTCCACCTCGTTGTCCACGCCGTCGCCGTCTATATCGGCATCACAGGCATCGCCTTCGCCGTCGTCATCGCTGTCAGCCTGACTGGCATTGGGCGTGAGCATGCAATTGTCGATCGCATCATCCACGCCGTCGCCATCGGTATCTGTATCGCAGGCATCGCCGATACCGTCCTCGTCAAGATCCGCCTGATCTGAGTTCGCGTGATTCGGACAGTTATCGGCTGCATTCGCCACAGTGTCGCCGTCGAGATCGGCATCGCAGACATCGCCCACACCGTCGCCATCGGTATCTTGCTGATCCTTGTTCGGAATTAATCGACAGTTATCGCTGGCGTTCTCAATGCCATCGCCGTCAATGTCGCTATCACAGGCATCGCCGATACCGTCGCCGTCAAAATCCGCCTGATCCGCATTGGCCACCGCCGGGCAATTGTCTTGGCCATCGTCCACGCCGTCACCATCGGAATCTGTATTGGCATCACAGGCGTCACCTATGCCGTCTCCGTCGCTGTCGGTCTGGTCGGCATTGGCCACTAGCGGACAGTTGTCCTCGTCGTTGAGAACGGTGTCGCCATCGAGGTCGGCATCACAGGCGTCGCCCTCGCCGTCGCCATCCAAATCCTCTTGGCCGGCATTGGCGACAAACGGACAGTTATCTTCGTCGTTGGCCACACCATCACCGTCGCGATCTGCGTCGCAAGCATCACCGATACCGTCGCCGTCGCTGTCGGCCTGGCCGGGATTCACCCTCGCGGGGCAGTTGTCCACGTGGTTGAGCACATTATCGCCGTCCATGTCGTTATCACATTCATCGCCGACACCGTCACCGTCGATATCACTCTGATCGGGGTTCGGTTTTGTCGGGCAATTGTCCTCGTCATTGAGCACGCCATCGTTATCTATGTCATCGGGCTTTTGCTGGTCTCCCGGCTTGTCTTGTTCGATCACCGCGCGCGGCGGCTCGTTTGAGGGAAAGCCGGCATCGTCACTACAACCGACAATCACAAACAAGATGACAAGCACCAGCAACGCTTTCATGGACAGTCCCCTAAGCAATCAATATTTAGCGACCTGGTCGCGTGTCGGAAATAAAAAATTCAGCACGGCGATTGCGCGCGCGCCCAACCTCGGTGGTTTGCTTCACCAGCGGATGCGCTTGGCCTTTACCTTCCACTGAAATACGATCGGGGTTGACGCCCTGCCATTTCAAATAATCCGCAAGCTTTTCCGCTCTTGCTTTTGACAGGCGCAGATTTTCCGCACGGCTGCCGCGCTCGTCGGTATGTACCACAATGTGGACAAACCGATGCGGATTGCGGAGCAACTCAACGGCGATTTTTTCCAGCGGATAATTGATTTTTAACAGCGAGGATCCGGAACTAAAAAGCGGAGCATCATTGTGATCATCGATCACAATCGGGCCGTCTGATGGTTTTTCTTCGGCTGATGGATTTTCTCGGGGCGGCACATTGTCGACTTTGGCAACCGCAATCGG
>CAYZVN010000009.1:40299-46147 GCA_964482025.1 uncultured Saccharophagus sp. | reverse complement strand
CCGTTTCCGCTGGCACCGATTGAGTCGATGCGTCGGCGACCCATAGCGGCTCTGGCTCCGGGGTTGGCGGCAAAAACGAGTGCGGATAGGGCACTTCCACCGGCCGAGATGAAAAATGCCACGTCACTCCCAACGATAGAAAACTGGGTTGGGTGTGGCCAATTTCGCTGTCGCCAACTTTGTCAAAATACTGATATTCCAGGCGCGCGCTCCACCGCTCGGCAAACGCGCGACTGATGCCTACCCCAAAGGTCGGACTAAAACCCGATGAGTCCACCTTAACGCCCCAACCCTTAACTTCGCCCTGCCAGTAGGCTGCGCCGAGCTTGCCAAAGACTTTTGTGTCTCTCCAAAGCACACGGCTGTATTTCGCCGAAATATCGATCAACGAAATTTCGCCGTCGAGTTGGATTTCCGGATAAACCGCAGAGGAATCGCTGACGTCCGTCAATGCCAGCTCCACGCCAACGCGACGATTGAAGTCATAACCCGTAACAATGCCATAACCGCTGCCGCTGCGATCACACTCCAAAGCCGTCTGCGCACAGGAATGATTATTTTGGGAATAGCCCACTTTAAGGCCTAAATAGCCTCCTGCGGGTGCCGCAAAAACACTGGGTGAGGGCGCAATAATCGCAACCATTGCGCACTTAAGAAAGGCCGATTTTCTTATTCGCATTATGATGAGCCTCGAATATCATTTGTTAGACGCTATTTCATACTCCTTACGCTGCGGGAAGCATAAGCACCAAAGCAAGTGCATTTCGCCGGCACCCGAATTAAGAAGCCATGCCATGACTGTGGCACTTCACACCCGTTATATCGATCCAAAAGCACCACTATGTCGATGCGCGTTACCGCGCTATACAGTCGCGTCTGGCTTTGCAGTAGCTACGGCAGAATCCTAGTCACCCGCTGTTATCCGTACCGTTCGGTTGTTAACTCAAGAGGAGTTATTTTTCGACCAATACGTGAGCGAGACGGCAGCAAGCCGGATTTAGCGACAAAATGATCTGGAGCGTGTCAACACCGATTTAGCACACTTTAGCTGTCCAAAAACGAAGCATAAACCTAGTTCTTGTTATTTTTTGGAATCACAGCTTTCGAACACGCACGGTTTTTATTAACCTGTAAATCTTACAAGCAATGTAAAAAAGAATTATTAAAGCGCAGTCGCCATGCTCCAAAGTCGCATAAAAACATCGGAGGACGTACTGCTGCAGCTTGTGCCGCCATCACCCACTACCCTATTCCTCCCCTTCTCCGGCCTGGCATGCATCTGGCTTTAACGCTAAGCCGTAGCGACATCGACTCATGCGGCCCGTGTTTATAGGCGGCTAGATATCATTTCAAGATTGCTGACGACCCAGATGACGAGTGCGAGCATTTTGGACGTGATTTCTAGATACATAATCGATATGTGTTTCATTGAGCTGACTGGTTACGAGACATTGCAATAGCGGTGTCGCGCCGCCAGCCGTTCCACTGACCAACCTACAAGAGCATGCAATGATGCTAGAAAAAAAGCGAATTTTGGTGGCGGGAGGATCTGGATTTTTAGGAACAAACTTATCGATCTGTCTATTGCAGGAGGGTCATAAGGTTACCGTTTTAGATAACTTTTCCAGTGGCCACAAGGCGAATCTTAAACACCTTGAAAGCTTCGGTAATTTCGACATTCTCGAACAGGATGTCGCCGACCCCATCGACATCGAAGTTGATGAAATTTACAACATGGCCTGTGTCGCTTCGCCTGTGCAATATCAGGAAGATCCACTCCAAACCTTGCGCACCAGCACTGAAGGTATTGGCAATTTATTAAAGCTTGCCCGTCGTAACGGGGCACGGCTCTTACAGTCCTCCACCAGTGAAGTCTACGGCAATCCGATCGTACATCCTCAGACGGAAGATTACTTCGGCAATGTCAATCCGGTTGGGCCGCGCGCCTGTTACGACGAAGGCAAGCGTTGCGCCGAAACACTGTGTATGGATTTTCGTCGCACTTACGGCGTGGACGTAAAAATTGCGCGCATTTTTAATACTTACGGCCCCTATATGCAACCGCAAGATGGGCGCGTAGTGTCCAATTTTATCGTCCAGGCCCTGCTGGATCGACCCATCACAATTTATGGTGACGGCAATCAAACCCGGTCATTTTGCTATGTCGATGATTTAATTGTCGGGCTGCGCGCACTTATGGCTGCTCCTCGACACGTGGCCGGCCCTATTAATTTGGGCAACCCGCAGGAATTCACCGTCTGCGAACTTGCGCAAAACATTATTTCCCTAGTGGGCTCTCGCTCACATCTGGTATTTCAGCCTCTTCCCAAAGATGACCCGTGCAAGCGACGCCCCGATATCGGCCGCGCAAAACACTTATTGGGCTGGCAGCCAAAAGTCGCTTTAGAAGAAGGATTAATTCGCACCATCCGCTATTTCGAAGAAATGTTGCTGCGCGATAACCGAGCTGTGCCCGCTTTGAGCCAAGCTCACTTTTCGCTAACCGCGCAACAAACCGGATCAGGAGAAATTATTTTATGAGTGATCGCATTTTAATTACCGGAGGCGCTGGCTTTGTTGGCTCCCATCTCGCCAACCGGTTATTACGTGAGGGTTATCAAGTCCGAGTGTTGGACAACCTGAGTGAACAAGTCCATCAAAACTCAGCGAAACCCGACTATTTGCATCCGCAGGTGGAGCTGATTCAAGGCGACATTCGAGACGCTGCCAAGGTGGCAGAAGCCCTTAAGGGTGTGGATGCGGTTTACCACCTGGCGGCCGCAGTTGGTGTTGGCCAAAGCATGTATGAAATTAACCAGTACGTAGATGTGAATAATCGCGGCACGGCGGTATTACTGGAAGCTTTGGCCAAACAACCCGTCGCCAAACTTGTGGTCGCCTCCAGCATGAGCTTGTACGGTGAAGGGTATTACTGCGACAGCACCGGCAACACCTTTGCGCCGAGAGAGCGCGAGTTAGCGGCACTGAAAGTTGGCGAGTGGGAGCTGCGTCATAACGGCCAAGTTCTGCAGCCGGTACCCACACCGGAAAGCAAAACGCCCTCACCCTCTTCGGTTTACGCCCTGTCCAAATACGATCAGGAAAAGCTCTGTTTGATGGTCGGTTCGGCTTACAAAATTCCGACGACGGCCTTGCGATTTTTTAATATCTATGGCCCGTACCAAGCACTTTCCAACCCCTATACCGGTGTGCTGGCGATTTTTTCCTCGCGCATTCTCAATGGTCGCGCGCCGATGATTTTTGAAGACGGCAATCAGCGCCGCGATTTCGTCAGCGTTCACGATATTGCCGAGGCATGTCTGCTCGCGATGGAAAGTGATAAAGCCAATGGTGAAGTGTTTAATATCGGCAGCGGCGAAAATTACTCGATCAAACAAATTGCCAGCGAAGTCGCCCGAGTATTGGATCGCGAGGATTTAACAGCGGAAATTACCGGTGAATATCGCGTTGGCGATATTCGTCACTGTTTTGCCGATATTCACAAGGCGCGCGAGCTGTTGGGTTACCGACCCAGTGTCCGCCTGGAGGACGGACTCCGAGAATTAGCCGATTGGCTGCAAACCCAGCGAGCGGAAGACCGGGTGGAGCACATGCGCAGTGAGCTGTCTCGTCGGGGGTTGAGCCTATGACCGTGGATTTTGAATGGCAGGCTGCGCAAGCGCGTATTGGGGTGCTCGAGTGGTTGCGGCCGGGCGAGTACGAGCGGGCGGAAAAAACGCTGGATGATTTGCAGGCACTGAATATTACGCGCCTGCGCAGCGGCATTTCGTGGGCCGATTGGCATACATCCGCCGGGCGGGAGTGGTTTGATTGGTTTATTCCACGGGTGGCACAACAGCTAGAGTTCCTGCCCTGTGTCAGTTATACGCCGCCCTCTTTGGGCGTTGAAGCGAAAACCTCCGCGCCGCCGCGCAATCCAAAAGATTATGCGGATTTTATCGACACTTTAATCACCCAGTATGGCGAGTACTTTGAGTGGATTGAATTATGGAACGAACCCAATAATCTAAATGATTGGGACTGGCGGCTGGATCCGGATTGGGCGGTGTTTTCGCAAATGATCGGCATGGCGTCCCACTGGGCTAAACAGCGCGGTAAAAAAACCGTTCTTGCCGGCATGTGCCCCACCGATCCCAACTGGCTGGATACGGTATGTTCACGTGGCGCGCTCGCTCATATCGATGCCGTTGGCCTGCACGGCTTTCCCGGAACCTGGGAGTTCGACAGCGACACTTGGCTGCAGAAAATCGAGAAAATCCGCAGGGTGTTGGACAAACATGAGCTGCACCCGGAACTCTGGTTGACCGAGGTCGGTTATTCCACCTGGCGCCACGACGAAATCGTCCAGGTTAAAACGCTGATGGAGGCGCTGGAAGCACCCTTCGATCGAGTTTATTGGTATTCCGCGTACGACCTCCACCCCCAAGAAAGTCATCAGGACGGCTTTCACGAAGACGAGCGGCATTATCATTTTGGTATGAAAGCCGCCGACGGCACGCCGAAACTGATGTATCGGGTATGGCAGGAAAGCGGACTCGGCGGCCTGCACAAGCTGGTGGAAAGTGTTTACAGCTGCAGCGCGGGCCTCTGCCGCGAGCCATCGCCACGCGATACACGCGATAAAAGTTTGTCGGTGGTTGCCCGTCGCGCGGTAAAAAAACCTGTACTGATTACCGGCGGTGCCGGCTTTATCGGTACCAATGTTGCCGAGCGGTTGTTGCAAGAAGGCGAAAAAGTTTTAATTTTCGATAATCTTGCTCGCTCGGGGGTGGAACATAATCTGGAATGGTTGTGCGAAACCTACGGTAAGAAAGTCCAGGTGGAAATTGCCGATGTGCGCGATGCGCATTTAGTTCGCGATGCGGTACAACGAGCATCCAAAATTTTTCACTTTGCGGCACAGGTTGCAGTCACCACCAGCATCGACGATCCGCAAAAAGATTTTGATGTAAATGTGCGCGGCACGCTCAACATTCTCGAAACCTTGCGGCACATGAAAAGCCCTCCGCCGCTGCTGTTTACCTCTACCAATAAGGTCTATGGAGCACTGGATGATGTGGTGCTTGAGCAAGTGGACCAGCGCTATCAACCGCGTGAGGCTCTTCACCAAAACGGCATCAACGAACATCAACGCCTGGATTTCCACAGTCCTTACGGCTGCTCGAAAGGTGGAGCCGACCAATACGTGCTGGATTACGCCCGTACCTACGGTATTCCGGCCGTCGTCTTTCGCATGAGCTGCATCTACGGCCCGCATCAATTCGGCACCGAAGATCAGGGCTGGGTCGCCCACTTTTTAATTCAATCCATGAAGGGCCTTCCTCTAACGCTTTATGGCGATGGCTGTCAGGTGCGCGACATCCTCTATGTCGATGACTTGGTGGACGCCATGATGCTGGCACACGCCCGTATGGATGGCCTCAGCGGTCGCGCCTTTAACATGGGCGGCGGTGTCGACAACAGCACCAGCCTGCTGGAGATCATGGAGCACATCGAGCGCCTAACCGAAGGCCGCTGCCGATATGACTTCTCCGACTGGCGCCTGGGCGATCAGAAATATTACGTCACCGATACCCGCCTGTTCCGCGAACTCACCGGCTGGCGTCCGCGTTACACCGTCGAAGAAGGCTTGGCGCGCCTGCACCAATGGGTGTCGACCAATCTGTTCGAGCGCGGCCACGCCGAATTACCCCCGCTCGATCACAAGGGAGGCCTCGCCAGTGCCAAAGTCCTCTGATGCGCTCCTGGATCACTTGCCCCATCGCGCCCCTACCAGTGTGAACACCACTCTTGCCGTGCTCGCCGAGCCGCAGCGGTTTGACCTGCG
>CAYZVN010000009.1:20948-40199 GCA_964482025.1 uncultured Saccharophagus sp. | reverse complement strand
CCAGTGTGAACACCACTCTTGCCGTGCTCGCCGAGCCGCAGCGGTTTGACCTGCGTGAAGCCGTGCTGCCCCCCTGTGCGGCCGACGAGGTGTGCATCGCTCTGGAGGGTTGCGGCGTATGCGCATCCAGCCTGCCGGTTTGGGAAGGCCGCCCCTGGTTCGATTATCCCCAGGCCGCCGGATCCCCCGGCCACGAGGGTTGGGGCCGAGTGGTCGCCATGGGTGAGCAAGCCCGACAGCTGCGCCCAGATCTGGCTATAGGCCGGCGCGTAACCTGCCTCGGCGGCCATGCGTTTGCCCGCCATATGAATGTGGTAGCGACGGATGTGGCGGTCTTGCCAGAAGCCCTCGACAAGCTGCCCTTCCCCGGCGAAGCCATCGCTTGCGCCATGAATATTTTTCAGCGCGCCGACATCCAGCCGGGCCAGAGCGTCGCCATTATAGGCGCCGGCTTTCTCGGGCTCTTATTGGTACAGCTCGCCGCTGGAGTGGGTGCCAGAGTCTTGGTGATGTCGCGCCGCGAAAGTGCCCGCGCGCTGGCGCTGCAGTACGGCGCGCAAGCCTGCTTCGATACCGAAGACTGGTGGGGCAACGCCCACGAAATCGTGCGCCTTACGGAGGGTTTGGGGTGCGAGCGGGTAATCGAAGTCACCGGTTTGCAGTTCGCTTTGGATACCGCCACCGAGATGATCGCCGAGTATGGCCGCTTAGTGATCGGCGGCTATCACCAGGACGGTATGCGGCAGGTGAATATGCAGAAATGGAATTGGCGCGCCATCGACGTCATCAACGCCCACGAGCGCGACAGCCGTCGCTATATGCGCGGCATCCAAGCCGGCATAGCCGCCACGGTCGAAGGGCACATCAAACCGCAGGAATTATTGACCCACTCTTTCGCCCTCAACCAGCTGGATTCCGCATTCCAAATGATGGTTGATCGCCCCGATGGCTTTATCAAAGGTTGGATCCAATTATGAGCACCGCAATTCTCATGCAAGCGCTTTCCGAGGCATCCGCATTGGATATGTCCGCCGCCAAAACCTCGCGAAAAACATCGCGCACACCGGTGCGCCTGGGCTTTCTCGGCACCGGCTGGATAGGCCGCTTGCGTATGCAGGCGCTGCTGGATGCGCAAGCGATAATGGAGCAACCCCTGGCACGCTACTGCGCCGTCTGTGATCCCTGCCCGCAAGCGGCGGCGAGCGCGGCGGCATTGGGCGAGGAAATCACCGTCTATTCGAACATCGCGGATTTGCTGGATGCGGACTTGGACGGCGTGGTCATCGCCACCCCCAGCGCCTTGCATGCGGAGCAGTGTGTGGATGTGCTGGACAGCGGCAAGGCTGTGTTCTGTCAAAAACCTCTGGCGCGCACCAGCGCGGAGACCACTCGGGTTATCCAATCCGCGTGGCGGGCCAACAAACTTCTGGGTATCGATTTTTCCTATCGGCACCTGCACGGCATGGATGTGTTGCGACAGCAGATTGCGGCGGGGGAACTCGGCGAACTGGTCGCTATAGACCTCACTTTCCACAACGCCTACGGCCCTGATAAACCCTGGTTTTATGACATGGCCTCATCCGGCGGCGGCTGCGTGATGGATCTGGGCATTCATCTGGTGGATCTGGCGCTGTGGCTGACGGGCACCAGCGATGTGAATCAGCTGTCCAGTACCCTCTACCACCAAGGCCAGAGACTGCGCCCGCCCTACAACCACGTGGAGGATTACGCCATAGCCGAGTTTGGCCTTGGCAATTCGCGCGCGCGCCTATGCTGCTCGTGGAATTTGCACGCGGGGCAAGACGCGGTGATCGAAGCGCACTTTTATGGCACCAAAGGCGGCGCCGTTTTGCGCAATATCAACGGCTCCTTTTTTGATTTTGAGCTGGAGCGCACCCAGGGCACCAGCCGCCATCGCCTGGCGGGGCCACCGGACGCTTGGGGCGGGCGGGCATTGCTGCACTGGGTGACGCGCCTGGCCGAAAACGACCAATACGACCCGGAAGTGGAGCAAGCGTTGAAGGTCGCCCATATCATCGATCGGATCTACTGCCGATGATGCGCCTGCTGATGACCACCGACACCGTCGGCGGGGTGTGGACCTACTGCATGGAGCTGTGCGCGGCGCTGCGACCTTACGGCGTCAAGGTTGCCCTCGCCTCTATGGGCGGTGCTCTATCTGCCGAGCAGCGCCGACAGCTGGCCGAGCTGCCCAATGTCACCCTCTACGAGAGTCGCTACAAACTCTGCTGGATGGCTGACGCCTGGGACGATGTGGCGCAGGCGGGCGAATGGCTGCTTGCTCTGGAGCGCGAACTACAGCCGGATATTGTTCACCTGAATGATCTGGCTCACGGTGCCCTAGGCTGGCATAGCCCGGTGGTGATAGTGGGTCACTCATGTGTGATGTCCTGGTGGGAAGCGGTAAAAAAACGCCCGGCACCCAGTACCGATTGGTCCCGCTATCGAACCACCGTGCGTGCCAGCCTGCAGGCCGCTGATCGCGTGGTGGCACCCTCTACCGCCATGATGGATGCCCTGATTCGCCACTACGGCCCCGTGGCCGCGCCCTCAGTGATCTTCAACGGCCGCGATTTCCCGGCACTGCTGCCAACTCCCGAAGCCAAAATTTCCTTTATGGAGCCGCTGATTTTGAGTGCGGGGCGGCTGTGGGATGAAGCCAAGAATGTGAGCGCCCTCGCGGCTATAGCCGCAGATTTGCCTTGGAAGCTTCACGTTGCCGGCGCGTCAAATGCACCGGGAGCGGATGACAGCGATCTGGCCGGCCTGCACCACCTCGGTCTGCTCGCTCAGCCAGCCCTGGCCGAGCGCTTACGCCGGGCCAGTATTTATGTCGCCCCGGCCCGCTATGAGCCCTTTGGTTTGGGCATTCTCGAAGCCGCCCGCAGCGGGTGCGCGCTGGTGCTCGGCGACATCGACAGCCTGCGGGAAATATGGGGCGATGCAGCAGAGTATGTGGACCCAGATAATCCGCAGGAGATTCAACGTGCCCTCGAAGCCTTGATTGTTAATCCATCCCGCCTGAGCTGGATGATGGAACGGGCCTGGCGACGCGCCCAGCGCTATTCCGCCAGCCGTATGGCGGCCGGCTATGTGCATTTGTATCAAGCATTGCGCCACCCCTTGCGGGCCTCAGTCGCGCCTCTTACTCCCCAGACGTCCGGCCGCATGCCTTCAGGAGTCACACCATGAAATTCAGTTTTTTCTATCACTCGCTGGAATCCGATTGGAACCACGGCAACGCCCATTTTCTTCGCGGAGTGGTGACGGATTTGCTGGCCCGCGGTTACGACGTTCAGGTTTACGAACCGGAAGATTCCTGGAGCCGCGAGAACCTATTGCGCGACCACGGCACCGCCGCTCTGGACGCCTTCTACGATGCCTACCCCAACCTGCACAGCCGCGCCTACACGCGGGAGAATCTGGATATGGAGCAGGTGGCGGCGGATTCCGACGTGGTGGTGGTACACGAGTGGAATGAGGCGTGGTTGGTTAACGGCTTTGGTGAGCTGCGCGACCGAGTTCAGCGCGGCGGTAATCATCAACTCGATTTTTGCCTGCTGTTCCACGACACCCACCACCGCGCCCTGAGCGATCCGTCCTGGTTGCATCGTTTCCGTCTCGATTGTTATGACGGGGTACTCGCGTTTGGCGAAATTCTGTCCGATCTGTACCGCAAACACGGGTGGAGTCATACCGTCTGGACGTGGCATGAAGCCGCCGATACTCGCGTGTTCTACCCCCGCGATCCCAATCCCGATCTGCCCAGCGGCGACTTGGTGTGGGTGGGCAATTGGGGCGATGACGAACGCACCGCTGAGCTGCAGGAGTTTCTATTTCAGCCGGCACAGCAATTACAGCTGCGCACTCACGTATACGGTGTGCGCTATCCCCGCCAGGTTCTGCAAACACTCGCGCATCAGGGCATTCATTATTGTGGCTGGCTGCCCAATTTCCACGCGCCGGAGATCTTCGCCAACCACCGGGTCACGGTGCATGTGCCACGCCGTCATTACACCGCCAGCCTGCCGGGTATTCCCACTATTCGCCCATTTGAGGCCATGGCGTGCGGCATCCCCATGGTGTGCGCACCCTGGGAAGATCGGGAAGGGCTGTTCAACCCCGGTGAGGATTACTTGGTGGCGGGCAACGGCACCGAGATGCAGCGCCACCTGCACGCGTTGCTTCACGACGGCGATTTGGCTCAGGCCGTCGCCGACCACGCCTTAACCACCATCCGCGAAAACCACACCTGTACTCATCGGGTGGATCAGCTGCTCGACATATTGCGGCAGCTCCAACATCTGCGAACGCCGTCGGTGCCGGCGGCCAATATCAGCGAGGTTTATCTTCATGTCTGAAACCGCTCATCGCCCACTACGGATCGCCTTCTTTGGCTCTAGCTTGGTGTCGTCTTATTGGAACGGTGCGGCCACCTATTACCGGGGTATTCTGAAAGCCTTAGCGGCGCTGGGCTACGACATCACCTTCTACGAGCCGGACGCCTTCGAGCGCCAGCAGCACCGAGATATGGACGACCCCGACTGGGCGCGAGTGGTGGTGTATCAAGCCGACGAAGCCAGTGCACGCCAAGCGTTGCAAGAGGCGCAGTCCGCCGAGGTGATCATTAAAGCCAGCGGTGTGGGCGTACTGGATGAATGGCTGGAGCGCGAAGTGCTCGACTTGCCCAAAAACCCGCGCCGCCGCAGCGTCCGCATCTTTTGGGATGTAGATGCACCGGCCACCTTAGAGCGGCTAGAGCGAAATCCGAACGACCCCTTCCACCGCCTGATCCCCCGTTACGACTTCATCTTGACCTACGGCGGTGGCCAGCCGGTAATCGACGCTTATCAAAGTCGCGGAGCTCAGTTCTGCCAACCCATTTACAACGCGCTGGACCCCGACACTCACCACCCGGTTCCCGCCGATCCTCGCTTCCACGCCACCCTCGGATTCCTCGGCAATCGCCTGCCGGACCGGGAAGCCCGCGTGCATGAGTTTTTCTTTCAGGCGGCCGCTGCGCTGCCAGATTGCCAATTTATTCTCGGCGGCAGCGGTTGGCAGCAGCATTCGCCGCAGCTGGCCAATCTCCGCTATCTGGGTCATGTCTATACCCGCGACCACAATGCTTTCAATTGCAGTCCGCTGGCGGTGCTCAATATCAACCGCGACAGCATGGCCAAAACCGGTTTTTCGCCGCCGACCCGAGTATTCGAGGCCGCTGGCGCAGGCGCGTGTTTGATTATGGATCGCTGGGAGGGCGCGGAGCTGTTTCTCCAGCCGGAACGGGAAGTCTTGCTGGCCTCCTGCGGCGCCGAGGTTATCGCGCACCTGCGCTCCCTCACTCCAGAGAAAGCCCGGGCCATTGGCGCCGCTGCGCGGCAGCGCGTGCTTGCGGAACACACCTACGGCCACCGCGCTCGCCAATTTCACACCCTTCTCAGTGAACAGCTAGCACTGCGCGCCACGGCGTGAAGCTTATCGGAGACCTGCTATGCAACCCCTCAACATTATTATCTTTGGCCTCTCCATCACCTCCTCCTGGGGCAACGGCCACGCCACCACCTTCCGCAGCCTTATCAAGGCGCTTCACGCGCGCGGTCATCAAATAACGTTTTTGGAAAAAGACGTGCCTTGGTACGCCGCCAACCGAGATATGCCTCACCCGCCGTTTTGCCGCACTGAGCTCTATCGCGACGTCAGCGAGCTCAAACATTACGCGGCCGATATCAGCACGGCAGACCTCGTCATCCTCGGCTCCTACGTCGCGGACGCTCAGGACATTACTCGCCTGGTGAAATTGCTCGCCCCTCGCTGCTTTGCGTTTTACGACATAGACACACCCGTAACCCTAGCGAAGCTGGAAAGCGGCGACTACGAATATCTGCACCCGGACATGATCCCCGAATTCGACATTTACTGGTCGTTCACCGGTGGGCCCATTCTGCAAGTGCTCGAGCAAGACTATGGGGCGCAACGGGCGTTGCCGCTCTACTGCTCCGTCGACCCGGACTTGTACTTTCATGAGCCGGTGATGCGCGATGATCGCAGTCACCGCCACTACGCGCTCGGTTATCTGGGCACCTATAGCGACGACCGACAGCCGACGCTGAACAAGCTGCTAATCGAAACCGCGCGGCATATGCCGGAGGCGCGTTTTTGTGTTGCGGGTGCGCAATACCCTTCCGCCATCGAGTGGCCGGCCAACGTGCAGACGGTGGAACATATTCCGCCGGAGCAGCACTGTACCTTCTACAACGACCAACTGTTCACCCTCAATATCACCCGCCGCGACATGATCCGCGCCGGTTACTCGCCAAGCGTGCGCCTGTTCGAAGCCGGCGCCTGCGGCACTCCGGTCATCAGCGATTATTGGCCGGGCCTGGACCGTTTTTTTGCCCTGGGTGACGAAATTCTGGTGGCCCGCAACAGCAACGATGTGCTGGAACACCTAGAGATGGAAGAAGAAGAGCGCTTGGCGCTCGGCTTGAGGTTTCGCCAGCGGATTCTCAACGGCCACACCTCGCGCCATCGCGCTCTGGAAATTGAGCATCACTGGCAGCAGCTCTGTGCGCCTGCTCTAGCTGCGAATCACTAAATCTGGAGGCGTCTTATGGCATCCACTGCAATCCGTAAGCAAATCGAACAACTCGGCCCCTGGTTCCACAACATCCATTTACCCGAAGGTGAGCAAACGGCGCCGGAACATTTTTTGGGGGATTTTCCCGGCTTCAAATGGCATCAGGTCTCCCCTTATTTACCCCAGGATATGTCGGGCATGCAGGTGCTGGATATCGGCTGCAACGCCGGTTATTACAGCTTCGAGCTGGCGCGGCGAGGCGCGCAGGTGACCGCCATTGATATCGATGAGCACTATCTGCGTCAGGCCCGCTGGGCAGCGGAAACACTCGATTTAAAAGACAAAATCGAATTTCGGCGCGCGGCGATTTATCAGCTCATTTACGACACGGAAATCTACGACCTAGTGTGGTTTATGGGGGTGATGTACCACCTGCGTTACCCCATGCTGGCCTTGGACATAGTGCGCAACTGTTGCCGCAACAGCATGGTGTTTCAAACCATGACCCTACCGGGCGACACGGTCTTTGAGGCGGAGGCCAATTACGACCTGCAAGAGCGAGACATCATGAACCACCCAGGCTGGCCCAAGATGGCCTTTATCGAGCATCAAGTGGCGAACGACCCCACCAATTGGTGGGCGCCAAACCACGCCTGCGTCGGCGCCATGCTGCGCTCGGCCGGCTTCTGCAATATCCAAAGCCTCGCGCACGAGATTTATCTCTGCGAAGTTAGTGATCCTATGCCGCCGATCGCGGTTAACGAACTCCAGTCGATTCTGGAGTCAAAACATTGAGCGTCCCACAAACATCTGCCAGGAGCCACCACCATGGTTTACGACACTGACGACAAAACCCGTGAACGCCACCCGGTGCGACGCGGTAAATACAAAGTGCATCGAGATAAGCCCGCGAAAGTCGCGCAAAAACCAACCGATGACCAGATCGATGAAGCGATCGACGAATCGTTTCCCGCCAGCGATCCGCCATCTTGGAGCCCTACTTCCGTCGGCAGCACCGACAAGCCTCGCAATCGCTGATTACACCTGTGGCTTCTTCGGAAGCCATTTTTCCCTGCCGTTTCGCCCTCAAGTGCGCGGAAATCAGTACAATGCGCCGCTCTTTTAGATCAATCCAAGCGGCTGCTTCATGTTCCGATGTTTTTTTGTCGTCCTCCTGTGTTTCCTCAGCGCCTGCGGTAATCGCACCGAGTTAACCAAGTTGTCTGGCTATGCCCAAGGCTCCACCTACAACATTAGCTATCTCGCGCCGGACGGCACCGACACCACCGCCGTACAAACCGCGATCTATAACGAATTTGCCCGCATTGACCAGGCGCTCTCCAACTACCGCGACGACTCCGCCATCGAGCTGTTTAACGCGCAACAAACCACCGAGCCGCTGATGGTGGACAGCGAACTGATGGACCTGGTTAAAGTCGCCCACGACATCCACCAAGCCAGCAATGGCTGCTACGACTTGACCATCAAGCCGCTGTTTGATTTATGGGGCTTCAAAAAAGACGTGTTCACTCCTCCAGATGCAGAAGCGCTGGCACAGACTCTGGAGAGTGTGGGCATGGATAAGCTGGCGGCTGCCGGCAGTAACCATCTGCGCAAAGCCGTGCCGGAGCTGCGTATCGATGTGTCTTCTATCGCCCAAGGCTATACCGTAGAGCGCATTGCACAGATTCTGGAAACCTTTGAGGTGGAAGGTTACTTGGTGGAAGTCGGTGGCGAGCTGAAAGTCCGCGGCCACAAACCCGACGGCAAACCCTGGCGTATCGCCGTGGAAAAACCGCTGCCCGGTGAGCGTCGCCTGCACAAAATTGTATCCTTCGACAATGGCGAGCCCATGTCGCTGGTGACCTCCGGCACCTACCGCCATTACTTTGACCAGGATGGCAAACGCTACAGCCACATCCTCGATGCGCGCAGCGGCAAACCGGTTGAACACGACACCGTATCCGTCGCGATTCTGCACCCAGATCCAACCCTGGGGGATGCTTGGTCCACCGCCCTGCTCTGCTTGGGCACCGAGCAAGGCTTACGCGCGGCGGATTCGGCCGGGCTTATCGCGCTCTTTATCGATCAGCAAGGCGATGAGCTTATTGAAAGCCCCAGCCGCGCCATGCGCAACCTCCAAGGCATCAGCTTTCCGGAAAAATAGCGGTACACGGAATCCACGGCGCTATACGGCAGCGCGGGCGAAATCTACAATCAAAGTTATCCGCGCTGACACCGCTGCGAGACCAGCGCAGGGCCGATGGAGGTGACTTTCCCGCCGGCCATGCGCGCTTCTCCCGGAGCCTCTATGCACAACCACCACCATCATCACCATCACGATTCTGGCGACGACGCTTCCCGGCGAATTGGCTGGGCGTTTTTCTTAAATCTCAGCTTTACCGTGATCGAGTTTATCGGCGGCTGGTTGACCAACAGCACCGCCATCATGGCCGACGCGGTGCACGACCTGGGCGACTCGCTCTCCATCGGCAGCGCCTGGCTGCTCAACCGCCTCGGCAACAAAGCAGCCGACACCCGTTTTACCTATGGCTACAAACGCTTGAGTCTGCTGGGCGCGCTGATCAACGGGTTGGTGTTGATTGTGGGGTCGCTCTGGGTCTTAAGCACCGCCCTGCCCCGCCTCGCCGATCCGGTGATGCCGCACACCGAAGGCATGCTGGTACTGGCGGTGCTGGGGGTTGCCGTCAACGGTTACGCTGCGTACCGCCTAAGCGGCGGCACAACCTTGAATGAACGCGTACTGAATTGGCATTTATTGGAAGATGTATTGGGCTGGATTGCCGTGTTAATCATCGCTCTGGTGATGCAATTTGTTGACTGGCCCATCCTCGACCCACTGCTCTCCATAGGTTTTACGTTATTTATCTTGTTCAACGTAGTAAGAACACTGTGGACCACCCTGCAATTATTTACCCAAGCCGTGCCCGAGCCCGACCTGCTCGAGCAGATTCACGCGGTCCTCGCCGAGGTCAGTGGCGTCCGTGAGTTACACCATGTGCACCTGTGGTCGCTGGACGGCACCCACCACGTACTGACTGCACACATCGTCGTCGATGACGATCAGATTTTGTCGCAGTACGATCTTTTAAAATGCCGGTTAAGAATGGCGTTACAGCCTTTTGACTTGGCCCATACCACACTGGAAATCGAACTGGCTGACGAGACCTGTCGCGATCTCCCAAACACCACAGCCCACGACCACTAACCGCGCAAGAACCTTCCGGCAACAGTGCCAGTCGCGGTTAATCACCCAACACGTCATCGCTTTTAATTGTCGAGTTTTCCACAGATACACGGTGTCCTTTTCACCTTTTTCTCGAAATGGGACTCGCATTAAAGAAAATTGCGTACTTCCCCGCTAAGGTTCCGCCCATTATTGTTGTCATGACAATAACGAACCTGCTACTTGGCAGCAGAATCAAAACAAACAAAAGCTAAAAGGTGACAATTGCATGAAAATGGCCAGTTCGGGGAGTAAAACACCACTGACTCTGCTCAAACAGAGCGTTCTATGCTTGACCATGAGCACATTAATCGCTTGCGGGGGCGGCGGCAGTTCATCGGGAGAACCATCTTCCAGCTCAAGCAGCTCCTCCTCCAGCTCCTCAAGTTCCTCCAGCAGCAGTTCATCCAGCAGCTCATCCAGCAGCTCAAGCTCATCTTCCGGTGGTCTGCGCGCAGTCGGCGGCACCATCGAAGCAGAAGCGCTGAATGCAAATCTCTCTCGCGGTTACATGATTGACGGCTTGATGGCCGATCCAAGTCAGCAGGTAGTCGGCTATTACGATGCGGGCAGCTCGATCTGCTATGACGATGTCAATATGACCGGCGTACGCAGTATCGATTTCCTGATGGCTAAAGGCATGAGCGACCCAGGCCGCATCGCCATCCTAGTGGGCGGCGCCGACCCTAGCAGCGGCACCAATTTGGGCGAGAAAATCACCCAATCAACTGGCGGCTGGGAAACGTTTACCGCCGTTAATGTCGGCCTTTCAGAAGAGGTTAACGGCACTCATCTGCTCTGCTTCTACGGCGTGAGCGGCGGCGGGATTTTCAACTTAGATAAGTTTACCTTGAGTGATGTACCGGGGCAGAACGATGGTGTCAGCAAAGACCCGGACGATTTGCCAACCGATCCAGGCACCGTTGCTAAAATCAGCACTCAAGGCAACCAGGTTCTATTCGACGGCCAACCGGGAAGTATCGCGGGTATGAGCCTGTTCTGGAGTAACGATGGCTGGGAGGGCGAGAAGTACTACAACGCCGATGCTGTCAGAGACCTTAAAGAAAACTGGGGAGCCAAGTTGGTACGCGCCGCGATGGGGGTAATGCATGACAATCCCGTGAGTCCGCCGGGCAGCTATATCCAGAACCGTGAAAGCAATATTCGCAAGGTGAAAACCGTCGTCAATGCGGCCATTGAAAACGACATGTACGTCATCATCGACTGGCACGCTCACGAGGCCCAGGACTTCACCAACGAAGCGGTGGAATTTTTCAGTGAAATGTCCGCACTCTATGGCGAATACGACAACGTGATCTATGAGATCTACAACGAGCCATTAGCCGTTTCCTGGAGTGGTGTGATCAAGCCCTATGCGGAAACCGTTATTCGTGCCATTCGCCAAAACGATCCTGACAACCTGATCATCGTCGGCACACCTAACTGGTCGCAGGATGTGGACGCGGCGGCAGCAGACCCGATTACCATCTCCAGCAATATCGCCTACACCCTGCACTTTTACGCCGCCAACGTTTACCACAGACAGCTGCGTGATAAAGCCAGTGCAGCGCTTAGTCAAGGAATTCCATTGTTTGTAACCGAGTGGGGTACGGTCGACGCAAGCGGCGATGGTGGTGTTGATGAAGCAGAAACACGTACTTGGATGACGTTTATGAAAAACAACAACATCAGCCACGCAAACTGGTCGCTCAACGACAAAGCGGAAGGTGCATCTGCCCTGGTACCGGGCGCTAGCGTAAATGGCGGTTGGAGTGATGGGGAATTGACGCCTTCAGGACGCCTAGTTAAAGAAATTATTCAGAACTGGTAATCACCGATATACGTCAAAAAGCCAGTCAACAATGTTGACTGGCTTTTTTGTGGGAAGCTCTACCGATATTGATAGTGCCACCTACCCCCTTCGTAGCGACTTAAAAAATAGCGCGGAAAAAATCTTGGGTTTTCTGCCAGGAATCTTGATCGGCAGCCGCATCATATTTCAAGGGCAAACCGTAAGCCTCGCCTTTTTCATCCGCGGTGGGATTGGTAAAGCCATGTAAGGCACCCGGGTAATCGATAAATTCATAAGGCAGGCCGGCAGCATCCATTTCGGCTTTAAACGCCTGCTTAGCCTCTTCTGGCACCATGGGATCAGCCGCTCCATTAAACACCAGGAAGCGCGCGTCGATCTCACCCTCGTCAATAGGCGCAAGCCCCTGCAAAGCACCGTGATAGCTCACCACGCCCTTAAGGTCTAAACCCGAGCGGGCCATGCTCAACACCACTGCACCGCCGAAGCAATAACCAATAGCGGCGATTTTGTCCTCGTTCACGGCGGGAGTGTTTTGCAGTACATCCAAGGCTTTTTCAAAACGCGTCCGCGCCGCCTCCGCATTGTTGACTACTTCCATCATAAAAGCATTGGCTTCTTTCGGATGATTCGCCACTTTGCCATCGCCATACATATCCAGAGCAAAGGCAGCGTAGCCCAACTCCGCGAGCATTTCGGCGCGCTTGCGGACGTAATCGTTATGTCCCCACCACTCGTGCACCACCAAAACACCTGGAACAGGTTCAGCGGCATTACGCGGATAGGCTAGGTAACCTGTCAACGACGTCTCGCCTACCTGATACTGGATTTCTTCGGTCACTATGGCGGGAAGGCTCTCCACCAAATGCTCCAGTTTTTCCAGGCCGCGTTCATAGTGCGGGCCCAACACCCCATCCAGTGCTAAGCCGACATAGCGCGATACCGGATTGCTGCCAAAATCCACGCGGTAGCGCCAGGTCACTTTGGTTTGATTACCCTGCGGTGCCAGCTCAAATACGGTCTCGCTGCCAGATTGGCCGTCGAACTCCATCACTGCGACCACCCGCTGCGGAGGCTCGGAAACGGTAATTCGCTGTACACCTTGACCCACCTGAGGTACCTCGCTGGACCAACGCATGCCGGCACCAACGCCCTGCTTTGGGCCAAAAAATTCCAATTGCATCTGCGGATCCATATCCGCCCAAGGCGACCAGCGATGGAAATTCTCCAAGCTATTTATATAGTCAAAAACCGTGGCAGGATCACTTTCGATCAACGTCGAGCGTTCCACTTCCATTTGCTTAGGCAATAGAAAACCGCCGAGTACAAATGCCACTACTGCGACAACGAGAATTGCTAAAAGCACCTTTATTAATTTCACGCCAATCCCCCAAAAATGTTTTCGATGTACCACACCGCACTCCAATACTCCGCAGCAGCGCGGCGAGTTATTTTACTTGAAGTCATCGCAAAAAATACCGCCGCATTCTCGGCGGATTTGGAAGGTCTTAAGATGATGAGTAAAACGGCCGTATAAAATCAGCGTTAACTGGTCTCGATAGCCTTGGACTTGCTGAAAAATCGTTCAATCGCGGCGCGTTCCCACATGGCGTCTTGGTACCCCAGCTCCATCAACTCATTGCAGTATCCCTGAGAAAACAACAGATAACTGGCAACCGCCGAGCCGCCGCCTCGCGCGGTTGCGCCCGTGCGCCGCAGAAAGAAACGCAGACTTTTAGGGAAATCCCGTGCCCGCCGCCCGGCAATTTTATCCAGCGGTTTCGAGGGAGAAATAACCAATGTTTCCACGTCGCGCAAGTGGCTTGTTTGCTCGCAGCGATTGTCGCCAATAAGCTCCAGGAGCGCGTTAACGCGCTCCATATGCTCCAGATCGCCTTCCAGTGCGTCAATAAAAGCACTGTTAAACATCTGGCCGATAATTTGCGCCATTGACGGAGAGTGGCGCGGCAAAGCTTTGGTTTTTCCCCAATGGGCGGGACTGCGGTTGGCACTGACACCAATCACGAACAAACGATTGGCGCCTAAATGTAGCGCCGGACTGATCGGCGCCACCTGACGCATAGCGCCATCACCGAAATACTCGCGATCCAAATACACAGCGGGGAAAATCGTGGGAATGGCAGATGAAGCAAGCAAGTGATCCACGGTTAATTTGGTGGGGCGGCCGACTCGACGCGCGCGCCGCCAGGCGTGCAGTTCGGGACTGCCTTGATAAAAGGCGACCGATTCGCCCGAGCTGTAACTCATCGCCGTAATACTGACGGCACGCAAATCACCTGTGCGAATACGGCGTTCCAAATTATTAAAAGATATGGTTTCGGCGAGCAAACCGCGCAGCGGACTGTTGTCGAGCAGCGCGAGTGGACGGTCGCGCCCGACCCCATCATTGAAAATGGACACACCGACTTTTGCCAGGCCGCAGAGCAGATCCCACCAGCCGGCATGAAATACTTGATCAACCTCAAGATGCCGCCATACTTGCGCAAGATCCAACACGGAATGGCGAAACCGGCCGCCGTGAGCGGCCAGAGCAACGGCGTTGATAGCGCCTGCGGAGGTGCCGCAGATAATGGGAAACGGGTTATGTAACCCGGGCAGAATATCCGCCAGCGCATGCAATACTCCCACCTGATAGGCGGCACGTGCGCCGCCGCCGGAGAGCACTAATGCATTAGTAGGCATGCGGATCCGCCGGGCGTGTTACCTCGAACGTAGATGACAATTGAAGCATAAATGGGTAATCAAATTTTTTTTATGTGGAGCGCATTGTCGTCGTACCCCACAACTTCTACCAGCGTACCCTGGGGCAGATCTTCCTCACAGGTAACGGTCCATAACGCATCCTGTATTTGCACCTTGCCCTGGCCGCCCTGAACCGCGTGCAGCAAGGATGCACGCATGCCAATCAGCTGAGCGCGGCGGTTATTGAGTTTACTTGTCGCATTTTCCGCCGGCTTAACACGGAAAAACCGCCAAAAAATACCCGTGCCCAGTATCGCGAAGACACCAAACAGCACCAACTGCCACTGCCACGACACGTCCACAAACGCCAACACCAGCGCGAGCGCAATGGCACCGCCACCCGCACCTATGAGAATTCCACCAATACCGAGAGTATCCAGTAGCAACAGGGCAATGCCAAACGCCAGCCAGTGCCAACCTGTAAGTGCATCGAACATGAGCAGTCCTTATTTACTATCGTTCTGGGCGGTCTTGATCAGCTCTTGGATTCCTCCCAAAGAGCCTATGATCTGACTGGCTTCCAGCGGCATAAGAATCACTTTGCTATTGTTCGAGGCGGTGAGCTTACCCAAGGCATCGACATATTTTTGTGCGACAAAATAATTGATCGCCTGACTGTTGCCCGCCGCTATAGCATTGCTTACAAACTCCGTTGCTTTGGCTTCGGCCTGCGCTTCCCGTTCACGTGCTTCGGCCTCCAAGAAAGCCGCTTCACGCTCACCCTCGGCATTGAGAATCTGCGCGCGCTTTTCCCCTTCCGCTACTTTAATCGCGGCCTCACGCTCACCTTCAGCGCGCAATATTAGCGCGCGTTTCTCACGCTCCGCTTTCATTTGATTCGCCATGGCGTCCACCAAATCTTTGGGTGGGCGAATATCCTTAATTTCGATTCGGGTTACCTTAACACCCCAGGGGTTAGTGGCTTCATCCACCTTGAGCAGCAGTGACGTGTTGATCATGTCGCGGTTAGACAACATGGCATCCAGCTCCATCGAACCTAATACCGCACGAATATTCGTCATTACCAGATTCTTCATCGCCGTACTCAGGTTGTTCACTTCGTACGACGCTTTTACCGGATCTATGACTTGAAAAAAACATACCGCGTCAGTCGTGACCATGGCGTTGTCCGCGCTGATGACCTCCTGCGGATCCACATCAAGCACCTGCTCCATCACAATCTGTTTACGGCCAATGATATCGATGATCGGCACAATAAAATTAAACCCGGGCCGCAGCGTTCGGGTGTAACGGCCAAATCGCTCCACGGTCCACTCCTGTCCCTGCGGAACACTTTTTGCGCCCATAAAAATAATGGCAATCGCAAGGCCTAAAAAAATAATCGCGGATATTTCCACGTGATGTCTCCTATGTGCGATCTGGTTAATTCAATCTATCTACAACCCATTACGGCTGCGGTGCCGGGTCCTTTAATTCCCGTCGCAAAATTTTGCCGACATTGGATTTTGGCAGGCTGTCACGGTATTCGATAATTCGCGGCGTTTTATAAGCCGTAAGGCGCTGGCGGCAGAAGGCGATAATCTCCTCTTCCGGTACGTTTTTA
Organism: uncultured Saccharophagus sp.; assembly: GCA_964482025.1. Classification (GTDB taxonomy): domain Bacteria; phylum Pseudomonadota; class Gammaproteobacteria; order Pseudomonadales; family Cellvibrionaceae; genus UBA5868. Next base: position 24,214 of record CAYZVN010000009.1, on the reverse strand, counting down.
CCATCGGTTACCACAAACAGCTTTACCGCCTCCCCCGTTTCCCGACTGGGCACACCAATAACGGCGGCCTCGACAATGTTCGGGTGTTGAGTTACGACATCCTCAATCTCATTGGGATATACATTAAAGCCGGAAACCAAAATCATGTCCTTTTTGCGGTCGACAATTTTAAAGTACCCGTCGGGACGACGAATCGCGATGTCGCCGGTCTTAAACCAGCCATCAGGGGTAAGCACTTCGGCGGTGGCTTCCGGCTTCTGCCAATAGCCCGACATCACTTGCGGCCCACGTGCCCACAGCTCGCCCGGCTCACCATCCGGCATGGAATTTCCTTGTTCATCGGCAATCTTGACCTCGGTACCAATCACCGGCGTACCTATAGTGCCCGGCTGAATTGCGTTATCGGGGTTGGTCACCAGTACCGGGGAGGTCTCGGTAAGCCCATAACCTTCACAAATCCCGCAGCCGGTCAATTCAAGCCATTGGCGGGCGACCTCTTCTGTTAACGCCATACCCCCGGCGGCGGACGTTTTCAATTCCGAAAAATCCAACTGGCGGAAGCCTTCGTGGCGCACCATGGCGTTGAAGAGGGTATTGACCGCCACGTAGAGTGAAATTTTGTAGGGCTTTAGCGCCTTGACTAAGGCGGGAAGATCGCGGGGATTGGGTATCAAAATGCTGTGAGCGCCGCCCGTAATCGCACACAAACCGTGTATGTTCAAAGCGAATATATGGTAGAGCGGTAGCGCGACCGCCACGGTTTCCGATTTGCTTTTAAACAGACGGGTCATGTGGTGAAGAATCTGGTGCACATTCGCACACAGATTGGCGTGGCTCAACATAGCGCCCTTGGCCACACCCGTAGTACCGCCCGTGTACTGCAACATGAGTAGCGTCTCGCCGCTCACCGCAACCGGTGTCAGTGGCCGGTCGCCAAGCTTCATCACATCTCGCAACTTAAACGATTGCGCAAACGAATAGCTGGGTACCAGTTTTTTCAGGTGTTTAACCGCGAAGTTGACCAGTTGTCGTTTCGGCGCGGGTAAGAAATCGCCAATTTCGGTCACGATTACCGTCTCAACTTGAGTTTGCGGCAGCACCTCCGCCGCCCTGTCCGCCACATTGGCGAGCACCACCAAGGCTTTAGCTCCGCTGTCGCTTAACTGATGCAGTAGCTCTCTTGAGGTATACAGAGGATTGGTGTTGACGACTACCAGGCCGGCGCGGATAGCGCCGTAGAGCACCACGGGATATTGCAGGATATTGGGTAGCTGGAGCGCAATGCGGTCGCCGGGCTTAAGGCCGCTGTGATGTTGCAGGTAGCTGGCAAAGCGAGCGCTGAGCGCGTCGATCTGCGCGTAAGTTAATGTGTGCCCCAAGCATGTAAAAGCGGGTCGCTGAGCGTGTTGCGTGAAAGCATCCTGCAATAAATCACAGACTGTTCCATATTGTTTGCTGTCCAAGATCCGCTCCTTTCGTAATGGTTTGAGAAGTCCGCTACACCCACGGGTACAAACGCCGCCGAGCATAGCACAAGAGGTGAACGTATCGACCGCTTGCCGAAGATCTGCCTGACATTGACTCACAGACAGTCACGCCGCAGCAAAATATCCCATATGAAAAGAATAGCTAATCGAACAGGCTTTATGGACGGCCTTCTTGAGCCGGCGAAAAAAACGATCAATGAGCCCTTAGCGAAATGCTGATCCAAACATGAGTGCAGAGCAATAAAGCGGGAAAAACCGCCGCAGAGCTAAGAAGTAGCGCAGCGCTTTAATGATGCGCTGCAAGCCGGTGTGTTTAATGGTCACGAGGGGCTGCGCCATCAACAGTCAGTCATCGATGGAGTGAAGAGGGGTGGAAAGCGCAAACGCGCGGTGAACTTGTGCACACCATTCATCCAAGCGGCCTTTTGTCAGCTCCGGCTGCTGATCTTCGTCGAGAGCGAGGCCGACGAACAGGTTTTCACCGGGAACTTGCGCTTTAGAGGCGTCGAACTCATAGCCTTCCGTCGGCCAATGGCCAACGATTGTGGCGCCGCTGTTAACCACCACATCGTGCAGCATTCCCATCGCGTCTAAAAAGAAATCGCCGTAACCAAACTGATCACCGAGGCCAAAAAGTGCCACGGTTTTGCCGGCGAAGGGAACCTGTTCTATATCGCCCCAAAATTCCTCCCAATCCGACTGAATCTGGCCAAAATCCCAGGTCGAAATTCCGAGGATGATCTTGTCGTACTCGGCGAACTCCAGTTGGGTGACGTCGGCAATATCAAAAACATCCACCACCTCGGCACCGAAACGCTGCTGGATGCGGTACGCCACGGACTCAGTATTACCCTCATCACTGCCAAAAAAAAGACCGATCTGTGCCACAAAGACTCCTGGGTTATGCCGAACAAAACGCGCGGCATTTTCGCAACATTAGGGTTGTTGTACAACTGCACGACCTTCCACCGGCGGCGGCAAAACACCCACGACACCCACCCATGGGCGTCAAAAAACCGTCGCCGGGCCATTTTTGATTTGCACATCAAAGTGTATGTGATTGAAAAGCATCGCGTTTTTGTCTTTGGCACAGCTTTGGCTACAGCTTTGGCTATTGTTGCGTAACGGCGACATCCATTGACTCTGGGCAAGACGAGAAACCCTTATGACACACATTCTGGCGAATGCCGATCTGCTGTCCACCGCCCCTGCAACCGATACCTCAGTAGATCTGAGCGATTTTCAATTGCGCCTTGCCAGTAGTAGCCTGCATGCGCCTTTGGATTTGCATGAAGCACTCGCGACTTTTTATCAGCATCTGCACAAAATGATTCGCTGCTCGGGTATGGAGTATCAACTGGCGGAGCGGGATATACGTTTGGCGCTCGGCACCCGCCGAGCCCATACCGCCACCTACAACCTGCGCAATGGTCAAGACGGCGTTGGGGAGATGACGTTTTTCCGTGGGACGCGCTTTAGCGAGCAGGAGTTGTCCACTCTGGAGAGCCTGCTGGCCATGCTGATGCAACCTCTAAGCAGCGCCTTGCGCGTGCGCGAAGCGGTATAAAGACCACCATTTAAAGGGCGGTCCGCCTACCACACTGCAGTGGTGACGGCCCTGATGCGATGCTATGGAATGATTAAGCGCAGGCAGGCGCGATCTCTAGAGATTAGTCCGGACCTATTTCGGAGTTTTTTTGCGGGCTTTCCCAGGAGCGCCCCCCGCCCTGCTCTGCCGGCCCGAGGCCGCCCTTAGTTTTTTCACCCGGCGCTCGCGCG
>CAYZVN010000009.1:15461-20848 GCA_964482025.1 uncultured Saccharophagus sp. | reverse complement strand
GCTCTGCCGGCCCGAGGCCGCCCTTAGTTTTTTCACCCGGCGCTCGCGCGCGCTGGCTTCTTCCGGACGGAAGCGTTTCTTCGGCGGCGGCTCAAGTCCCGCCCGGCGGAACAGTTCGCCGACTTCGCGCTCACCCAACTCCAGCCATTGACCGGGTTTGACGAAAGAGGGAATTACGATCGGCCCATAGCGCACCCGTTTTAACCGGCTGACGCGCAAATCCTGAGATTCCCAAAGCCTGCGAACTTCGCGATTGCGCCCTTCCATAATCACACAGTAAAACCAGCTGTTGGTGCCGCCGCCCGCGCCGCCGCGCTTGACTGCGGTAAAACGCGCAAGGCCATCTTCCAGCAACACACCGGCACTCAAACGCTCGAGCACATCGTCCTCTACTGTTCCCTGCACCCGCACTAGGTATTCGCGGTCGACGCCGCTGGATGGGTGCATCAATTTGTTCGCCAACTCACCGTCGTTGGTGAACAGCAACAAACCGCTGGTATTGAAATCGAGTCGGCCAACCGACACCCAGCGTCCATTTTTTAACGGCGGCAGCGCATCAAAAACGTTTGGGCGCCCCTCAGGATCGTTGCGGCTGCAGATTTCTCCCTCGGGCTTGTTATACAGCAATACGCGCACTTCGCTGCGAGCCGATTCGGGCACGACTAACATCTCGCCGCGCCAAAGCACTTTATCGCCAACTTTAACGCGTTCGCCCAAATGTGCGACCCGGCCGTTGACCGTCACCTCGCCCGCCTCTATGGCGCGCTCCGCTTCACGGCGCGAACCCAGCCCTGCGGCGGCGAGGACTTTCTGTAACTTTTCGTCTGTCATATTGAATCGATATTTTGGTCAGATTCTGCCTGATCGAAGGCAGAGTCGGAGTCGTCAGTGGGGCTGTCAGCCGTTGCCGGGCTGTCAGCAGGGGAAGTGTCATCTTGCGGATCGTCAAAAAGAGACTCTGTCGCAGGCTCATCCGCCTCTTTAGCTGCGGCAATTTGTTCTCGCTCCTCCGCCAGCTCATCGTCGCCCAGTTGCAGCGCTTGATTGAGGCTGTCGATGTCCTTTAACTCGCCTAACGTCGGCAGCTCTTCCAAGCTTTTGAGGCCGAAATAGTCCAGAAACTGGCGGGTCGTAGCGTATAGCGACGGTCGTCCCGGCACGTCTCTATGGCCGACGACTTTGATCCATTCGCGCTCGGCGAGGGTTTTGATGATGTGGGAGCTGACCGCAACGCCGCGCACATCTTCGATATCGCTGCGCGTAATGGGCTGACGGTAGGCGATAAGAGAGAGTGTCTCCAGCAGCGCGCGGGAGTATTTTTGTGGCTTTTCTTCCCACAAGCGATTCACCCAAGGTGCCAAGTCGGTGGCAACCTGGAAGCGCCAGCCACTGGCTACTTCTACCAACTCAAAGCCGCGTCCCGTGGTCGTCTCTCGCAGTGTCGTCAGGACATCGAGGAGCTCTTGTTTCTGGGGCCGCTCGCTCTCGTCAAACAGGCTCATAAGGCGATCGACGCTCAAGGCCTCGCCCGCAGCCAGCAGCGCGCCTTCGACGATCCGTTGTAACAGTTGAGGCTCGTAACTCATAGTTGCTCTATATTCTGTGCTTCTGCTTCTTCGGCCCGCGCCTCTGCCGCGGAGGCGCTCTCATTGATTCTCGCCTTCACGTGAATCGGGCCAAATTCGTCAGATTGAACGATTTCCACCAAGGACTCTTTGATCAGCTCCAGTACGGCCAAGAAGGTAACCACAACCCCCAAGCGACCTTCCGTAACCGAAAATAGACTGACAAACGGGACGAACTGGCGGCCGCGCAAGCGATCGAGCACCTGGCCCATACGTTCGCGAGTGGATAAGCGCTCCTTTTCAACCTGGTGGCTGACAAACATATCCGCGCGGCGCAGTACTTCTGCCAAGGCTAGCATCAGCTCACGCAGGTCAACATCGGGGTCGGGCCGCGTGAGATTGCGATCGGGCGCCTGCGCTTTGGCGACGTAAAAGTCCCGATTTTGCCGGGGCAAAGCGTCCACATCCTCGGCGGCCTGTTTGAAGCGTTCGTATTCTTGGAGACGCCTAATCAGTGCCGCTCGCGGATCCTCTTCGTCTTCATCCTCCGCTGTACTACTGCGCGGCAACAGCATGCGCGACTTTATCTCCGCCAGCATCGCGGCCATCACCAGATACTCGGCCGCTAGTTCGAACTGCATGGCGTCCATCATTTCTACGTACGCCACATACTGCACGGTAATTTCCGATACATCGATTTCCAGAATATCCATATTCTGGCGACGAATCAGGTACAGCAAGAGATCCAGAGGGCCTTCGAACGCTTCGAGAATAACCTCGAGGGCATCCGGGGGAATATAAAGATCCTTGGGGATTTCGGTAAACGCCTTGCCGTAGACAATAGCAAATGGCATTTCCGCTTGACTGGGAGCAGCAGCTTCTGCGACAGGGGCTTCCTCTGGCGTTGCGGCGACAATATTGGGGTCATCAACACCAGACAAACTTTGGATCTCCTCGGCAGCGCTTGAAACACGGCGACCCCACACTCCCGTGCCACGTCTTAGCAACGAGAGAGGCGGTCAAAAAGACCGCGCATTATAGCGGCTTAGGTTTTGTCGCGGCTATTGAAATTCATCGACTGGACCGCAGCCGACTCGTGTCACCCTGGGCACTTCTTCCGTTAAGTCGACAACAGTGGTGGGTTCTAAGCCGCAGAACCCACCATCGATCACCAATTCCACCTGATGCTCCAAGACGTCGCGAATTTCATAAGGGTCGGTTAGGGGCAGCAAATCGCCGGGAAGAATCAGCGAGCTGGTCATCAGGGGCTCGCCCAAGCGTTCCATCAGCGCCAGTGCAATCGGGTTGTTTGGCACGCGCATGCCGATGGTTCGACGCTTGGGGTGCATCAAGCGACGCGGTACCTCGGAGGTGGCATTGAGAATAAAGGTGTAGGGTCCTGGAGTATGGGCTTTGAGCAAGCGGAAGTCGGCGTTGGTGACTCTGGCATAAGTCGCCAACTCCGACAAATCGCGACACATCAAAGTGAAGTTGTGGTGCTTGTCGAGCTGACGCAGTGCGCGAATACGGTCCAGCGCCATCTTATCGCCAACTTGGCAGCCTAAGGCGTAAGCAGAGTCCGTAGGATAGACAATCAAACCGCCACGGCGCAGAACCTCCACCGCTTGGTCAACCAGGCGCTGTTGCGGATTTTCCGGATGTATGGAAAAAAATTGGGCCACACAAAGTCCTTAATCAACTGTTGGGCTCTCCAGAGGACAGACCTCGCCTCCAAAAACCATGGTTAATGCCAAAGCTGCCAGACCGGACGACAGCGGGAGGGCAGCGGAGTAAAACTGCCAAGCTCCTGCCACGGCTGATCCGGCACATGAAAATCACTGCCGCAAGAGGCATAAAGATCAAACTGAGCGGCGACCCTCGCCAAATTTTCCGTCTCATTCACCGGTTGCTGGCCAGAAACAACCTCAATCGCCAAGCCGCCAGCTTCCTTAAATTCACCAAGGAGTTTCCGAAGCTTGGTCCCGGTCAGCTCATATTTTGCGGGGTGTGCCAAAACCGGAACACCGCCGGCACCGCGGATGGCGGCGACCATGCTGGGGATATCCGGCCAGCGATGTTTGACATCGCCGGGCTTGCCGGCCCCTAAATACTGCTTGAACGCGCCGTTGATACTGCTGGCAAAGCCTTGCTCCACTAGATAGCGAGCAAAATGGGGGCGGCCCAGAACCGCATCTCCCGCCAGGCGGCGAGCACCGGCCAACGGTTCGGGAATACCGGCTTTTTCCAAGCGTCGACCAATTTCCACCCCGCGCGCATCGCGGGCTTCCTGCTGCGTGGATATCGCCTTGAGCAAGTCCGCGCACTGGGTGTCCAGGTTGAGACCGACAATGTGGATGCCGCGACCTGCCCACAGGCAAGAAAATTCAATACCGTCAATCAGAGTGATGCCTTCGATTTCCGCCTGCTGACGTGCACTGTGCAACCCCTGTAGGGTATCGTGGTCTGTTAACGCCAAATGAGTAACACCGCGCTGCTTCGCCCGCATCACCAGCGCCGCGGGACTTAAAATACCGTCCGAGGCATTGCTATGGGTGTGCAAATCGTATATCAAGGCAACCTCTGCTGGTCCGGTGAGCCGGCCATTCTAGCGCTAGTGCATAGAGATCGGCAAAAACGGCCGTAAAGAAAGTGGCAAAATAGCAGGTTTTCGATACACCCCGAACGAGATTTTCAATGGAACCCAAGCGAGCCCCCCACACCGCCGATAATCCCCCTGCCAATAAATCGTCGCCACAGAATGAAAACATGCTGGTGAACATTCTGCTCAATATCGTGATACCCACGCTGATATTGACCAAAGGCAGTAAAGAGGCCTACCTGGGCCCCACCTGGGGATTGATCGTCGCCCTCGCCTTCCCGTTAGGCTACGGGGTTTACGATTACTGGCGCGTCCGCAAGATCAACCTGTTCTCCGCTATAGGTTTGGTCAGTGTCATGCTCACCGGCGGTATTAGCCTGCTAAAACTGCCGCCGGAATATATGGCGATCAAAGAAGCCACCATCCCAGGCATCTTGGGGCTGGCGACCCTATTTTCCGTTTATACGCCGTTCCCGCTTATACGCACGTTTCTCTATAACGATAAAGTCATGCAGGTGGATAAGGTTCACCGGGCACTCGAGCACTACAACAATGTCGGCGCATTTGAGAAATCACTGACCCATGCAACCTATATGTTGGCCGCTTCCTTTTTCCTCTCTTCCGCCCTCAATTACATGCTGGCGAAAATCGTGCTCGTCAGCCCTCCGGGGACGGAGGAGTATAATTCCGAGCTCGGCACTATGACCGCACTGAGCTTTCCGGTGATTACCATTCCCTCGATGATTGTGTTTATGGGTGCGCTTTATTACCTCTTTCGCAGCATTACCCGACTGACCCATTTACACTGGGAGGAAATCATCAACAACCCCGAGCAGAATTCCCGCTAAGGGGACCACCGTTTATTAAGACGCCGCAACTGTCCGCTTTCGGGCAGAGGGATTTTTTTATGTATTACGCCATTATCAGTGAAGACGTTGCCAATAGTTTGCCTCTGCGCCAGCAAGCGCGCCCCCAGCATCTGGCACGTTTAGAAGCACTCAAACAGGAAAATCGCCTGCTGGTTGCCGGTCCGCATCCGGCGACAGACGCGGAAAATCCTGGAGATGCAGGCTTTTCCGGCAGCTTGGTGATCGCTCAGTTTGCCTCTTTAAACGAAGCGAAAGCCTGGGCCGACGCCGATCCTTATGTTGCTGCGGGGGTGTATCAACGCGTCGTGGTAAAGCCATTCAAACCTGTGTTGCCTTAATTGTTAGGCTGATTTT
>CAYZVN010000009.1:0-15361 GCA_964482025.1 uncultured Saccharophagus sp. | reverse complement strand
CGCGTCGTGGTAAAGCCATTCAAACCTGTGTTGCCTTAATTGTTAGGCTGATTTTCTTTATTGTTTATCGAGAAATTTTCATGATTCGTTATCTTCTTCTGCCAGCCGCCCTGTGGCTATTCGCCTCTACAGCTGCAGCCCAGACCGTGTATGTTTCCGATGTCGTTTACGTTCCGGTGCGCAGCGGCTCGGGTACGCAATATCGCATAGTGCATCAAGGCATTCGCAGCGGCACTCAAATGACGCTGCTGGGGGAATCCAGCGATGGTGAATGGGTGAATATCCGCACCGAAGGGGGGTTGGAAGGTTGGATTCCCTCTCAATACCTGTTGCGCGAACAGCCGGCTCGCATGCAGCTGACGAACGCTCAAAGCCGGCTGGCAGCGGCGACAAAACGTGCAGAAGACCTGGAAGCCGAGCTGAAAAGCTTGCGATCCGAACACAACGTTTTGACGCGCACTGCCAATGAGCAAGCCAAAGAGGGCGAGCAGTACGCGGAAGAGTTGCGCAAAATACGCGCACTTTCGGCAGACTCCATCAATTTAAATCAGCGCTATCAAGAGCTGCTGGAAAAGCACGAGCTGGTGCAAACAGAGTTTGACGCGGTGCGCGCCGAAAATGATCGACTGAAATCCAACAACACCATCAATCAATGGCTGTTCGGCGCCGGCCTGGTCATTTTCGGTATGTTTTTAATGCTGATATTGCCCGCCTTCGTGCGTCAAAAACGCCATTCCGATTGGGCAAATTGATCGATACACACATACGGAGCACATCATGGTTAAATCACTGCGATTATTTTCGGCGGGTTTACTAATGCTGGGGATGGTTACCGCACATGCGCAAACGCCACCTGCCGCACCTGCGGTGGATAAAAACGCCGCCGTCAAAGCCGACACCACACCTCAGGTTATCTTTCAGACCACTCTGGGCGACCTGCGAATTGCACTGGCACCCGACAAAGCGCCGATCACTGTCGAAAATTTCCTGCATTACGTGGACAGCGGCTTTTACAACGGAGTGATATTTCACCGCATAGTGCCGGGCTTCGTGGTCCAGGGCGGCGGTTTCGACCAGGAGTACCAGCACAAGGCCACCCAAGCTCCGATTGCCAATGAGTCATTCAATGGCCTGAAGAATTTGCGCGGAACCCTCTCCATGGCGCGTACGAACGACCCCAACAGTGCGACATCACAGTTTTTTATTAACCTTATCAATAACCCTCAATTAGACGGGCGCCCCGGCCAGCCAGGCTACGCTGTTTTCGGCAAACTGGTAGAGGGGCTTGAAGTGATTGACGCCATGGCTGAACAGCCTCAAGGTAACCACGCGGGGGTTTTTGAAAACGCACCCAATACGCCTGTTGTGATCGAGCGGGCCTATCGTTACCACCCGGAAACTTCCGGTAAAAAAGATCGCAAGCCGACCACACAACCTGCTTCATCAGATACACAAATTAACAACTAAATGCTGCGGCCGCGCTATGACCATCGCCCTTTCGGTAAACCTTAATAAGATTGCCTTGATCCGCAATTCTCGCGCCGGCAACTATCCCGACGTGGCTGCGCACGGTCGCGTCTGTCTGGAAACGGGCGCCCACGGTCTGACGGTACACCCCAGGCCGGATCAACGGCACATTCGCGCCACCGATATAGCGCCGCTCGCGGCGCTGGTCCGGGAGTTTTCCCAGGCCGAGTTCAATATTGAAGGCAATCCCTTTGCTCCCCCGTTGGATAGCTATCCAGGCTTGCTGGCGCTAGTGGAAAGCAACCGGCCGCACCAGTGCACACTGGTTCCGGATTCTCACCAACAACTAACATCCGACCATGGCTTTAACTTACATGTGGACGGCGGGCGCCTGCAGCCGATCATTCGCCAACTCCAGCAGTGGGGAGTAAGAGTGAGCTTGTTTATGGACCCGGATTTGGAGCAGATACGCCTCGCTCAGCAATTGGGCGCGGACCGTATCGAACTCTACACTGGCCCCTTCGCCGAGGCTTATAGCCAGGGCTCCGCAGATCAACTATTCCAACAATACGTCGAGGCCGCCACTTTAGCGCTTGAATTAGGGCTGGGCATCAACGCCGGCCACGACCTCAACTTGGACAATATGAGCTTGTTCCGCACCTTGCCAGGCCTGCAAGAAGTATCCATCGGCCACGCGCTCACCGTCGAGGCCCTGCAAATGGGTCTGACCAACACCATCAAAGCCTACCTCAAGCTCTGCGAGCACACCGCCTAATCCGCCACCGGGATTCTCTCTCCGGTGGATTCCCGCGCCTATATCGTAACTCGCTCTAAGCTGGCTTCTGCTAGTGCCAATATTGACTTGGCGCGGCCTTTCATTGTGGTGCCCGAGCACTAGAATTTACACATCAGGTCCGTCAGCGCGATCACGAGCGGCACATGGCGACCTCAAATATAATTGTTTGCAGGCGGAGGAAAGGGTTATGCCATCCATCTTGGTACGAGATTTCATGGACACCAATCCACATGCCATTCATCACAACACGCCCATCCGGAAAGCCGTGGAGGCCATGGTGACGGCAAAGATCATAGGCGCGCCGATTATCGATGACACCAATCACGTCATCGGCTTTGTGAGCGAGCAAGATTGCATCAAAGAGGTGCTGAATGACGCCTTCTTCTGCGAAGACTCCATGCCAGTGTCCAAAGTTATGAATCATCAAGTCCAGAGTGTCTCGCCGGACGATTCGATCTTCACAGTGGCAGAAAAAATGGCCGCCTCGCCGCCCAAAACTTACCCAGTCGTCCAGCATGGCCGCTTAGTCGGCTTGATTTCCCGCAGTCGCGTATTGGCGGCGCTACTGGCCAACAGCGAGGACTGCTACCTGTACCACAGTTAACCAAGCTCGGTTTTTCATCGACGAGCTGTGGTGTATGCTGGCGGCCCTTTTGCTTTCGCCGTTACTGCATCATGACTCAAGACCGTCCCAGCTATCAGGCCAAAAAACGCTTTTTCGGGCGCATGCTGACCATTTTTGGCCGCAAACCCGTGCTTGAAGCCCTACAAGATTCGCACCTTCGGCCCTATAGACTCCATCTGGCGGACAGTAACAAAAGCGCGGGTATTATTGATGAAATGCTCCAGCTCGCCCGCCAGCACGGCATTGAGGTGCAGTATCACGATAAGCAGGCGCTCTCGCGCATTTCTAAAAATGCCAAGCAAGATCAAGGGGTTGCGCTGGATATTGAATGTGAAGGATTCACTGACGTGGAGGAGTTACTCGCTGACTGCCCACAACAACTGGACTTAATGGCGCTGGATGGCATTACCAATCCGCAGAACTTAGGCATGATCATCCGCTCTGTCTGCGCCTCGCCTATGACCGGCCTGTTGTTACCAGAGCGCGGTTGTGCCCGGCTGGATGCCCTGGTGATTAAAGCCAGTGCCGGCACTTTATTCCGCGCCCGTATTTATCGCTGCCAAGATCTGGCGCAAACGCTTACCCGATTCGCAGACCTCGGTACCGCCATTTACGGATTAGATGCGGCGGCCAGACAGTCACTGGCGACTTTACCGGCGGAGCCTCGCAGTATTTTTGTAATGGGCAACGAAACCCACGGCCTGTCACCTGCAGTGCGCGCCGCCTGCACGGAGCACGTGAGCATCCCTATGCGCAATGGCGTTGAGTCTTTGAATGTCAGTGTTGCCGCCAGCTTGCTGGCGTTTCGCAGCTTATTCCGGTAGCGGTGCGCTGCCTGTCGTCGGCTGCACCCGCCATAGCGGGCGCGATAGCAGCGATAGCAAAAACAAGGCGAAACTACTGCCGGCAAGCACCTTAAAAGTCACCTCAATCCCCTGCCACTGAATCAATCCCCCACCTAATAAGGCGCCAAGTGGCGCCATACCAAACAGCGCGAGCTGATACACCGCCATGGTGCGACCGCGAAAATGGTCCGGCACAGACGATTGCAACACCAAGCGACTGAGATTGGCCGATGCGCCCGCCACAACGCCCCAGAGGAAGATCAAGCCAAAAAGCCCATAAAACGTCGGACCCGCCATCAGTCCCAAGGCGATCATGCCGGTGTACAGCAGGCAAAACAGCACGGCCTGACCTGGGTAGCGCACTCGGCTGCGACGCAGAATCACCCAAAATGACAGCACGCTTCCCAAGGTAAAGCACAGTTGCAACAGGGCGTATTCCATGGAGCCAAAGCCCATATAATCCCGCGCCAACACCGGCAGCAACACCAAAAACATACCCAGGTGCATCAGGCCATTGAAGGCCACCAGCAAAATCAGATGCCGCAGCGCCACCTTCCGCCAAACTCGCTTGAGCGCTGCGCGTATGGCTGGTGCCAGGGCATCGTCAACACCCGGGACCGGCGGGGCCCGCTTCGCCAATCGGCTATAGCTGACCAGCGCCAGCAGGCAGAGCGCAGCCTGCATCGCCACTATGGCGTAGGCACCCAAATAATCGGTTAAGCTCGCCAGCACAATGCCGAACGCTTGCGCCAGATACTGGCATATTCCGGCCAAAGAAATATTTTGCTGTAGGCGCTGATCGTCCAGTTGCGCCACCAGTTTTTCCCGCGCGGACTGGACAAAACTGTTGCCGCACCCCAGACACAAGGCGTAGAGCAACAGGGTTACCATGTTTAATAGACCGTTGATCAGCAGGGTCAAGGCCAACAGATGCAGCAATACAAGGGCGCTATTGGTCCACGCCAGGATGCGCGCCGGCGAGTGCCGATCGGTGAGGGCTCCGGCGAACAAAATTAACACCAGACTGGGAATCAACACTGCTGCTTGTACGGTGCCAATGCCAGCGGCTGACAAACGCAATACCCCAGCGGCCAGCCACGCCACCAACACCATCTGAATCCCGATGCTCAATGCATTGGCGGTGTGCCCGGTGAGAAACAGGCGCAGCAGCTTGGAGTTGCGTTGGTGTTCAGGCATTCGCGATCTCGTGGGAATAACTCAGGGGCGCCAGTGTAACGGATGCGGGCAAGGTGCTGAACTGAAAGCGCCGCTGTCATCCCGGTGTCGATTTGCGTAGAATCGCCGCCGTTTCAGTTGATACCTGCCCTATGCCCTCTTCCGCCTCCCTAATTGGCCCCCAAGCGCTCTTAATTTATCTGCTCACCATGCTGCTGGGGGGTATGTACGCCTTGGTGGCGCCCACCCTCAGCTTTTATCTCACGGACCACTTTGGGATGCGTCCACTTGCAGTCGGTGGATTTTTTATTGCGATCGCCTTAGCCAATATCGTCTACAGCCAAGCCATCGCTCGCTGGTCCGATCGTTTAAGCCAACGCCACGGATTAATTCTTGTGGGAATGCTACTGGGCGGACTGGCCTGCTTCGCCTTTGCCAAAGCCAGTAATTATTGGCTGGTACTGCTTGCGGGCATGACGCTCTTCAGCATGTCCAATGCGGTGCTACCGCAAATATTCGCCTTAAGCCGCGAGTACGCGGACCATTGTCTGCCACCGCATCAGGCAACCCTGTTCAACTCCATAGTCCGCGCCTGCATTGCCGTGGCGTGGGTGGCTGCGCCGCCGACGGGATTTCTTTTGCAGAGCTGGATCGGCTTTGAGTGGCAATATCTGAGTGTGGCACTGGGTTACGCGATTACCGGAATTACCGCCTACGCGTTGCTGCCGCGAATCCCCCGGCAATCCGCCACTGTCCGCGAGACCCCACTTCCCAAAGGCGACACCCAGCTCCTACTCGCGATTGCCGCTTTCGCTCTGCTGTTTGGCGCGAACCAAGCCTATGTTCTTGGGCTGCCCATGTTGCTGACGCAGGAGCTTGGCGCGCCCGCGCAGATGGCGGGCTGGCTAATGGGCACAGCCGCGGCTTTGGAAATTCCGATTATGATACTGGCGGGATGGTTGGGAACGCGTCTTTCTCTGGTGAGTCTGCTGCGCATTGGCTGTGCAAGCGCTGTGGTTTTATATTTGTGTGTCTGGCAAGCGCAGCACATCTGGCAGATGTTCGCCCTGCAATTACTCAATGCCGTTTTTATTGGCTGCATCGCTGGCCTTGGCATCAGCCTTTTCCAAAGCATGCTCCCAGGCCGCGCCGGCGTCGCCTCAACACTGTTTACCAATACCAATCAGTTGGGCAATATTTTCGGCAGTTTATTAATCGCGATCTTCGCTGATCTTTATGGATACCGTCATCTTTATGGGGCCAATATGTTGGCGGCCGTTTTTGCGTTTACTCTGCTGCTGTGGCTAGACCGACACTTGCGCCAAGATCGCAGCAAGCCAGAGGGTCGATAATCAGAAGCTGTACTGCATATCAAAATACAGTTTCGGGTCGTGCAGACTACCCAACCACTCGCTACCTGCCATATCCACTTTAAGCGGATACGCTAAAGATGCATTGGCGCGAAAATTTCGCCAAAAAAACTTTGCTCCCAGGCCGGCGTTAACTAAGCCAGCATGATTTAACCTGCCCAAATAACTATAAGCTGCGCCATAGGCTGCATCTATCAACAAATAGGGCTGTAGACGGTCTTGCATCCCTAACCACTGCGGCCCTTGGAAGACCAAGTCCGCGCCAAAATAAATTCCGTTGTCTGCGTAAAAGGTGTTGGTTGGAAACCCCCTCGCTCGAGCCGGCCCCGCAAGGGAGAATTGATTAACTGACGCAGTCCGCCGCCCCGCATAATGACCGTTGATCCGCATGACCAGACGCGTCTCAGGCTGCAAAAATGATGCATTTACAAAACGCAAATACGTGTAATCGAAGTCGAGGAGCCAACCCGCTTCCGGCAAATAACTCGACCTGGTTTTAACCATGCGGCTGTGAATCAAGCGCACACCTCCCATATGCACCGCGCGCGCCTGTTGATTCAATAGGTCAAACTTATAACCAACCTCTTTATTTTCGAATTCATCCTCATTGATTATCACTACCGTGTCATCATCGCGATATTCTTTTTCCGTCTGGATTCGCGATGCAGCAGCAGTGACCGACGTCGTTTTTACCCGACTGCGGTGAAAATGAAAATTCGCACCTATATCGTAGACTGTCGAGGTCCCACCTATTTTGGAATCTGCAGTCAAATCCGATACGAAGGCGTTTTGCGATACACCGGCGTCGAATTTCAAGCGATGATAACCAAGCGGCCCAGAATATCGCATCATTCCGTATGTTGTTGTTTCCGGCTCAAATGCTCCAAGCACCGCAAGATGCAAGCGATCCCCATACTTTAGAGGATTATTAATCAACAAATCAGTGTAAAAGCGATACTCACCGGTCACGTCCGAACCGTGATTATCCGTACGTACGTTAACCTGATATGGTTCTTCCTTAACCACAGAGACATTCAGCTTCGTATCTCCCACCTGCTCTCCCGGCGAAAAAAAACCTTGCACACTTAAACCTGGAAGATCATTAACATAAAATAGCTTTTCTTCAATCTGGGTACTATTTACAGGTTTGTGCAACACATCGCGAAACATCTTTTTAACAGCCTTTTCCGAGTAGCGCTGTGCGCCGCTCAATTCCACATCACCAAGATTACCCAGCAATAAAGTGATGGTCACGACACCCTCTCGCACCTTTTGCTCCGGTATAAACGCCTTGGCCAGCACAAACCCTCGCTGGCGGTAATAATCGGTAATATGATCCGCCACCTGCTCAAGCATGCCTAAAGTAACCCCTCGGCGGCGGCGCTGCTCGCGAATTAAAAATACCAGGCGCTGAACATCCACTGTCTCCACGTGCTGATCGCGAGTTTCTCTTTCGATTTCCACGATCATGTCCTGCAATTCACTTAACTCTTCCATCGTATAGCCAGAGTATAAGAGGTCCCCTTCCTTCATCATGTCGTAGCGCACGCCCTCAACCAGACTTATCACTTCCGCCCGGGTAATGCCGAGCTCTGGAAACTCCACAACACCCTGAACACGGAAGGCGGTTACATTCAGGCGCGGGCCGGCCTCGGGATGTGGATCCCGCTCCCGCACAGAAGGGATGTCCAAATCCTTCAATAAAATGTCATTTTCCGCTTCCGGCACCTCTTCGATTGTCGGCATCTCAAGAAAGCTCGCATAGGCCGAAGGCAAGCACAACAAAAAAAGTGCAATAAAAACAAATAATTTCTCTGATTTTTTCATCTATGAAAACTAACTTGAGTCAGTGGCAATTAGCTTGGCGAGCAGAGCGGAAAACCTTTCCACAACACCTTTATCGAAACAATCTATCGCGGCACTATCAGCCTCTGCCTGGACAGCTTAATTTTCACCACAATAAAAGCGACTGAATCAAGCCCCAAAAGAACCTCCCATCCAAGCAATAGGCAACCCTATAACTGATCGAGTGGAAGCTGAACCGATACATCTTGATAAGAGTAGTTTTTTACATCAGTAAAAAATTCGGGGTCGATTTCAGCCAGTGAATCCTCTTCATCAGAGTCATCATACCGCTGATCAGCAGGAAGCAGGACGGAGACATCCTGGTGAAAGTAATTTTTCACATTCGTAAAAATTGCCGGGTCAATTTCAGCTAATGTTTCAATCTCAATCATCTGGTCCGCAGCGGTCAGGGTTCTCACTCCAAAGATCAGACCGTGTTCGGAATGTATTAACCCCGCTCCTGTAATCTTTGGAGCCTCTGTAACATTGTCAGGATTGTTAAAAACAACATCTCCCTCCGCAAGCACAAGCTGTTTAACAACCACTTCTCCCGCATTTACCTTGAGAGTGCGCACATTAGTCAAATCACTAAACAAAAGTTTTTGGGCTGAGATTTCCAAACCACCTGATATATTGATGCGTTTCAATTTCAGCTCATTCTCATCTACCAAATTAACACTCACCTGACCACCACCTACTGCCTCAATTGAAACGCCCCCAAAATTATTTTCTTCGGTTGGAACACTCCAAAAATCATTGCACCGATTGTCAAACCGAATATCTCCGCCACTCACTAGCTGTGTTTCACCCTTAACGACAACACGCTCGCCAGAGCTAATGCCGCCTTCCGCTCTCAGGTTCAAACTATTAACATCAACTTCGCCAAGCTCCAAGCTGCCCTTGGTGTAAACAGAAGCCCACCCACTCGCGCTTAAACTAATCGGAACATTTATTTTATTATTGTCATTATCCAGAACAATATTTCCGGATTTTGCTCTCAGATAGAGAGACCCGCTACTCATAGTAATTGCACTGTCTTGACTTAGATTACCCGCCGTTACTTCCAGATCGATTAACTTATCATCACCGACACCACTGACTTCACCCAGACTCACGCCGTCTAATTCACGAATATAGATGTTGCCAGCATTATTGGTTAGCTCTAGCGAGTCGACAGAAATAATCAGCGGAGAATCATCTTTTCCGATGCCGCCTTGCAAGCCTTTTAAATGCAAGTTCGTTGTCTGTAGTTGAATGCCGCCATCAAACAAAGTGGCATTTTGCAGCGTAAGGCTATCTGAAAATTGAATAGCTTTAGGTGGCCGGTCATTCATATCAGCAGCTAGAGAGATAGAGCCCCCGTTTCCGTCCACTATCAAACCTTGCAAACCGTCGCCGTAAATAACTTTTCCATACCCTTTAAGCACACCAAGCTCTTCACGTTCTTTAATTTCCCACCAACCGGCACCGAATTGAATTTCATCATTTTCGGAGAGTCCCTTTATCTTCATCTGTTTTAAATTACCTTCCAAATTGATATCTTCTATTTCCTGATAACCAACCTTGATGCGCTCCTGTTTCGAAAAGGAAAAGGTGAATTCGGGGCGGTCGTTTTGGCCAACCTGATTTTGGCTAACGCCATATGCTCCCGACCACTCATCTGTTCCGCCAATTATTCTTAATGAGCTCTTACCCTCACCACCATACAACTCGTAATTTGGAATTGAGCCATCAGTACCCTGCCCATCGAGCTCCACGATAAACTCATCAACACCGCTTCCGCCTTGTAAGTTAGTGAAGCCTTGGAACTTTATCTCTCTCAACACTTCCGGCCCACCACTATCGCCATCAGTTTTCTCAGGAGTCACCATACTAATGGTATTGAGATCTCCAATGGTCCAGGTATTATTGGTACTTGAGGGCGCCTTCAAAGTTTGACTACGACTACCGTTCACGATGTCTTTATCTTCAAGTTCTGAAAAATAGGGTAGATTCGACAGATCAATCACATTGCTGAAGTAATTAGAGTAATCCCACTTATCGGTAGCGCTACCACCTTTTAACACTTTCATTTTTTCAAAAGAGAGCTTTTGCCCCCCCGCAGACAACTCATGAGCTCCGTTGGATTGAATGCTCCAATTGTTGTTTAGATCTGGACCCTGTAGAACACCTGCGCCACCGCCATCTATATGAAATGTAATGTTTTTCCAACTTGCGTCATGCTTAATTTCATAATTACTTTCCTGGCCACTAACGCCATTGACGGTCAAGCTGTTCCCATCAACCCAATCACCTCGCACCGCGCCATTTAAAATAAAAGTTCGAACGTCATTGATGGCAAGGTCTGCCTCATTGCGCAATCTAATGCTGGAATTAAGCTCAACGTCACTGGCGCTAATTACAACGCCGGACCCTATTGTCAATGTCGCACTGTTAGATTGAGTCAGCGACGATTCTTCTCCACTTAAAGTTAAATTAAATAGTGCAGGAGGCGACGTGTTTCCAACTGTAAAATTTCCAATCTTCAGGGGACCCTGTACATTCAACTCTCCACCATGGACACTACCAGACAGTGTGCCAATACGATTTTCATTTCCCGAAAGCGCCGCACCATCGATATCTAGAGCTAACTCTCCCACAGACAATGCGCCACTTTGTGTCAAGGTGCTGATACCAGATAATTCAAGCTTACCCAACACGTTCACGGCCGTAAGCTCCAAGCCTCCAGAATCTACAATTTTTGCAGACTCAGCTTTTCCTATAGAAAGCTTTTCGAAATTGTTCTCGCCCTCATTCAGCGTGACATCTTTTGCAGACAAAATAATATTATCGACCTTTAGGGCACCATCCTGCCGGATGTGACCACTTGCTTCCACATCCAAACTCCCGATGTTTCCTTCCGTAGAACGTGCAAGCATCAAATTTTCCTCCGCCTTCAGCACAACTGTGTTTGCCGAACCACCAATGGATACCGCCTTGGCAAATGAATTTTTAAGATTATCCAAAGTCAGCTGATTGGAGGAAAATTTAGATTGACCGCGGATATTCAGACCCTCCTCTCCTTCTTGTGTTATTGCTCCACCTGCTTCCAGAAAGAAGTCACCGTCCACAGCAACCTCGCCGAGGATGACTCCTGGAGACGTTTGCAAATCAACTCTTGGGCCGTTTGGACCTTGATCCATTCGGTCACTGGCGACAACCAATTTCATTTTGCCGATCCCCTCGACTCCCTCGATTCTCTGAATTTCGTAAATTTTCGCAATCCCTTGGGATCCCAAATTCAAAGTCAAAGTCCCACCGAGAGAAAAGTCTCTCCACCCATTTTCACTTTGCCTTTCATTGTGCACCTTAAACTCACCGTTCTCCTTCGTATCTCGGACACTTAAAGTGATATCGCCGGTGGATTTAATGGATGGCAATCTCAATTCACCGCCTGTAAAGAAAAAGATATTACCGTTACCTGTGGAAATAAGAGCAGGCGGCGATCCAGGAGCGGAGAACTCCCACTCAGCCGCACCCAGGGTCAAATTACCATTCTGAATTTCGAAGTCCTGATGACGCGTAAGTTTGTTTTCGGCATGGGCAACAAAATTACCGCCGCCGACATCAATGGTGAGATTTGTCAAATCAATATTGTAGGCACCTGGTGCAGGATCATTAGCATTATTGACAGGGTCACCGGCAATTTTAAAATCACCACCATTGGTGTTTATCGTTACGTTTTTGCCAAAAAAAATTCTGCCTTTTTCCCCTGATGTGTTGGCATTGAGATTGACATTCAGATGACTGTTAGTATCATTTTTGGCGGTAATGCTGGCATTTTCGTCAAAAACAATATCGTTATGGGCAACCAGGTTAAGAGTGGCCGTTGTTTTGGATTTTTCAAATTCAATATTTGTGTCAATCGTGATATTGCCTTTCTCATTTGATGGAGCTTTATCGCCAGTTTTTATAGTGACTGTTGCGCCATCAACCAGTGCGTCGACAATAGTTACGACTGCAATTCTGGCATCATCTGGAGTCGACTCAAAAACATTATCATTGTCGAGTCTCCCTTCTCCGCCAGCTCCAATCGTAATATTGTGCGGATCTATCAGCCAATGCCCACCCTCACCATTAACTGCACCAATATCTGGTGTTTGGGAAACCTCAAAACCGCGCTTACCCGATGTTTCAATAAAACCGCCATTTCCTACATATTTTCCGCCCCGTGAGGAAAGACTGCCATAAACGCGCGCCGTATCTTCAGCAAAAATGATCGCTGTACCACCATCTCCGTCGTCGGTGGCACTTACGTTAACAAACGCGTCCTTGTTGATATAAACAAAATCTGAGTTACGTACTCGCGAATTTAATCCCTCTCGGTCACCGCCTACCAGAACGACACCCCCGCCAGCCGTACCCATAGCTTCAACAGCCGACCTATCCATCAACCCAACATTTTTCCCCAATAATTTAATATCACCACCCTGCTCTCCGTTGGCCGTGACAATGCCTCTCCCTGAAACAATCGTAGTGCCATTGGAATGCAGTTCGACATAACCGGCCTTACCGTCGACCGCGTCCGCATGTATTGTGCCGGAGAGGGTAATATTCTCTCCTAGAACAACAACATCACCTGCTCCCTCTCCCGAGGTACTGATGGCTCCGCTGTTAATCACATCCCCGCCCGCGCCCAGTGTGAAGCTTCCGTCCTCGTTATAGGCAACACTCTGCGCCTGTCTGTGTTCGCCCCAATTGACGGCTTGGCTGAATACATTCCGTGTAGTTGCAGCACTTAATAAAACGCGGCCATTTTCTGCACGAATTTCGCCACTGTTGGCAACTGCGGCCGAGCTGCCAATTTCATTTTGCAATGTCGCTTTGTCTACTTGGACTCCGAGCAAACCAGACTCATCAAATGTCAGAACGGCTTCTTCTCCGGAGGCCAAAAGCACTGAGCCCAACCTTGCGGAAATCAGACCTCGGTTTTCCACCTGTTTGCCTAACAACACTACGTTTCCGCCTGCTGCGGCGTTGATCATGCCGGAATTAATGATTGTGCCATCCGCGCCTTCAATGCGCTTAAAAGCCAAATCCCCATTCATAAAATCATCAGGGTTTATCTGTAAACCGCTAGCGATTAAACCCCCAGCATTCACTACCGCACCTTGGCCAAAAATGACACCGTTTGGATTCACTAGAATGACATGACCATTGGCGTCGATGCGCCCAAGAATTTCACTGCCCTTATTCCCCAGAATGCGGTTAAGTGCCACTGCACTCTGCCCCGGTTGCACAAATTTCACGCGCTCGTTTTTTCCCACATCGAAGCCTTGCCAGTCGATAGCAAGGCGATCTGTATTCTGAACGATGGTGGTCTCAGTTCCCTGCTGTTCGATACTGCCAGTACCACCGACAATTTCACCACCTGTTGGTGCTGTCCACGCGGGGGTAATGACTAGCATCTGGGCAGCAATTGCCAAGGTTAACTTGGATTTGGAATAAAACATCGGCTTAGAAAAAGGAACTTTGGTCATCACTCGCTCACACCAAAAAAGGGAGAATCTTAGGTACAGGTAACGTCTCGAAATGACGAGTGCTCATCATTTTTCATTGCCATTCCCGCAGAGTCTGTCGGACAGACAGACAGACAAAGCTAAACCTCGCCAACCACGCATGCAATTAATTATTTATTCGGATTTTGTAACAACAACTTGCTGATAGCTTTCCAGATCCAAGGCAATAATGGATCTTAAAACCCTGTCAACCACTAACAAATAACCTTCGTTATGAGAGGCGACCACCTCTCGTGGCTCCTGAAACAGATTTTTGACATCCAATTCTGCAGCAGCAATCAAAGTTACGCTTCCGGAATCAGGTTCAATTATCGATATCCGGTCTTTAGTGTACTCAATAGCTACAAAATACTTTCCGTCATCAAGCACTGTTCCATTTGTGATGACTAACGAGCCTTCGAGTTCTATATTACTGCGTATACCTGTTTGCGGATGCACATAATAAATAGCATTACTGCCCACGGACCCAATCACAACAAGCTGTTCCACCATCGTGCTAAAAGCCATATCTACCGCACCTGAGATTGGATTGCGCGAGTCAGGAATTCCATTAATTGAATCACTGATGACCGTTTTATTTTTTGTCTGAACATCAACTTTAAGAGTCCGCCCTCCATCGGCCAAATACAGATCCGCGCCGGTCGATGTTTCCCTCAAATACATACCAAATGGTTGGATTATTGACTCTTCGCTTTCATCGGCCTCAATAAACAGCGTTCTTTTTCCTGCGCTATCTATTTCATAGATTCTGGGGCGCTCGGTAACCCAATCAAATACATAAGTTTGGCCGTTCGCGCCAACATGGATATTCCAGGGATAACCGAATGGCTGATCCGCTTGCGTTTGGTTATTAGAAAACACACGCCGCTTGCCGGTTTGCAGATCGACGGCAATAACCGCCAGAGCTGGCCGATCGGTGACCAGCGCCACCGGATTTCCATCGATTTCATGAATATCCAGAGAAATAGGCCCTGAAAAAGGGACTGTATTATCCGGAAAACTCGCCCCCGCAATACTCGTCACTCGGCGGCTCTTCACACTCTCAGCATTATTTACATTTTTCTCTGTATCCTCGGCGGTGACTGTTATCACATTTTCGCCAGGCGCTAAAATCACCTCCAAGCTCCAGGTTCCTTCATCCCCCGCTTCATTCAGTTCTAGCTCGGCTTCTACATCATTTACGGTCACTGCACCTCTTGCCAGAGTTCCATTGATATCTTTAACCGTTCCGCGTACAAACAGAGTTTGCCCTTCAGTCATTGAGGCCGGCGGCGGAAATAGGATGGAGACTTCGGGTGGCACATTGTCAGGGGTAGTGGTGGTGGTCAGACTGGCTGTTTCGCCGCCGATATTCAATGTCGCCGTCTTATCTTGCCCACCTTTAATGGAAGATCTCATCCGCACGCGGACTTGCTGGCCATTGCTGACCGTTCCAGGTGCGCTGGTGAACTCTCCGTCTTCTACTGCGTATTCACCGTTTTCGATACTAATAGGGGCGGCTGCCTCTATGCCCGTGACGGTAAAGGGCTCCGACATAACGGGTGTATCAAAATCAACCTCTTTGGTCGCAACACCCTCCGGAACCTGGAGATCGAAAGGGTTTGGCCTAGTATCGGGCCCCTTACCACCACCGCTACTACAAGCGGCTAAGATTGCGGAAAGACTGATAATGACCAGCA
>CAYZVN010000008.1:13070-64456 GCA_964482025.1 uncultured Saccharophagus sp. | reverse complement strand
TGCTCTGCACCGAAATCGGGGCGTCGCCACCCACAGCCACATTGCCCACCATGATTTGGCGTGATTTGCGACGTTTTATCGGAGACTCAAAATGCATTGTCTTTTACCTGAGTTGACTACTGCTGCTCGCCCACCGTCAGGCGCATGAATTTGCGGCCTCGCGTCGGTACGCTTACCGCCTGCCCATTGAACGCCACACTCGCTACCGGTGCATTACCCAAAATCACCTCAAAAGGTGCCTGGCCAAAAAGCTGCAAATTATCCTCGGAAGTGGCCAAACGGGCAATCAAAGCTTTGCCACTGGCATCGGTTACTTCCACCCAACACTCCTCGGTAAAGGAAAGCGCTAAAGCGTCTGGCGCTACCTCGGCGACCGCCTCCGCTGTTACCGCTGGTGTTTCGGCTCGCTCTGCGGCGGTGGCAGTCTGCGCAGACAGCGGGGCCGTCGTCAACTCCGCGCCGCCGGTCCCCACTGGCTGCACATCCTCTGTCGACCCGTGAGTTGGTGCCAAAAGAGCCGGCACTCCCGCAGCCAATGAACCTACATTTCCCTGCGGTGCTATGGTAGAGCGCTCGGTGCCGACAGGCGCCGCAGGTGCCGGTTTATCCTCAGAAACCAGCACTGTATTAAGGCCGATAATCGCCACCGCAACGAGAATCAGCACCATCACAACAACGACCGGCCAAAAAAAAGACCTCGGTCTTTTTTGCACTTGCAGCGCCAACGCTACCGAAGGTGCCACCTGCATTGGCACCGATTCGGGATTTGGCAGTACGGCGTCCAATGCGCGTAATAAAGGTATTGGGTCAACCCCGAGAAACTTGGCGTAAGCGCGTACATAGCCGCGCACGAAGGTAGCGGCGCCCACCCTCTCGTAGTCGTCATTCTCCAGTGCCTGCAAGCGCGACAAGGGAATCAGAGTGCGTTGTGACACCAGCTCCAGTGCGATCCCTGCCTGCTCCCGCTGATTGCGTAAAGTAGCGCCAGGGATTACAGCCTCGCCGGTCGAAGACGGCTCGATGACGGACATGTATGGCCTTACTTCTGCTCGAGGGATTGTCGGTATTCCAAATACTCTTTGGAATAGGGATGCAAGTTCCTCAGCGCTAGAGCGTAACTCGCCTCTTTGTCCTTATTGCCAAAAATTCGCTCGATCCGAATGCCGAGCCAAAGGCTCGCTGCGGTTGGTTTTGCCACCGTCTCGAAGCGAGTCAGTATGCGCTTACTCTTAGCATACTCCCCTTCGCGAAAGTAGATTTCTGCAAGTTCGATCATCGGCGGCACAAGAGTGGGGTTGAGCGTCAGCGCATGCTCATAGGCCGGCTTTACGCGCGCCGTATTACCCGTTTTTTGCGCGCATTGGCCGGCAAAATACAAAGCCTCTGCACGACCTTGATAATCGAAGTCGCCGGCGGCGCTTTCAAACAGCTCACACGCGCTCTTGGCCTCGCCGCGATCCATCAGAAAGCGGCCGTAGGACATGCGAATTGGCGACAGCTGCTTGGGACTGGCGTAACGCAACGCCTTTTTAAACGCATTTTCGGCGTGGCCCATCTCGCCGTTGGCTTGGTGTACTAAGGCGATTCCGTGGTAACCGGGCGCGGAGTTCTTTTTCATCTCCATCGCTTTGCTGAACTGCCAGCGGGCATTATCGCGCTTGCCCACCTCCAGATATTTCATCCCCAGCTCAATACGCTTATCGTGCGCCGCATCGCTATCGACCGGCGTGCGGTTGGTGGTGGTGACACAGGCGGACAAAGAGCCAACCAAAACAGCGGATAAGAAAACGCGGTGATACCAATTGTTCATCAAGCTTCTCTCCAAGGCTTCTCGTTATTCAATTTGTGCACACCATGGCAGATGCCATCGATCAGGGCGAGGCCGGTTTACGACCTGTGAGGAACAATCCTCACAGGCTCATCCGTCACCGCCATCGCCGAGTTCACATAACGGGCGCTGCGGCGGGTCCGATCGTTAACCTGCCCGGCAAGCTGGCCACAGGCCGCTTCGATATCGTCGCCACGCGTAGTGCGCACGGTGGTGGTGTAACCCTCATCCATTAGAATCTGCTGAAAGCGGCGCAGCGCATTGTTACTGACTCGCCGATAGTTGGACAGCGAAAAGGGGTTGAAAGGTATGAGATTAATTTTGACCGGCACATCGCGCAGCAGCTCGGCCAGTTGCTGAGCGTGCTCGGGACGGTCATTGACTTGGTCGATCAGGGTGTACTCGATGGTCATCTTGCGATGGGTATCGGGCAGTCCCTCAATATAGCGCGTGGCGGAGTCCAGCAGCATGGCAATGGGGTATTTCTTGTTGATTGGCACCAGCTCGTTGCGCAGCTCGTCGTTGGGAGCGTGTAGGGAAATTGCCAGGCAGGCATCCGTGTAGTGCCCCAGCCGGTCCAATGCCGGTACCACGCCGGACGTACTAATGGTGACGCGGCGCTTGGAAATGCCGTAACAGTTGTCGTGCATCATAATATTGACCGCATCCACGACATTGTCGAAGTTCAACAGCGGCTCGCCCATCCCCATAAAAACCACATTGGTGATCTTGCGCGGGCCATTTTCACGCAGTTGGCCGAAGGATTTCGCCGCAATCCAGATTTGCGCAATGATTTCATGAGCGGACAGATCGCGATTAAAACCCTGCTTGCCAGTGGCGCAGAAGCTGCAATCGAGCGAGCAACCCACTTGGGAGGAGACACACAGGGTGCCGCGCTCACCATCGGGAATAAACACCGTTTCGATCGCGTTGTTTCCACTCATGCGGATCAGAAATTTCCGCGTACCGTCCGCCGAGTCCAATTGCTGTAGCACCTCTGGCAAGCGGATCTCTGCCACTTCCTCAAGTCGGGCGCGCAGCGCTTTGCTCATATTGGTCATTGCCATGAAGTCCGTTTCGCCAAGCTGATGAACCCATTTCAGTAACTGCGTCGCACGGAAGCGCTTTTCTCCCAAATCGAGAAAAAACGCTTCGAGCTTTTCCTGAGTCAGGCCAAGCAGGTTGATCTTGGCAGGTGCGGACTCCGCAAGCGGGGGCTGTTGATCGAACATAAAACGGTTACCACAAAAATAAAGTTTGCACTGCAGCAACGCCTGCTTTAGCGCGGACAAAGCTCACTGGCTGCAAAAAAGTAGGCCACTTCCCGCGCCGCCGATACCGCGGAGTCAGAGCCGTGAACAGCGTTGGCGTCAATGCTCTTGGCAAAATCGGCTCGGATTGTGCCGGGCGCAGCTTCCGCCGGATTGGTGGCCCCCATCAACTCACGGTTCAGCTTGATGGCATTTTCCCCTTCCAGAACCTGCACTATGACCGGACCAGAGGTCATAAAATCCACCAGCGGGCCAAAGAACGGACGCTCTTTGTGCTCGGCATAAAAGCCCTCGGCCTGGCTGCGCGACAGCTGAATCATTTTGGCCGCAAC
This sequence comes from uncultured Saccharophagus sp., assembly GCA_964482025.1. Classification (GTDB taxonomy): domain Bacteria; phylum Pseudomonadota; class Gammaproteobacteria; order Pseudomonadales; family Cellvibrionaceae; genus UBA5868. Next base: position 61,025 of record CAYZVN010000008.1, on the reverse strand, counting down.
CACTTGCAGGCCGGCATCTTCAAAGCGGCTAACGATTTTGCCGATCACATTCTTGGCAACAGCATCGGGTTTGATGATGGACAAGGTTCTTTCAACAGCCATGGAATTCTCCTCAGGATTCAAGGCGCTGCTGTCATGGCAAACAACGAGCGACCTCATGATGAATAAGCGTAACCGGTAGCACCGGCACACGCGGGCAAAAAAATCGTGCAATTATACGGGCAAACCCGCTTCTGTGTAAGCTACGACCTGGAGAGAACCTGCAAATCGTGCTATTGAGCGCGCTTTTGTTCACCCATTACTGAGATAAACCATGGAGCGCCCTCTGCTCATCATCGCCCATACGCCATCTGCCAACACCAGTAAAATGGTAGAGGCCATGGTAACCGCTTGCACTCATCAAAGCGCACTGGAGTGTCGCATGCTACCGCCGCTGGTTGCGAAAACCGAGGATGTACTCGCCAGCAGCGGAATCCTGCTCTTTACCCCGGAAAATTTCGGCTACATGTGTGGCGCCATGAAAGATTTTTTTGAACGGGTTTATTACCCCTGCCTGGAGCTCACCCAAGGTCTGCCCTATTGTCTTTGCGTGCGTGCTGGCCAGGACAATGGCAGCGGCGCGGTCGCATCGGTGCAGCGCATAGTCACCGGATTGCGCTGGCGCGAAGCGCAGCCGCCTCTGCTGTGTACAGGCCCGTACCAGAACCCGTTTTGCGACCAAGCGGCCGAGTTCGCGGCGACATTCGCGGCGGGACTGGAAATGGGCATTTTTTGAACCCGCTTCAGCAGACAAGCCCCCTTTGATACGCCCTTCTTTTGCAAGTGGAAACCTCGCGCACCACCTTGTGGCACTAATCATGCACACATGGAGAGCGCTTAATTCTGAAATTATTCAGAACAGGTAACCATTTATGGGGAGTAATTTATGAAACAAAAAATCTTATCTGCCGCCATTCTCGCCGCGTGTGCCACACCCTTTTCTGCCGTTGCCGCGCAAGACATCAGCTACCGCTACATCGAAGCAGAATATATTGTTCAGGATGTGGACATGTATGAAGATGACGACGCTTTCGACAATATCATCGAAGATGTCGATGATGGCGACGGATTTAAAATTGGGGCGTCTTTTTCTTTCGCAAATAATCTCTTTGTGTTTGGTAATTATGCACAAACCAAAGCAGATTTTACATTTATCGATGACACAGGTGCACTGATTCCAGAAAACACCGATGTAAAAACACTTCAGCTCGGCCTAGGTTACTTTGCACCGATTAACATGAACATGGATTTTGTCGTGAGGGCTGCCTATATGGACGTGGATTATGATGAATTTGCCACGGGCGCAACGGACCAGGACATCACCGACCCCGACACCACCTTTGGCGATGTTTGGGATGATTTGAACGAAGATTCCAGCGATGGATATTTTGTCGATGCAGGGGTGCGAGCGCAGGTGATCGACTGGTTAGAGCTCGGCGGTGGCATTCGCTACACCGATCTGGACATGGGAGATGACTTTTCCGTATTCGGTAACGCCCTTTTCGAAATCAATCAAAACTTTGGCATCAATTTAACGGCAAATATTGGCGATAATCTGTCGTCTTACGGACTTGGGCTTCGCTACTCTATGTGATTCACCCAATAAAAAAGCGCGGTATAAAAACCGCGCTTTTTTATTGTCCTCAATGCGCCTTCGCGCGGCTTGCCATCGCCTGAATTCTCTTTACCATCGCCCTCAGCCCATTACCGCGGGTCAAGCTTAGATGCTTGATCAATCCCAGCTGGTCGAAATAATGCTCGATATCAAACGCGAGAATCTGCTCCGGGAGCTTGCCGTTGTAGGCAGCCAGAACCACACCCAGCAATCCTTTGACAATAAAGGCGTCGCTGTCCGCTTCGTACCACATACGCCCGTCAATTTCCTCGCCATCAATCCACACTTGGCTTTGACATCCGCGCACTAGGTGAGCATCGTCCTTCTTTGTCGCTTCCATTGCGGGAAGCTCTTTGCCTAAGTCAATAATGTATTTGTAGCGATCTTCCCAACTATCAAAAAATCCAACGGTATCGATAATGTCATCGACCGTTATGGTGCTACCAAAGGGGCTGGTCTTCATCAGTAAAACATTCCGGTTTCGAGCTGTGCTTCTTCGGACATCATCTCACGGGTCCAGGGCGGATCAAATACTAAATTTACGTCCACAGATTTGACATTCGGTACTAAGGCAACGCGATACTCCACATCGCCCACCAATACCGGTCCCATACCACAGCCCGGTGCCGTAAGCGTCATGTCGATCATCACTTTACCCTGCTCCTGATCAATCTCCACGTTATAAATCAGCCCAAGACTTTTTAGATTGACGGGTATTTCCGGGTCGTAGACCGTTTCCAGCGCCTGCCAAACCTGCTCTTCATGAATTTTTTCGTCGCCGTAGTCCGTAAATTCCAGCTCAAATTTTTCCATCCCCAACGCGTCGGCATCGGTGCCGTCGATCCGCACCATATTACCTTGGTACACAACGGTAAAGTTGCCACCTAGCGACTGGGTGATAGTGACAAATGTATCGGCGGGAATTAGGACGGGCGACCCCACTGGCACAAGACGCCCGGGGCAATCTCTTACGGTGGCAACTACACGCTGTTCAGACATCTTTGCTATCCAATCTGGTCGATCTATACGCTGAAGCTTTCGCCACAGCCGCAGGCATCTTTAATATTCGGGTTATTCATCACCAAGTTGCGATTGAGCCCAACCTGAGCAAAGTCGATTTCCAAGCCTTTTAGCGCGGCGAGACTGCTGGTTTCAACATAAAGCTCAACGCCCTCTATGAGCGTTCTCACAGTATCGTCTGGCATGGGTCCATCAACTTCTTCAATGACGTATTTAAATCCGGTGCAACCACTTTCGCGCAGGCTAATACGCACACCTTTTTTCGTATTTTTGTCCAAAAGGCGGCGAAAGTGCGCCAGGGCCGCATCCGAAACCGCGATAGAATTAATTAATTCTTGCGGTGTACTGCTATAAGTTTCGACTGACATAAATGACACCCCTATTACTGGAGCAAAAACGTTTTGGCTTTGGCAACTGCTGCGAACAGCCGTTGCAGATCGTCCATGTTGTTGTAAATCGACAGTGACGCCCGCACCGTACCGGGTATACCCAGATGAGCCATCAAGGGCTGCGCGCAATGATGCCCTGTGCGCACTGCCACTCCCTGCTGATCCAATAAAGTACCCACATCCTCCGGATGTGCCCCAGGCAGCAAAAAGCTGTAAACACTTACCGCCTGTCGCGGTGCGCCAATACGCTGCAAGCCGTGCTCTTCACCCAAGCGAATGGCGGCCTTTAGCAGCTCATCCTCATAGGCCTGCAAGGCCACTCGATCAATATCCCCAAGATAAGCCAGGGCAGCTGCCATGCCGATTGCGCCGGCAATATCGGGCGTGCCCGCTTCAAATTTATAAGGGAGCTGATTAAAGGTGGTGGCGGCAAAGCTGACGGTCTCGATCATCTCACCACCGCCTTGGTAGGGTGGCATTTGCTCCAGCAGCGCTTCGCGCCCCCAGAGCACGCCTATACCGGTGGGACCAAACGCTTTATGGCCGGAGAATGCGTAAAAATCGCAGTCAAGGTCCTGCACATCCACGGCGAAATGGGCCACTGCCTGAGCGCCGTCAACCACAATCTTCGCACCCACCTCGTGAGCATATTGCGCCATAAGCTTAACGGGATTAACCGTGCCCAACGCATTGGACACCTGGTTGACCGCGACAATCTTCACCCGCTCATCCAGCAGGGCTCGATAAGCCTCTAAATCCAAATCCCCTCGCGTATCAATCGGTATGGGCACCACTTCAGCGCCGCGCTCTTTGGCAACCAGTTGCCACGGCACAATATTGGAGTGGTGCTCAAGAGTGGAAACCAAAATTTTATCGCCGGGCTGCAATACCGCACGACCGTAGCTGCTGGCGACCAGGTTAATGGATTCGGTGGTTCCCCGCGTCCAAATAACGTGTTCGCTTTTCGGGCTGTTAATAAAAGAGGAAACTTGCCGGCGCGCACTTTCGAATGCTGCGGTGGCACGATCCGCCAGAGCATGAGCCGCACGATGCACATTGGAGTTATCCAAAAGATAATAATTATCCAGCGCATCAATGACGACCTGCGGCTTTTGCGTCGTCGCTGCGCTATCCAAATACACCAGGGGCTGACCGTGAACCCGCTGTTGCAGTATGGGAAAGTCGCGGCGAATTTTGTCCGGATCGAATTGCGTCATAGTTATCTCCGTAGTGACATCACACCGGCTCTTGAGTATCTAATAAATGACGGACCAGGGATGGATCCTGGGTAAACCATTGCGTTAGCACCGGGCGCAAGTAAGTCACCAGCTCGGGTAACGCCAACTTGTCGATAAGCTCATTGATAAAGCCAAAGCTGAGCATCACCTCGGCTTCCTGCTGCGAGATCCCACGAGTGCGGAAATAATGCAGCGCATTGGTATCCAATCTCGCCACCGTAGCGCCGTGCGCACACTGCACGTCGTCGGCGTAAATTTCCAACTCGGGCTTGGTGTCCACTTCAGCTTTATCGCTTAACAGTAAATTCTTGTTACTGAGCTGCGCCAAGGTTTTTTGTGCATCGCGGTGAATATGGATTCGGCCGTTAAATACGGCTTTCGCGTTATCCGCCACTATGCCGCGGAAGATTTCTTGGGTAGTGCAATGCGGGACGCGGTGCTCGATGCAGGTGTGATAATCCACATGCTGATTATCACGCGGGAGATACACCCCATTGAGCACGCAATCCGCACCCCGTCCGTTGTGATTAATGACCACATCAATACGCTTGAGCACACCACCGAGAGCCAAGTGGAAACTGTTGAAGTGCGCGTTCGCATCCAGTGCGGCATAAACACCGCCGACATGCAAAGCGCCAGGCTTTTCAAGATGCAGGCGATAGTGATCGCATTTCGCGCCATCTGCCAAGCGCACCTCAGTGACGCCATGAGTAAAACAATTCTGCGTTTCCTCGGTGGTAACAAATTGCTCCACCACCGACGCTGAGGCATTGGATTCCAGCACAACCAATAAGCGTTGCGGAACGTGGAACGGCGCTTCACTGCCAGTGCTCAGCCAAACAACCTGTACGGGCTTGCTCACTTGCACATTTTTACCGACCCGCAGGAAAACTCCGCCGTCCAACAACTGATTATTTACCGCGGCAAATAAATGTCGATCCGGTTCGACGACGCTGCTTAGCCAGTCGCTAATTTGTGCGCTCTGCTGGGCATTGGCGTCCGCAAATGATACTAAGTCGACGCCTTCCTCCAGCCCCTGCACTTGGGATAACGCAGAGCTGTAGACACCATTTACAAAAACCAAAGTATGCGCGTCGAGATTATCAATGGTGTAAAAATCGGCCAAACCCGTAAGTGTGTCCGGCAATTGACCGCGAGCACCGAAATAATCCGTCTGCTCTAGTGCGCGTAGAGATGTGTATTTCCACTGCTCAGTTTTTCGCGTCGGCCAGATGGCGTTGCGCACAATCGCCGCACCGGCCTCATTGAGGCCGCTCAACCAAGCGGGGCTTTGCGGTCGTACAGCCGCGAGTTGCTGGAGAACCTGCGTCATCAGACTGCCTCACCCTCAAGCCAACCGTAACCTTTTTCCTCGAGCTCAAGCGCGAGGGACTTATCGCCAGAACGGACAATGCGTCCGCCGGCAAGAACATGAACATAATCCGGTACTATGTAATCCAGCAGCCGCTGATAGTGTGTCACCACAATAAAGGCACGCTCGGGACTGCGCAGCGCGTTCACCCCTTGAGCAACCATTTGCAGCGCGTCAATATCCAGACCGGAGTCCGTCTCATCCAGAATCGCCAGCTTTGGCTCCAGCAACATCATCTGCATGATTTCGTTACGCTTCTTTTCGCCGCCGGAAAAACCTTCATTGACTCCGCGCTTGAGAAACGACTGGTCGAGATCCACTGCCTTACAAATCTCCCGCGCTTTTTTCATAAAGCTGACGGCGTCCAGTGGCGGCTCACCCAGGTGCTCTCGCTGTGCGTCCACGGCGGCTTTCAGAAATTCCATATTGCTGACACCGGGAATTTCAACCGGATATTGAAACGCCAAAAACAGGCCTTCACGCGCCCGCTCTTCGGTATCCATTTCCAATAAATTTTTGCCCAGAAATTCGACGCTACCGGCAGTCGCTTCGTAACCGGGACGTCCCGAAAGCAGATGGCCGGCGGTACTTTTCCCCGAGCCATTCGGCCCCATAATCGCGTGCACTTCTCCCGCTTTAACTTCGAGATTCATGCCTTTTAATATGGCTTTATCCTCAATACTCACATGCAGATCACGAATGGACAGCATCAACTATGTTCTCCGATCTATGCGCAGGACAACCTGCGTCTCAATAAAGTTAACCAACCGAGCCTTCCAAGCTGACCTCTAAGAGCTTGCCTGCTTCCACTGCGAACTCCATCGGCAGCTCTTTAAATACATCTTTGCAAAACCCATTAACGATCATCGAAACAGCTTTTTCTGCACCTATGCCACGCTGCTGGCACAAATACAACTGATCATCACTCACTTTGGAAGTGGTGGCCTCGTGTTCAATAATCGCCGACGGATTGCGGCTTTCGATGTAGGGAAAGGTATGCGCCGCGCACTGATCACCGATCAACAGCGAGTCACACTGAGTGAAGTTGCGCGCACCACTGGCGCCCGGGTTCATGCGAACTAAGCCGCGGTAGGCATTAGAGCTTTTGCCTGCGGAAATCCCTTTGGAAATAATGGTGGAGCGGGTGTTTTTGCCCAGGTGAATCATCTTGGTGCCGGTATCCGCTTGCTGCATGTTATTGGTAAGCGCTACGGAATAAAACTCTCCAATGCTGTTGTCACCTTTTAAAATGCAGCTGGGATATTTCCAAGTTATCGCAGAACCTGTCTCCACTTGTGTCCAGGAAACACGGGCATTGGTGTGGGCAAGTGCACGCTTGGTGACAAAATTGTAAATGCCGCCCTTACCTTCCGCGTCTCCCGGATACCAATTTTGCACCGTGGAATATTTGATGTAGGAGTTGTCCAGGGCGACTAGCTCTACCACCGCAGCATGCAACTGATTTTCGTCGCGCATAGGCGCTGTGCAACCTTCCAAGTAACTCACTTGGCTGCCCTCATCCGCGATGATGAGTGTGCGCTCAAATTGACCGGTATTGGATTCGTTAATGCGGAAATAGGTGGACAATTCCATCGGGCATTTCACACCCTTGGGTATATAGACAAACGACCCGTCACTGAACACCGCGCTGTTTAGGGCTGCGTAGAAGTTATCTTTTTGTGTTACCACGCTGCCAAGGTATTTTTGTACCAACTCTGGATATTCGCGTACGGCTTCGGAGATGGGGCAAAAAATAACCCCAGCTTCTTTTAAGCGCTCGCGAAATGTTGTGACGACAGAAACAGAGTCGAAAACCGCATCCACGGCAACGCCGGCTAGCATCTCTTGCTCGTGCAACGGAATGCCCAGCTTTTTGTAGGTCTCCAACAATTCTGGATCGACCTCATCAAGACTTTTCGGTCTATCGGCAAAGCTTTTCGGCGCCGAGTAATAGGAAATTTCGTCGAAATCGATTTTCGGATAGCTGACGTGCGCCCAAGTCGGCTCCTGCATTTCCCGCCAGGCGTGGTAGGCCTTCAACCGCCAATCCAACATCCACTGCGGCTCGTCTTTTTTCTTGGAGATAAACTCAATGACGCTTTCGTCTAAACCGGGAGGCAGGGTGTCCGACTCGATCTGAGTGACAAAGCCAGCGGCGTACTCTTGTTTGATCAAGCTGTCGATATGATCTTGCGACATGGGTATACAACCTTTGAAATCGTCCGACCACCAGATCGGATTATGAATGGACGGCCTGCCGGCGCATTTCGCGCACCGTAGTCACCACTTTATCGATAGCAAAATCTACGTCTGCGTCTGTGGTAAACCGACCGAAACTAAAACGTAAAGCGCTATGCGCTAACGCATCACTTATTCCTATGGCTTTGAGAACATAAGAGGGTTCCAAACTTGCCGAGGTACAGGCAGAGCCGGTGGAGACCGCCAACTCCCGCAACATCAGCAGCAACTGCTCGCCATCCACCCCGGCAAAACTCACATTGAGATTGCCCGCCACGCGCGGCTCTAATGCACCATTTAGGTAAATCTCGTCGAGCTGCTGTATGCCCGACCAAAAGCGGTCTCGCAGGGCTTTGATGCGCACTTGCTCCTCCAGCATGACCGCTTGCGAAATGCGCGCGGCCTCACCACAACCAACGATTTGGTGAGTGGCCAGAGTGCCCGAGCGCATGCCTCGTTCATGGCCACCGCCGTGAATCAGCGGCGCCAATTTCAGGTCACTCGAACGACGGACAAAAAGCGCGCCTATGCCTTTTGGCCCATACATCTTGTGCGCAGAAACCGATAGGAGGTCCACTTGCATGCGCTGCACATCGAGATCGAGCTTGCCGGCGCTCTGTGCTGCGTCCACATGAAAAATGACGCCATTCTTCCGGCATAGGGCACCTATGGACGCAATATCGGTCACTACCCCGATCTCATTATTGACGTGCATCAGGCTCACCAGCGCAGTGTCTTCGCGAAGCGCAGCCGCCACCTGTTCGGGCTGAATGAGACCATCTGGTCCCGGCACCAACCAAGTCACTTCACAGCCTTTGCCCTCCAGATAGCGGCAGACATCGACCACCGCTTTGTGCTCCGTCACCGAGGTGACTATGTGGCCGCCCTGCGGCCGGCGAGCTTCCATTAGCCCTTTAATTGCTAGGTTGTTCGATTCGGTTGCGCCGCTGGTCCAAACAATTTCCCGAGGATCGGCAGACAGTAAAGCCGCCACCTGATTGCGCGCCTCCTCTACTGCCTCTTCTGCGCGCCAACCGTAAAAATGCGAGCGCGATGCCGGGTTGCCAAAGTTGCCCTCAAACGTCAGACACTCGCCCATCTTGACCGCGACCTCGGGGTCGACGGGAGTCGTGGCGGCGTAATCGAGGTAAACCTGCTTCAGCATAGCGAGCAATCCGCGCTTAGTTGAGGGACGTGACGGCGATGACGCTGTCGTCCCCGCCCTGTGCCGACCGCTGTCTCTGGCGCGCCGACACGGACTGAACCTCTCCGCGCGCCACCAGACTGGCCAAACTGATGCTGCTGAGAAACTGATGAATCTGCTCACTCAGATCCATCCACAAGTAGTGCGTCAAACACACCTCACCCTGCTGGCAATTACCCGCGCCACCACAACTGGTCGCATCCACAGACTCGTTCACCGCGTCAATAATTTGCGCTACAAACACTTCGTCCAATGGATGCTTCAGACGGTATCCGCCCCCAGGGCCTCGCACACTGTATACCAGATCGTTCTGGCGCAACTTGGCGAACAGCTGCTCAAGGTACGAAAGGGATATTTCCTGGCGTCCGGAAATATCCGCAAGACTGACCGGACCTTCGGTACTGTGCAACGCAAGATCGAGCATTGCCGTCACTGCATAGCGGCCTTTGGTCGTTAAACGCATATTGATTTCCCAGAGAAATACGGACAAACAGGGCGGGAATTATCGAATACCCGACTAATTTGGTCAAGTATTATTCTCCCCCTTAGCCGCTGCCTGCTCCAGCTCGTGGATGCGCTTCTCAAGGGTGGTGATGTTGTTGCGGGAGTGAAACAAGTGATTTTGCACCGACGTCAACATGCCGCGCAGAATCCCCAGCTCCATCTGATCCAAGCGCACACGGTTGTATAAGCGGCGCAGGCGCGTCATGGTCTGGCGCGGGTTGTCTGCGGTGAGGAAACCCAAACGGGTTAGGGTCTCTTCCAGATGGGCGAAGTACATCTCCACATCCTGCAGCGCCGCCGGCGGCTGGTCCCAGTCGTCAAAGTGAACCGGAGCGCCCCCCTGCTCCGCCGCCAAGGCGGACATGCGCACCTCGTAGGCAATGACCTGCAAAGCGGCGGCGACGTTAAGGGCGCTGTATTCGGGATTGGCCGGAATGTGAACATGGAAGTGGCATTTATGCAGCTCGTCGTTGGTCAGTCCGCGATCCTCGCGGCCGAATACTATGGCCACCTGGTGTTGTTGCGCCGCTTCCGACCACACCCGATCGCCGCACTCCCGAGGCGTCAACAGCGGCCAGGGGATTCGCCGCTCCCGCGCGCTGGTGCCAATCACCAAGGGGCAGTCTGCCACCGCCTCATCGAGTGTGCTCACCACCTGGATTTTATCCATTACATCCAAGGCATTGGCCGCGCGCCATAACGCCTTCTCCGACGGGTATTCCAAGGGGTCCACCAGAACCAAGCGCGACAGTCCCATATTCTTTAGCGCACGGGCCGCCGCCCCTATATTGCCGGGGTGAGTGGTGTTTACCAAAACCATGCGGATGTTGTCGTACATGAAGCATTACTCCCGATCGACCGGCGCAGTCGAGCTGCTTAAAAAAGGCGCGGAGTTTAGCAGATTCGCCAGCGCGCTGTTATAATCCCGCGCTTTTTGCAGCAACCCCTCCAGCCGAGAGTCATTCCCATGGAACCCATGCTAACAATGGCCTTGCGCGCTGCGCGCAAAGCCGGTGAAATTATTGAGCGCTCGCTCGAGCGCGTCGACCTGTTGAATATCGAGGAAAAAGGTCGGAACGACTTTGTCAGCGAAGTGGATCGCAAGGCCGAGCAGGAAGTCATCTACCACTTAAAAAAGGCCTATCCGACCCACGGCTTTCAGGGCGAGGAGTCAGGCCTCCAGGGCAATGCGGACAGCGAGTACCAATGGATCATCGACCCGCTCGACGGCACCACGAACTTTCTCCATGGCATCCCCCAGTTTGCCGTTTCGGTAGCCTGCGTACACAAAGGTCAGCTCCTTCACGGGGTGGTTCTGGATCCGGTCAAACGCGAAGAATTCACTGCCACAAAAGGCAAGGGTGCCACCCTCAATGGCCGGCGCATCCGGGTGAGCTCCCGCCGCAGTCTGGACGGCGCTCTTATCGGTACTGGGATTCCCTTCAATGGATTTGCCCTCGAGCACATTGACCCCTATTTGAATTGCCTGCGCGAAATCGCCGGTCAGACCGCCGGTATTCGCCGCCCCGGTTCGGCCGCGCTCGATTTAGCCTACGTGGCGGCTGGCCGCTATGACGGCTTTTGGGAGATGAACTTGAAGGAGTGGGATATGGCGGCCGGCGTGCTCTTAATAAAAGAAGCCGGCGGCATGATTAGCGATTTCAAAGGCGGCAGCGACTTTTTGACATCCGGCAATATTGTCTGCGCCACGCCCAAAGTATTCAAAAGCTTGCTGCAAATCGTCGGCAAGCATATGGGTAATATCTAAGGTCTTGCCTCAGGACACTGGGGCGTCTTCTTCCTCCAGCAAGGTGTTCATCACCTCCATCAACTGCTGCAAGTTGAGCGGCTTGGTCAGGTAATAAGCAAAACCGGCAGAGCGGCCTTTGTCGATATCTTGAGCCATAGCATTGGCCGACAGTGCCACCACCGGGATGTTACGGGTGTTGGCATCCGCTTTTAGTACCTCAAGAGCCTCATAACCATCCATACCCGGCAGGTTAATGTCCATCAAAATCAGGTGGGGCCGACTGGTGCGCGCCAGATAAAGGCCGCGCAACGCATCGGTTGCCAGGTCGAGATGCAAGTTCGGATAGCGCGCCAGCAATCGTGCCACTAACCGCTGATTGGAGACGTTGTCCTCGATGTAGAGAATTTTCTTATCGCCCGCAACCGAAAGCTGGAACAGGCTTTCATCCGGTGCCGCCGGCACAGGCGCATGGGGAATCCCCAAGGCTCCCTCGGCGCATAGAGGTAAATCGACCCAGAACTGGCTGCCAACCCCCTCCTCGCTGGTGAAATCGATGCGGCCGCCCATATGGCTCACCAGCTGGCGAGTGATGACGAGCCCTACCCCGCTACCCTCGATATTGCCCAGCTCTGCGCCGAGTCGATTGAAGGGTTGAAAAACCTCCGCGTGGCGCTCTTTGGGAATACCGCGACCGGTATCTTCGATGTTCACGCGCAGATAATTGTCGTCGACAACCCCACAGGTGATCACCACCTTGCCCTGCTCATGGTTATATTTGATGGCGTTACTAATCAAATTGAGGAAGACCTGGCGCAAGCGCACCTTGTCGCCGTTGACCACGCGGTCGGCGAGCTCATTGGTTTGCAAGCACAGTTGAACACCACGCGCCTCGGCCTGCGACTTCACGAACGTCAGGCACTCTTTAACCAGCTCCACCGGTCGCAGCACTTCCATGGACAAGGTCAACTTACCCGCCTCGATCTTAGCCAGATCGAGCACATCGCCCACCAACTGCAGCAGGTGTTCACCCGCTGAGCGAATCTCCGCTGCATTCTCCTGCAAGCCGGAGGAGACGGAAACATCCATCTCGATCAGTTGCGCAAATCCGAGAATCGCATTGAGCGGGGTTCGCAATTCATGGCTCATGCTAGACAAGAACTCGGACTTCGCCCTGTTGGCCTTTTCCGCCACCTCCTTGGCCCGCAGCACACGCTCTTCAGCGAGCTTGAGCTCGGTGATATCCATATTGGTGCCGGACATGCGCAGCGGCTCGCCGCGCTCATTGAAGGTCATCTGGCCGCGAGCGCGGATCCAGCGCCACTTGTCGTCTTTGCCGCGTATCCGATACTCGACATCGAACGGCGCTTCCCCGCGAATATGCGCTGCCAGCGCTTTATCAAAGGCAATGCCATCGTCAGCGTGCATACGTCGTCGCCACGCTTGAATGCGGTCAATCCCCTGGTTCACCACGTCATCGTGGTCGGTATAACCCAAGTGCTCCCAACAGCGACTGGAGAAATGAAAGCCGCCGTGCTCTGCGGCCCATTCCCAAATGCCGTCATTTGATGATTGGATGATTCGCGCGTGGCGCGCCTCGCTGATCAACAGCGCCTGTTCTGTCTGCTTCTGTTTGGTGACATCAAAGGCGATACCGCTGATGTAGAGCACCCAGCCATTTTTGTCGCGCACCGAATCAGCGCGAATCTCCGACCAAATGTAGCCGCCCTTTTTTCGACGGGTGCGATAGGTGACCTCACCCGGCCCCGGTTTTTTTAACATACGGTCGACAGCGGCGCGCACCTTGTCGACATCGTCCGGGTGGATGTAATCGTAGTAGTTGGTGGAGACCGAGATGTAGTCGACGTCTTCATCGGTGTAACCGAGATAGCGCCAGTAGCCGCCGCTCCAATCCATGCGCCGCGACATCAAGTCCCAGTCGAAGTAGCCATAGCCATGACTGCCGTGAAAGATCCGCTGATGCCGTGCCACGGCCTCTCGCAACTCGCTCAGTTCGCGGTCGTGATCGGACGCAACTAGCGACTTTAAAAACCTAAACAACACCCCTTTGCCCATTCCGTGCTCCGTAAAATCGAGGCTTATTATCCAAGCAGACCGGAATGAATATTCTGTCGCCTAGATTCTTTTCTCATTACATTGGCCAATGACCCAGCGCAAACGGGCTCGAGTCTATACTTTTCATGAACACCAGCAAAGTAGCCGCCGCTACCATGGGCCAAATGCTGATCCACACCAGATGCGGGGGGTTACTCCATGAAGTTCCGGGAATTCAGCAAAAACCTGTCGAGCGAGATCGAAAACTTGTTCGCGACCCTGGGAGACAATTGCCTACCGGAAGAGGCGCACCGTCTTGATGACACAGTCGCTATTCAAGATATTCTGGAGCGAATCAAAAACTTGGATACCGACACCGATACGACGGCCACCCCGCCAAATCCACTGTCGCGCTCTGAATAAAATACAAACAAAAAAGGGGCTACAAGCCCCTTTGCTTATGGCAACTCGTCCAGCTCTTCCCCTTCTTTGATCGGCGGCATCAGATCTTCTTGGGAAAGATTCAACCACAGCATAATGGAGGATGCGACATAAATCGTCGAATAGGTGCCCACCACTATGCCGACAATCAATGCGATAGAGAAATTGCGAATCAGCTCCCCCCCAACCAGCAACAACGCAAACAGCACCAGCAAGGTCGTCCCGGAGGTCACTAACGTGCGCCCCAGCGTCTGAGTCAGTGATATGTCGATAATCTCCCCCGTTGAATGCTCCCTGAGCATGCGAAAGTTTTCACGGATACGATCTGCTACTACGATGGTGTCATTGATGGAGTAACCGATAACGGCCAAAACCGCTGCCAGCACCGTGAGATCGAACTCCAATTGGAGAAGCGAAAACAATCCCATAACAATCACAACATCGTGGACTAAGCCGATCAGCGCGCCCGCCGAAAATTTCCGCTGGAAGCGAATCGCCACATAGAGAAAAATGCCGGCAAACGCGGTCAGCACACCGAAAAGGCCGTCACTGACGAGTTCCTCCCCCATCTGCGCACCGATCACTTCGCTGCGCATCAAGTCGATGTCATTGTCGGGCGTCGCTTGCCGCAGTGCCGCCACAATACCTTCTCCCATATTTGCGGCGGCGCCCTCCGCGTCGCTTTCCCCTGCGTCTCCTCTCAGGCGAATCAACAGCTCAGTTTCCGAGCCGAAATGCACCACTACCGCGCCTGAATAGCCGGCCTCATCAAGCTGCGTTCGCACTGCCTCCAGATTTGGTGCTTTCTCGTAATGCAGTTCAACTAAGGTCCCGCCGGTAAAGTCCAGTCCCAGATTGAGGCCATTGGCGATAAATGAGACAACAGAGCCGAGAACCAAGAGCAGAGATACCGCCCCAGCGACCCGGTTCCATCGCATAAAAGGAATAACTTTTTCAGTTTGGCTGGTCATGTTTTTATCCGCCCTTAGATCCACAATTTAGAAACTGGCCGATTGCCATATATCAGGTTGACGACGGCCCGCGTCCCGACGATGGCGGTAAAAACGGAGGTCAAAATACCGAGAGACAAAGTCACGGCAAAGCCTTTTACCGGCCCCGTGCCGATTGCGAACAAGATGAAGGCCACAATTAATGTGGTTAGGTTGGCATCCATAATGGTGGTGAAAGCCCGGTCAAAGCCGGCATGAATCGCACTCGCGGGTGGCATCCCCGCCCTGAGCTCTTCCTTGATGCGCGAAAAGATCAGCACGTTGGCGTCCACCGCCATACCCAAGGTTAAGACGATCCCTGCAATGCCGGGCATGGTGAGTGTCGCGCCCAGTGTCGACATAAGTGCAGTAAGCAGAATGATGTTCATGGCCAATGCGAGATTTGCCGCTAGCCCAAACACTTTGTAATAGACCAACATAAATAGCACCAGCATAATCAAGCCGAGCTTCACCGATTTCACCCCCATCGCAATATTCTCGGCGCCGAGTGATGGTCCAATGGTGCGCTCCTCCGCAAATACCATAGGCGCTGCCAGCGACCCTGCGCGCAGCAAGAGAGCCACATCGTTGGCCTCTTTCGGGCTATCGAGGCCGGTGATCTGAAAGCGCGCACCCAGCGCGCTGCGAACGGTAGCCAAGTTGATAATTTTCCGGTCTTCCTTCACCACATCCTTTTCAACAACCTCTCCGTTTTCCACCACTCTCTGCTTCTCGGTGTAGTAGTCAATGAACAGCACTCCCATGTTGCGCCCGACTTCGTTGCGCGTGGCGTGGTGCATTAGCGTGCCCCCTTCGCCATCCAAGGTAATGTCGATCTTTGGGCTGTTAGACTGGTCGTCGAAGCCGGCCATGGCATTGATAACGCGCTCACCAGTGATAATACGGCGGCGCTCCAGGAACTTGGGTCCGCGCAAGCGGCGCTCTTCTTCGGCGTAAAACTCGAATTTCTCTTTCTGTGTCAGCGGCGTTTCAGGCAGCGCTTCGAGGCGAAATTCGAGATTTGCCGTTTTCCCAAGAATCCGCTTGGCGCCGGCAGCGTCCTGAACCCCAGGTAATTCGACCACAATTCGATTGCGGCCCTGGCGCTGAACCAGCGGCTCACTCACACCCAATTCATTCACTCGATTGCGCAAGGTCGTGAGGTTCTGAGAAACGGCATGATCTTCAATCTGGCGGATGGTCTGATCCGAAATCTGCGCGCGTATCCAATAGTTGCCGTTATTGTCGCTGCCGCGCTGACGCACCAGATCGGGAAGGTTATCTTGCAAAAAAGTCATCATTTCGCGCTGCGACTCTTCGCTGGGCGCGGTGATAACGAGAGTGCGCTCCTCCTGTTTGACATCCACGTTGAACAGGCGCCGCTCACGAATGCCCTTTCTGATGGTTTCTTGCATATCTTCCGTACGGCTGGCAACCGCTCGCGGGGTATCAACTTCCAGCAAGAAATGCACACCACCTGCCAAGTCCAACCCGAGATTCATCGGGCTCGCACCTATAGCGAGTAGCCAGTCGGGCGTATTGGAAGCTCGATTAAGTGCGACAACATAACGTTTGTCTGCGGCCTGGAATTGGGGGCTGTTGAGCGTCGCTTGCACGACCTTTTGTGCGGCCAACTGTTGCGAGGTCTCGCGCAGGCGGATCATCGCAGCACCACCTTCCTCGATCTCCTCACCAAAGTGCGCAATTCCTGCCTCATCCAATGCGGCTCCCAAAATCTGCAACAACTCCTCGTCCACATTTGCTTCACGGGAGTTGGCGGTCACCTGTATTGCCGGGTCGGGACTATAAAGATTTGGCATGGCGTATATGAAGCCGACACTGATGATGACAATCAGCAAGACGTACTTCCATAAAGGAAAACGATTCATGAGTCAGTCCAACGTTTTGTTAATAATAATTCTGCGCTTCAACGCGTTATTTCCGCGAGGCGCTCTTATCGTCCTGCCACCACCTCGGTTGGCGCGGGGCGCATTATAACGGCTTTACTCGCTGGCAGATTTGCTTTTAAGCCGGAGCCGCCACAGCCAGCGAGACGTCAGGCGGCGTCAAATTCCGCTGACGGTAAAACTCCTCGATATAGGCTGCCAGACGGCCTGCCTCTATAGCCGCACGCAACTCCCTCATCACCTTTTGGTAGTGATGCAGGTTGTGGATGGTGTTAAGTTGCGGGCCGAGCATTTCCCCGCACCGATCTAAGTGGTGCAAGTAAGCACGGCTGAAATTGCGACAGGTGTAGCAGTCACACTGGGAATCCAGAGGGCCCGTATCGTGCCTATAGGCGGCATTACGGATTTTCACTACGCCACCACTGGTGAACAGATGTCCATTTCGCGCATTGCGGGTGGGCATAACGCAGTCGAACATATCCACTCCACGCGCCACCGCTTCAACAATGTCCTCCGGCTTGCCGACCCCCATTAGATACCGCGGTTTATCAGCGGGCATCTGCGGCCCCAAATGATTGAGCACCCGCAACATATCCGCTTTCGGCTCACCGACACTCAAACCGCCTATAGCGTAGCCGTCAAAACCCAAGCCTTTTAAGCCTGAGAGCGAAGTGGAGCGCAAATCTTCGTACATACCGCCCTGCACAATGCCAAATAGAGCGGACGGGCTGTCGCCATGGGCGCGTTTACTGCGCTCTGCCCAACGCAACGACAGCTCCATCGAGTCGCGCGCTTGCTCCCAAGTGGCCGGATAGGGTGTGCACTCATCAAAGATCATGACGATGTCGGATCCCAATTCGCGCTGCACCTGAATGGCCACCTCCGGGTTGAGGAAGACTTTACTGCCGTCGATGGGAGAGCGGAAGGTTACGCCCTCTTCCGTAATCTTGCGGAGATCACCCAAGCTGAAAACCTGGAAGCCGCCAGAGTCGGTCAGAATCGGCCCCTGCCAACCCATAAAATCGTGCAGATCTCCGTGAGCGCGAATGACTTGAGTACCTGGGCGCAAATAGAGATGGAAAGTATTGCCCAAGACAATCTGCGCACCCGTCGCCTCTATGTCTCTGGGCAAAATACCTTTGACGGTGCCATAGGTCCCGACCGGCATAAAACACGGCGTTTCGACAACCCCGCGCGGAAATCGCAGGCGGCCACGACGGGCCAAGCCGTCGGTACCATCCACTTCAAATTGCATAAACGACATAAACAACTTCTACCAAGTATCAGGCTTGCGCAAACTCTGTCGCAGCCTGCGGGTTCGGAGTAATGAACATGGCATCACCGTAGCTGAAAAATCGGTAGCGCTGTGCGACCGCGTGGCGGTAGGCGGCGATGGTGTGGTGATAGCCGGCAAACGCGCTTACCAACATCAACAAGGTCGATTCCGGCAGATGGAAATTGGTTACCAAAGCGTCAATCACCTTAAATTGATAACCCGGGTAAATAAAAATGGAGGTGTCCCCTTCGTAAGGGCGAGCCTGACCATCACTTGCTGCGGTCTCTAGGCAGCGCACACTTGTCGTCCCCACCGCGATAACCCGCCCACCGCGAGCCTTGGCGGCGCGCACTTGCTCACAAACCTGCGGGCTGACCTGCATAAACTCGCTATGTATCTTGTGACTGCGCACATCATCCACTCGGACCGGCTGAAAAGTCCCGGCGCCCACATGCAGAGTGACAAACGCCGTTTCTACGTCGCGAGCGCGTAATTGCGCCAACAACTCATCATCGAAGTGAAGCCCTGCGGTTGGGGCGGCAACGGCGCCCGGATTGCGCCCGAATACGGTTTGATAGCGCTCCCGGTCAGCGGCATCATCCGGCCGGTCAATATAGGGTGGCAAAGGCATGTGCCCCACGGCTTCAAGCACTGTCATAGCCGAGCGATCTGCGGGGAAACGCAGCTCAAACAAGGACTCGCGCCGCCCCTCCACAGTCACTTCCGTGCCGCCGTCTAGGATCAATACACTTCCCGGCTTCGGTGCTTTGCTCGCACGCACATGCGCCAACACTAGATCCGCTTGCAGCACACGCTCGACCAAAATCTCGACTTTGCCACCGCTGGACTTCTGGGCGAAAACCCGCGCGGGAATTACGCGGGTATCATTGAACACCATCAAGTCTCCGGGTCGGACGAGTGTGAGGATATCCGCGAACTGCCGATCTTGCAGATCTCCCGTCGCACCCTCCAGACACAGCAACCGACTCGAGCGCCGCTCTTCCGGCGGCGCTTTGGCGATCAACTCTTCTGGCAACTCGTAATAAAAATCCTGACGCCGCATCTTCTGGGGGTACCAAAAAAACAAAGGCGCAAGGGTATAGGAAAATGCCGGCTAATGCATCGGTTGCAGCGTGCGCAAATGACGTGGAGACGATCGCGGCAGCTCTTGTCGGCGCTGCCGCGCAAAAAATCGCGGCGATTCGATCTTGGCAATGGCGCCGCGAGCGGTCACCGCCAACCAAATAAGCGTGAAGGAAAATCTGCGACGTTGTTTCGCCCATAAAAAAAGACCGCTTTGGAAACCAAAACGGTCTTTTAAGAAAAGTGGTAGCGGGGGCTGGATTTGAACCAACGACCTTCGGGTTATGAGCCCGACGAGCTACCAGGCTGCTCCACCCCGCACCTGATCAGTAAGCACTGCTGCTTAGCTGAGGCCGCGAATTATAGGGAGGTGATCCGACATCGTCAACCGTTATTTGAAATAACCGGCAAACTTATTCACTTTAGATGGAATTTCGCAAACCCATTCAGCGGAAATCCCAACCGCAATTTTACCAATTCCCCTTCGCAGCTGCGCTTACTCAAGCATTCGTAGCACTAGAAAATTTCTCAGCGATCAAAACAAAAAAGCCGGCGTATCGCCGGCTTTAGCAAAGTGCTAATAAATTAACGCTTACATCATCGCCAACAACTCTTCGGTTTTCTCGCGCATTAGAGCCTCGTCTCCGCGCGCCTCTACATTTATGCGAAATACCGGCTCAGTGCTGGAGCTACGGACATTGAATCGCCAGTCGGCAAAGGCAACCGACAGGCCATCGGTTTTATCCACCGCCAGGGCGTCCGAGGCGTATTTTCCTTCAATCTCGCGCAGCAGCGCGGCGGGATCTGACACCTTGCGGTTGATCTCACCACTGCAGGGGAATTTGGCGATACGCGCATTCACCATTTGCGACAAGGTCTGGCCACGCTGACTCATCAATTCCGCCACCAGCAACCAGGGAATGGTGCCATTATCGCAGTATGCAAAATCGCGAAAATAATGGTGCGCACTCATCTCCCCGCCATATACGGCATCTTCCTTGCGCATACGCTCTTTTATAAAGGCATGGCCGGTTTTGCTTTGCACCGCGCGGCCACCACTGGCCGCAACGAGATCCACAGTATTCCAGACCAAGCGCGGGTCGTGCACTATGCTGGCACCGGGATGTTTAGCGAGAAATGCTTCGGCCAAAAGGCCAACGACGTAGTAACCGTCGACAAAGGCACCGGTTTCATCAAAGAAAAAGCAGCGATCGAAATCACCGTCCCAGGCGATACCCAAGTCCGCTCCCGACTCGATTACCGCCCGCGAGGTGACGTCCTGATTTTCCACCAGGATAGGATTGGGAATCCCGTTGGGAAATCGTCCGTCCGGCTCAAAATGCACCTTCACAAACTGCAAGGGCAAAAACGGCTCAAGCGCCTGGACCACCGCCCCTGCGCCACCGTTACCCGGGTTGACCACAACCTTCAATGGCTTGAGTTTCGCCACATCCACATACATCAGCAAGTGTTTGACGTAATCCGGACGCATATCCCGATGCTCGACCTTGCCCACTGCCAGTGGTGCTTGGAAGATTCCTGCTTCTGCGATTTCGCGAATGTCCAGCAGGCCGCTGTCGTTCGAGATGGGTTTTGAGCCCTTCTGAACCAGCTTCATGCCGTTGTAATCCATGGGGTTATGGCTGGCCGTCACACAGATACCGCCATCGACGCCTAATTCAAAGGTGGCGAAATACACCTCTTCGGTACCGCACTGACCTATGTGAATAACATCCGCTCCCGCTTCGGTGAGCCCGCGGACAAGCGCATCGCTTAAAGACGCACTAGTGAGGCGGATGTCGTGCCCCACAACCACACGTTTCGCTGACAAATAGTCGACAAACGCTCGGCCGACACGATAGGCAACTTCTTCATTAAGCTCGTCAGGTACTCGACCACGTAGATCGTAAGCTTTAAAACACTCGATTTTCATGATGTGCGCTAGCGGCCTGCGGTATAGAGGTTTTCATAAACGTAGTTGGTCGCCTCAACAAAGCCTTCGACACTGCCGCAGTCGAACCGGCGCCCTTTAAATTTATAGGCCAATACACAGCCGTTTTCGGCTTGAGCCAAAAGCGCATCGGTCAGTTGGATCTCGCCATTTTTACCCGGCTTAGTCTTTGCCAAAATGTCGAATATGTCCGGAGTGAGGATGTAGCGACCTATAACGGCGAGATTCGAGGGGGCATCTTTAGCATCGGGCTTTTCTACCATGGTGGAAACCTGGACCAGATCCGCCTTAATCTGGCTGCCGGCGATCACCCCAAACTTCGATATTTGATCTTCAGGCACTTCTTGAATGGCCACTATGCTGCAGCGGAATTGGCGATAAAGACTGACCATCTGCGCCAACACCCCCGGGCCATCCCCGTCGGGCATACACAGGTCATCCGAGAGCACCACACCGAAAGCCTCATCACCGATCAAACGCCTGCCGTTCAAAATGGCATCGCCCAGGCCGCGCATTTCTGGCTGGCGAGTAAAGGAGAACGAGCCCTTGGCCATCACCGAGCGAATGGAGTCGAGGTAGGCCTCTTTTGAAGAGCCTGCGATCTGGTGCTCTAATTCATAGCTGACATCAAAATGGTCTGCAATGGCTCTTTTACCGCGTCCTGTCACAAAGCCGATCTCGTGCAATCCCGCCTCAAGGGACTCCTCAACGCCGTACTGAACCAATGGCTTGTTGACGACGGGGAGCATTTCTTTGGGCATGGACTTAGTGGCAGGCAGGAAGCGGGTACCGTAACCCGCGACAGGAAACAAGCACTTCTTAATCATGAGGTCAATCCTTAGGTATCGATAATGGTAATGAAGGCTAGACAAACAAGCCGCCGACTATACCATACGCATTTCGCCGGAATGCAACCGGACCCAAACCGTGGGGCGCATTTTGCTGGACATCATAACTTTTGCCGCTAGAATGGCACTCCCCCGAAGAATTGGCACCCCAAGTGGCGGCTTTTCAACGGCAGAGCCAAGACAAATAAGCGAATCACATAAAACATAAAAGTCCGGCCAGAATCTCCCAATCCATTTAACAGCATGAAACAAGAGCATCCTATGCAGCCTTTCGAGCCAAAATCCTCCTACGGACGCGATGAATTACTCGCCTGTGGCGACGGTGTTATGTTTGGCCCCGGCAATGCGCAACTGCCGAAACCCAACATGCTGATGATCGATCGCATAGCGCATATCAGCCAAAGCGGCGGCGAGTTCGGCAAAGGTGAAATTGTTGCAGAACTGGACATCCACCCCGACCTTTGGTTTTTCGACTGCCATTTTCCTGGCGACCCGGTTATGCCCGGCTGCCTTGGCCTTGACGCCATGTGGCAGCTGGTGGGCTTCTATTTGGCCTGGCGAGGCAATCCAGGACGGGGTCGCGCACTGGGCGCTGGAGAGGTAAAATTCACCGGCCAAATTCTGCCCTCTGCCAACAAGGTCACTTATCACATAAACCTGAAGCGGGTGATCGAACGAAAACTGGTAATGGGAATCGCAGATGGTAGGGTTACTGTCGACGGTAAAGATATCTACTTCGCCAAAGATCTGCGTGTCGGACTTTTCACGAACACTGAAAGCTTTTGATTCCGGCTATCGACTACTCAGAAGAGGCTGTAAGGCGGCGAGTTGCTGGCATCGAAACCGGGCGCCGCAGAAGCCAGAGCTTTAGTGGGCAAGCGAGCACCAATAACTCCATCCAATTCTGATACTCCACTTACAAGAGGTTCTGTATGAAACGTGTTGTTGTTACCGGAATGGGGATAGTGTCCTGTTTAGGCAACGATATCGCTACGGTGTTGGACGCCCTCAAAAACGGGCAATCGGGAGTCAAATACAATCCGAGCTATGAAGAGCACGGCTTTCGTAGTTTGGTGTCCGGCTCCGTCAATATTGATCTGAGCGAACACATCGACCGAAAAAACCTCCGCTTTATGGGCGACGCCGCAGGCTTCGCTTATGTGGCCATGCAAAATGCCATCAAGGACTCGGGACTGAGTGAAAGCGAAGTCTCTAACGAGCGCACCGGCATTATTATGGGTTCTGGCGGCGCTTCGACTAAAAGCGTGGTGGAGTCTGCCGACATCATGCGCAGCAAAGGCGTGAAGAAAGCCGGCCCCTATCGCGTCACCCAAACCATGGGCAGCACTGCCTCAGCCTGCTTAGCCACCCCTTTCAAAATCAAGGGCGTCAACTACTCCATCTCCTCCGCCTGCGCCACTAGCGCCCATTGCATTGGCAACGCGATGGAGCTGATCCAGCTGGGTAAGCAGGATGTCGTATTCGCCGGGGGCGGCGAAGAGGAGCACTGGTCTCTGACCGGCCTGTTTGACGCCATGGGCGCGCTCTCTACCAAATACAACGATACGCCCGAACAGGCATCGCGAGCCTACGACTCAGGTCGCGACGGCTTTGTTATCGCTGGAGGTGGTGGCTGCCTGGTAATCGAGTCGCTCGATCACGCCTTGGCGCGCGGGGCCAAAATTTACGCAGAGCTTACCGGCTATGGTGCGACCTCAGACGGTTACGACATGGTGGCGCCCTCCGGTGAAGGCGCAGCTCGATGCATGCGTCAAGCTATCGCCATGACCGGTAGCGAGCCCATCGATTACATCAACTCCCACGGGACTTCTACACCCGTCGGCGACATTGCGGAGCTGCGCGCGGTGCGCGAGGTTTTTGGCGATCAGATTCCCTTGATCAGCTCCACCAAATCCCTTACCGGGCATTCACTGGGGGCAACCGGTGTACAAGAAGCCATCTACAGCTTGCTTATGATGGAGCACGACTTTGTCGCCGCCTCAGCCAATATCCAAGCGCTAGATCCCGAAGCGGAAGGCATGCCTATAGTGTTGAACGCACTGCAACGCAAGCTCGACAAAGTCATGTCCAACAGCTTCGGCTTCGGTGGCACTAACGCCACTTTGATCTTCCAGCGATACGCCTGATCAAGTTGACGCGAATGGATTCGCGCAGCCATTTCCAACGAGGCCCAGCCCACAGCCGGAGCCGTCATTTCAAACGCCTGCGTTCGACAGATTTTCGGGACAACACCTAAGAAACCGCCTAAGAAACAAGTGGACTTTAAGCGGGCACAGCCGGGGTTAAACGTCCGGCCTTCATTTCCTCTTCCAGCCAGTCCACAACCCGCGCCTTCATACCCTGCCGCCAACTGTGATGCTGGAAACCAAAGTTATTTGTGCAGCGCACGCCTTTCAGCCAGCCGTTGGACGCTATAAATCTCTGCTCCAGCGCACCCAGGGCAACCGAGCCAACTTTATAGCCCTGCTTCTGCAAAAGCCGCGCAATATGATCCGCCAGCTCCGCCTCGGCACAATTGTCGCTGGAATGCAAATGAAATGTTCCCCAATTGCTCGCCCCACAAAGGATTTGCTGAACCATAGCCAGAGTAATGCGCACAGCGTCTTCGATAAATACGGGTGCCCCTCGCCAAGCATCGGAGACCACACACTCATCTTCATATAAAAGCGCACGCGACATAGCCGCCAAGATACCAGAGGGTCCGTCCAACACCCACGGCAAGCGTACAATCAGTGAGCGCTCTAAGTGGCTGATAATTGTCTCTTGCGCAAGCAATTCACGGCCATAGGAATCGTCCGGCAGCGGTGTATCGAGTTCGGACAGCGCAGCACCGTATTGACCGATGCCAAAGACGTGATGCGAGGAGAAGTGAATTAAAACAGAGCTGTGAAGACGGCTCAGCTCCAACAAGAGATGGCCCTGATCCACCAGGTTCGGCCCCGAATGCGGGGCCAGAGATTGCGGATTGATGATAATAGCGGGTTGATGCAACGCCACTTGCTCGCGCAGCGTTTGCGCATCGAATTCGTCGCTGCTAGCCACTGATAGGGAACACGCCTCAAAGCCGCGCAATAACGCAGCCCCTAAGGGAGACTGATGCTCTGTCAATAAAACTTTAAAACCCACAGGCTTCACAACCGCCGCTTTTATGGACCATATCTGCAAGCCACCTCAAACTCTTAACTCTATTTCTAAGATGGCTGTCAGTAGATTCCGACACAAAACTTCAAGCGCTGCTACGGCATAGAGCACAGTCTGCAGCGCACTCTCTTTAGAAAGGAATATCGTCATCAAACCCGTCGAAATCTGGAGCCTGCTGCGCGGGCGGTGCTGAGCGTGGATTGTTCCCAGGTGCCGGACGATTGCTAGCGGGAGGCGCCGATGGCGCGCTGCCGTAGTCTCCATAGGATGATGAGGCAGAGGGTGACGATGCTTCCATACTGCCGCCGCGGCTGTCCAACATTTGCATTTCGTTGGCGACGATTTCGGTGGTGTAGCGGTCCTGCCCCTGCTGATCCTGCCATTTGCGGGTGCGCAGTGAGCCTTCGATATACACCTTACTTCCCTTGCGTAAGTACTCACCGGCAATTTCGGCAAGGCGGTTAAAGAACACCACTCGGTGCCACTCAGTCCGCTCCTGTGGCTGTCCTGTCTGCTTGTCCTTCCAGGTCTCCGAGGTGGCGACACTGATATTGGTGATCGCGCTACCGCCCGGTGTATAACGGACCTCCGGGTCCTGCCCTATGTTGCCGATCAGGATAACTTTGTTTACACCACGGCTTGCCACAATAACCTCCAAAAGTTTTGTCAATCAATCGGGAGAACAGTCTAGCCGTTCGCCCCACATCTTTATACTCTTAGTGAACGCCCTGCTGCTGGAGAAACGCGTTCAACCGGCTTTTTTCAAATTCGCGGTCGTCAACCTTCAGATAAAGCAGTGCCTGCTCTTCAACCCACAGGGCTTCGACCACTCCCGGAACACCACTTTGAATCCGCTCTAACGCCAGCTCTCGATCCAGCGACACACAAACACTGGTCAGATGCCGCGGCGCCCGCATACCCGCAGCAATGAGCAGCCATAGCACATTCACCCCCATCGCCACCAACAGCACACTGTCGAACCCCCACAGCTGATAGCAGAAGCCGCCGACCACACCGCCGGAGGCTGCACCCAAAAACTGACAAGTGGAGTAGACCCCCATGGCAGTGCCTTTATTGCCTGCTGGTGCAATTTTGCTGACCAGAGATGGCAAGGTAGCTTCCAGCAAGTTGAAGCCGGTAAAAAAAACCAGCAGACCCACCAACCAAAAGGTCAGCGTATGCGCGTATGCGAGAAACCCCTCGGCGGCGACCAGCAAGGCCACGGCGCCTACGAATACCGCTTTAATTTTTCGCTTGCGCTCTGCTATGTACATGAATGGCAGCATCAAGAGAAATGCGATTGCCATAACCGGCAGATAATAGTGCCAATGCTTTTGCGCTTCGACACCGGCGTCATCCAGCACCAAAGGCACCACCACAAACATCGCCGTCAGGGCAAAATGCAACGCGAAGACGCCGAAGTTCAAGCGACCTAAATCGACGTTGCGCACGGCACCCGCTAGAAGTGTCGGCACGGCTAAACCATCGGAGCCCCTGCGCTTGCCGCCCGGCGGCTCCGGCACCAGCAAGTAGAGAATGCCGATGCCCACAAGAGAAAGGCAAGCGGACACCCAAAATATGGAAGATAGCCCCCCCGCCGATGCGAGTACCGGCCCCAACACCATGGCCACCGAGAACGACAAGCCGATAGAGGCCCCTATAACCGCCATGGCGCGAGTGCGGTTTTGCTCCGCGGTCAAATCACCCACCAGGGCCATGACGGCGCTGGCGATCGCCCCCGCTCCCTGTAAGGCTCTGCCGATAATTAACCCCCATACCGTATCCGTTAAGGCCGCCACAATACTGCCTGCGGCAAAAACCAAAAGCCCTAAACAAATCACCGGCTTGCGTCCCCATACATCCGACAGCAGACCCAGCGGCACCTGAAAGATTGCCTGAGTCAAGCCGTAGCCACCCAGCGCCAGCCCCAACAAGAACGGTGTTGCACCTTGGTAATCGGCCCCGAAAATCATCATGACGGGAAACACCATAAACAGCCCAAGCATGCGAAACACATACAGGAGCGCAAGCGTCACCACCACCCGGGTCTCGGAAAAAGGCCTGCTGTTACTCACCACCTAGTCACTCTCAATCAACAAAAGAGCGGCATTCTAGCAGCCGCAACCCAAGGGCCAAAGGATTTGCTTCGCAGTTAGCGGGCGCGCAACCGGAGTATTCCTGCGACAAACACGATAACCACAACAACGTCAAGCGGACAGAATGACCCTCAAAGTGCTAGATTGGCGGCAGCAGGCGCCTCTGGAACAGCTAGGCTCTTTCGGGAGAGGCGGATTTTGGGCATAATTCCCGTTGTTTGCTCACAAGTCGTGGGCACGGCTGCTCAACTCGCCACCAGGGTCAGGAATCAAACATAAAGGCAGACAATATTGTGACCGCACCTTCAGCACGCCCCGATGTAAAGGGTATATCGCTGTATTCTTTGAACAACAGCCTACAGACTGGGCTGCTTGCGTCTTTGATCACCGATAAAATCGGCATCAACTGCAACATCATCAACCATGTCGCACCCGACACCACAGCGGATCACTTGCTGCTCATCGACTGCCACGGTCTGGATACGGATAATCTGCGTGAATTGATCAACGAAATCCATTCCCACGATCAGCCGCTGACGGCAGCACTGCTCAATGCCCAGCACAACAGCGATCACGAAAGCCTGTTGGACTGGCCGTGCATATCGGGGCTGTTTTTTACCGATACCGACCAGGAGCAATTGATTCGCGGCCTGGAGTGTCTATTGCGCGGCGAATACTGGGTGCCTCGACGTCTGCTCCACCACTTTCTGGAAAAAAATCGACGCGCTCCGTCGCTCCGCCACTCCGACATCAAGCTCACCAAGCGCGAACGCCAGATTCTCCGCCTGATCAAAAATGGCGCCACCAATCTCGATATTTCTGCTGCACTGGAAGTCAGCGAGCACACGGTAAAAAGTCACCTATACAACGTCTACAAAAAGATTGGTGTGCGCAATCGCCTCGAAGCGAGCAACTGGGTGCGCGACATGGAAGACCTGTAATTTTATACAGCTCTTTTTAAAAAAAGCTGATCTCCTCCATTAGGTTTTTCGTATACTACCCCCCACTCAAGTGGCGATAGGCGCTACTGGCAGCTTTTAATAAGGGGTAGCTTGTGGACCACATTTTGGTTCGTGGGGCGCGCACTCACAATCTGAAAAACATTGACCTCGATATCCCCCGGGACAAACTGGTGGTCATTACCGGCCTGTCGGGCTCCGGTAAATCTTCCCTCGCTTTTGATACGCTCTATGCCGAAGGCCAGCGCCGTTACGTGGAATCCCTTTCCGCCTACGCTCGCCAGTTCCTTTCAATGATGGAAAAACCGGATGTCGACCATGTGGAGGGGCTGAGCCCCGCCATTTCCATTGAGCAAAAGTCCACTTCCCACAACCCGCGCTCCACCGTTGGCACCATTACCGAAATTTACGATTATTTGCGATTGCTGTTTGCGCGCATCGGCGAACCGCGCTGCCCAATTCACCAAGCTCCACTTGCGGCACAAACCATCAGTGAGATGGTCGACCAGGTTATGGCGATGCCGGAGGGCAGCAAGCTGATGCTGCTTGCGCCTGTTGTGCGCGAACGCAAAGGCGAGCACTTGCATGTGTTTGACTCGCTCCGCCGCGATGGCTTTGTTCGGGTGCGTGTGGATGGCATAGTAGTCGATCTCGATGACGTTCCGCTGCTCGACAAAAAGAAAAAACACACCATTGATGTGGTGATTGATCGATTTAAAGTTCGCACCGACATTCAGCAACGATTGGCGGAAAGTTTCGAAACGGCAATTAATTTGTCGGAAGGACTTGCAGTCGTTGGCTTCATCGATGGTGATCAGCCTGAGCATATTTTTTCGGCGAAGCACGCCTGCCCTCACTGCGATTATTCTCTGTCCGAATTAGAGCCGCGCTTATTTTCTTTTAACAACCCTGCAGGTGCCTGTCCCGGTTGTGATGGGCTCGGCTTGAAGCAATTTTTTGCGGAAGAAAAGGTTGTGCAATTTCCTGAAGCATCAATTGCCGAAGGCGCCATTCGCGGCTGGGACAAACGCAACCTCTATTATTTCCATATGCTCTCTGCCGTAGCGAAGCACTACCAGTTCGAACTCACGACGTCGTGGCAAAAACTCAGTAAAAAACATCGCCAAGTGGTGCTGTATGGCTCAGGGCAGGAGGTTATCGATTTTGTTTATGTCAACGATCGCGGTGACAGTTTTCATCGACACCATCCATTCGAAGGCGTGATTCCCAACCTCGAGCGGCGCTATCGCGATACCGAATCCAACTCCGTGCGCGATGACTTGGCAAAATATCTCGCGAGTCAAAAATGTCCCGAGTGCGAAGGCACACGCCTAAAGCGAGAAGCGCGCAGTGTTTATGTCGATGATCGTACCCTGCCGGATATTACCGACATGCCGGTGGGTGCAGCGCATCAATACTTCAGCAAACTTTCTTTTACCGGTGCACGCGGAAAGATCGCCGATAAAATTCTGAAAGAACTCCGCGACCGCTTCCGTTTTCTGGTGGATGTCGGCTTAAATTATTTGACCCTAAGTCGCAGCGCCGACACCCTCTCAGGAGGCGAAGCACAGCGGATAAGACTCGCCAGTCAAATCGGTGCAGGACTGGTTGGCGTCATGTATATCCTTGATGAACCCTCGATCGGCTTACACCAGCGCGATAACGACCGCCTGTTGAAAACACTGACGCATTTACGCGACCTCGGCAATACCGTCATAGTGGTAGAGCATGACGAGGACGCCATTCGCAGTGCGGATTACATCATTGACGTGGGGCCCGGCGCGGGGGTTCATGGTGGTGAAATTGTCGCCTGCGGGAGTTTTAACGACATTATCAAAAGCAAAAAGTCGATCACCGGCAGCTACCTTTCCGGCCGCAAGGCGATTGCCATTCCCAACCGGCGCACCCCGGTAGACGAGGACAAATGGCTAGAGCTGGATGGCGCGCGCGGCAATAACCTGCAAAGTGTCAATTTGCGCTTGCCGGTCGGCTTAATGACCTGCGTTACCGGCGTCTCCGGGTCGGGGAAATCTACCCTGATCAACAATACTCTGTACCCCATAGCCGCTACCGAGTTGAACCGCGCCTCCACCTTAACACCGGCGCCCTACGACTCGCTGCGTGGGCTGGAGCTGTTCGATAAATGCGTGGACATCAACCAAAGTCCGATTGGGCGAACTCCGCGCTCCAATCCCGCCACTTATACCGGCATCTTCACGCCGATACGCGATTTGTTTTCCGCCACCGCAGAAGCACGCTCGCGCGGCTACAAGCCCGGTCGCTTTAGCTTCAACGTCAAAGGCGGTCGCTGCGAGGCCTGCCAAGGCGATGGTGTGGTCAAAGTGGAAATGCACTTCCTGCCAGACATTTATGTTCCCTGCGATACCTGCAAAGGCAAGCGCTACAATCGCGAAACACTTGAGGTGCACTACAAAGGAAAAAATATCCACGAAATTCTGGAGATGACCGTGGAGGATGCGCGGGAGTTTTTTGATGCGGTCCCGGCGATCTCAGGAAAATTACAAACATTAATGGATGTCGGTCTGTCGTATATTCGCCTCGGCCAGGCCGCCACCACCCTCTCGGGAGGTGAAGCGCAAAGAGTCAAATTAGCGCGCGAGCTTTCAAAGCGCGATACCGGCAAGACACTGTATATTCTCGATGAGCCTACTACCGGGCTGCATTTCCACGATATTCAACAATTGCTGGCTGTACTCCATCAACTGCGCGACCGCGGCAATACGGTAGTGGTGATCGAGCACAATCTGGACGTTATAAAAACGGCGGATTGGATTATTGACCTAGGGCCAGAAGGCGGCAGCGGTGGCGGACAGATTATTGCCCAAGGCACCCCCGAAGCCATTTGCGAAGTTCGGCAATCTCACACGGGGAAATTCCTTAAGCCTATGTTGCAGCGCGTTAAGCCTATGCCGCAGCGCGCCTCGAAAGGCACCACTGCCACCAAAAAAACACGCGCCAAAAAATAAACCCAGCAGCGCTGGGTTTATTTTTTATTCGGAGCGTTCTGTTTATACGGCTTACATCGCTTTTTTGGTATCGGCTTGAGCGGCCTCTTTGGCGAGAATTTCCACCTCGTCCAGTGCTGCGCTCAAGCGCGGATCATCGGAACTCTCCATAAGGTCTTCGATCAACTCTCGCGCCTTATCGAATTTCTTGAACTCACAAAACATCATCGCACGATAAACAATAGTGTCGACGACATCTTCGGCATCTTCCTCGATTTCCGCCAACTCATCCAACTCCAGAAGTCCCAAGTTTTCCATTTCCTGACGATATTCCTCGGGGTTGTATTGAGCCATTTTTTCCGCGATGGACATACGCACTTCTTCATCGGGGCGGCGATTGGACTGATCCTTTTTCTTCCCTCTTTTATCTTTCTTCGGTTTGTCTTGCGCAACGGATACTGCGGCAACATTGGCGACCGGCTCCTGCGGCAAATCCTCCGTCAAGCCTTCCAGCGAATCCTCTTCAAGATCTTCAAGACTATTTAAAGCTTCCTCATCCAACACCAAATCCTCAAACGCATCCTGCATTTCTTTGATCGTGGCATCCAGGTCTTCAGCTCCCAACTCTATTTCCGCCGCTTTTTCTCCCAACCAGTTCTCTTCATTTTTCTTTTTGTAGGCATATACAGGCGTCAGCTCAGCTTGCAGATCTGCCAGATCCGACTCTTCTTCACGCTGGAGCGCTAGCGTCGGTTCGGTACGCGATGGATATCTCGGTGCCGGCCTCAAGAGATCTCCCCGACTCTCCTCAGCCCGCTGCCTGCCAGGCACCATGCGGCGATAGTAGGCGAACAGTCCGATAAAGAGTGCCGACAGAGCCGCAGCGGCACCGAACATCAGCCAAACTAACCAACTACGACTTTCGCGCTCAGCTATTGGGGGCGCGACGGCGGGCTCCACTTCCAGCACTGAGGCCACCTCCGGGTTTTCCGCAGAGGCAAGCGTGGTAGTCTGCGCCGACAGCGAAAGATCCGCATCTCTGGCTCTTGCTTCCGCCTCATCTATAGACACTCCAATCTGCCCCAACAAGGTGTCCATTTCTTCGCTCATATCGCTATCGGGAACACCCAGTTTTTGTCGCAGCTCGGAAATCTGCTGGCGTTGCAACACAATTAACTGTTTAAGCGTTTCCAGGTACTCCGAACTTTCAATCTTCTCCATCCGCATCTTGAGCGTTTCATTTTCGCGCACCAACATGTCGATCAATTCGCGTGTGCGGTCGTCGCGGTCATCGGCTCCCAACGTCAACAAGCCGCGCATATCGCGACTTCTCGCGGCGTCATTGCCCACCGGGCGCTCTGCCACTCGCGCTGCACTTTCACCACTTTCGCTCACCGCCGCCAAGCCCTCCCCTGACCCCGAGGCGGGCAATGGGGCTGAGCTGGGCGGCACTTCGGCAACAGGGACGGACTCCGATGTCTGATAGCTCGACAGATTTGGCATCTGTAGAACAGCACCCGCGAGCAAACGGTTGATGTCGTTGCTCGCAAATGCGTGGCTATTATTCTCGAACAGCCACTGAGAGGTTTCGCTAATGGTTTGAGTGGTCCCTTCGCGCCAGCGCGCCGCAATTTTTGACAGAGTGTCGCCCGGCTGGACTTTATATTTGCCCTCGTCTGTTGCCAGCGGCTCCAGGCGCATTTGCGTCGGCGCTCTGGAAGGGGAAGACGACACTACAGGCGGCGTTGAGGGGGCAGGTGTCGGTCTGCTGACGGGACGTGTCTCTGCAGGTGCTTCCCGCACCGGCACCAGCGGCGGCGGATCGAGAAGTAGCGGATATTCGCGATAGACAACTCCTTTTGGCCATCGCAGCTCTACCATAAGGCTGAGATAAGGCTCACGGATTGGATCACTCGACGTCACCGATATTTGATGGGCAGCCGCGCTGGAGTCGAAACTGAGGTTAATCCGGTAAGGCGAGTAAAAAATATCGACACCCATCGCGGCGGCTTCTTCGGGTGTCACCTGACGAACAATCAAGGTATTCGGGTCAATGTCACCATCCAGACTCACCAGTTCAATGGACGCATTCAGCGGTTGTCCTAGAAATGAACGGGAGTTCATTTCGCCCAATCCTAAGCCCAACACCAGAGATGAAGCTGAGGCGAAGGTCACGCCGCACAGTGCGGAAATGTAGCGCGGCAAGCGGCGGCGCGGTGGCAAGGGCTTCAACAACGTCCTTTTCTGGGTTTTATTTTTCTGACTATTGTTACCAGATGAATTCACGTCTATACCTCAGTTCTCTACAACAGGCGTTGACTTAACGAAAGCTTGAACCAAACGGCTGACACATCGATATGTCGAGGCTGGATCTCACCCTATCAGGCGATCAAAACTTAATCAATTGACGCCAGCAGAACGTAGGCAAATAGCGCGCCAGGTGTGATCAGACTCGCAGCACCCAATTGCGGTGATCGAGGTTTCAGGTTGAATCAAGGTCGCCTCACGCACTGTTAGCCGGACGACTTTATAGTTTTAGGTCAGATTTTCGTTTCAGGTCAGGTTTCCACCCTGGGAGAAAATCCGCAAGGGGTAATACAAGAAGACCGTCAATTCTTCTTATTCCGCCACCTGGACCGGTTCGAAACTCACGCATTATACTCTGCCACCGGCAAAAGAAGGAGACGTCCAACACACTTCAGTGGCGGCGAAAACGGCGATAAATAATCTGATGAAATCACTCGACGAGTGCGATGGATTTTCTATCTCCTCAGACAAGGCGGCACAAAAAAAGCATTTGCAATCAGCGGGCGTAATTCTGGCCACCTTCACCCACCTTTCTTATACGGCGACGGCCTACAACATCGGAACCCCTTATGGACGACATAATTGATCTCCTGCGCGAGCACTGTGAGCACATTCCTGTACCTCTTGACCTACCCACCGAGGACGACTTAATTGATGTCGAAGAGCAGCTGTACCT
Source organism: uncultured Saccharophagus sp. (assembly GCA_964482025.1). Taxonomy (GTDB): domain Bacteria; phylum Pseudomonadota; class Gammaproteobacteria; order Pseudomonadales; family Cellvibrionaceae; genus UBA5868. The sequence goes on along the minus strand of CAYZVN010000008.1, from coordinate 26,943 downwards.
CAGTTTGCCTGCTGACTATCGCGAATTCCTGCTCAGCGTGAGCGATGTCGTCTTGGGCTCTCTCGAACCGACCACCGCTGCGGATCGTCACTCCCACACTTATATTCCCGATGTTGCCGCCGAAGCCTGGAGCATAGGCTTGCCACGCCACCTAATTCCTATCTGCCAGCACGCCGCAGACTATTTCTGCATTGATCCCGATGGGGTGATAGTGCATTGGTCGCGCGGCCGATTGACTGACCGGCAATGGGAAAATATTTGGGTGTGGGCAGAGCAGGTTTGGTTGGCAAGCGACACTCGTTCTCGGTAATTATGGCGTTTTTACTGACTTCCGAAGAATTCCAGATCATCTTGGCATAAGCCTGGAGGAAAGCCGGTTTTACTGCTGTTATTGATAGGCGTGTTCACCTCTGCCCGCACACTTCCCTATCGAACAGGAGTACTTGTGAGAAAAGTTTGCTTACTCGCTGCTGTATGCTTCAGCCCTTTAGCATTTTCCGATTCCGGCAATATTCCAACTGGCACCACACTGACAACAGGTGCCATCAGCAATGGGCATTCGCTTTTTTCCGCTACGATTAACCCAGCCGTTGCCGCGTTCACCATAGCCGAAGGTGAGCGCTGGCGAATGAATTACCTTCCCAGCCTGAGTTTTGCCGCAGAAGTTGGCGATGTTAATGATTTTGTGGATGACCTAGACGAGCTGATCGATCTGCTTGACGACCCTTCCCTTGCCGAAGGCTCTGTAGAAGAAACATTGGACAGGTTCAATAACGTACTCCACGCCATGGGCGAATCCGGTTACGTCAAAGTATCCATGGGAATGCACGCCCCACTCCTCCCGCTCTACTGGCGTCCCAGCCGATTTTCGGGAACTTATTTTATTGAAGCCGCTGTCGATACTCAGATAAGACTCAGCCTGCTGGACGAACCTCTTGAGTACGATGATCAGCACACCAGCTTTGCCACCGGCTCTGCTGCCTATTTAAAAAGTGGAATAGAAAAACGTGTTGCCCTTGGTTATGCCCGCGCGGTCTTAAACGATCAACAGAAATCCCGCTGGGGTGGCCAGCTCTATGCGGGAGCTAAACTTAAACTAATTAATTTGGAGCTCAGCAAACAGGTTATTCCCCTGCAACAACTCGAAGGCAAGGACATTGAAGACCTGATTGAAGACGAGTACGAAAACAACTTGGTCTCTACTACCGGAGTCAGTCTGGATGTAGGTGTTTCCTGGATCAGCGACCGCTATAGCGCGGGGCTTTTGCTCAGCAATATCAATTCGCCATCATTTGCTTACGGCGCAGTGGGAGAAAATTGCGCGCAATACCTTGAGGGCTCTTTTCCCCGCAACAATTGCGAATCGGCTGCTTATTTTGCCCACGAGCATGGGCGCCTCAACACTCAGGAAAAACATACTAAACATTTTGCCGCCACCATTGATGGTGCATTTTTTCCAACGCCAAACTGGTCCATCAGCGCAGCCCTCGATCTTGCACCTTACGACGATATCGTCGGCAATGAGACACAGCGGTTCAATATGGCGACTTCATATAACACGCGCTCACTCTGGCTGCCCGACTTGCGCTTCGGTTACCAGAAAAATCTCGCAGGCTCCAAGCTGACAAGTGTCGGGGTAGGTTTATCGCTATTTAGCGTTTTTACCTTGGATGCACAGATGGCGCTTGACGAGGTCATCATTGACGGCGACAAAGCACCTCGCAGCATGGCTATTTCCCTCGCGTTCGAAGAGAAGTTTTAGAAAATCTGTTAGCTAAATAAATAATCAGAACTCTTAGAGGTTATTTCCAGTTTCCAATGAGTGTTGAGTGAACAACTCCGGAGTATCAACATGGCGTTTGTAAAGCACCCCGTCTCACCCAAGTTAAAGGGTTTATCCAACCGAGCACTTCCGCTCCCGCTTAAGCTCCTCGCATGTGCCGCCATTGTGTTAGGCGTATTCAGCTGTGGCGGGACTGGACAAGATAATGGTCGAGCCTCGAATGAAAGCCAGGTCGTTGGCGGTCTTGTGATAGACGGATATCTCGCTCGCTCTCTGGTCTTTATCGATTATGACAACAATAAAACCCGTGACCCCTGGGAGCCTTATGCGTTTACCGATGATGAGGGGTATTTTTCTTTTAACCGGAAAACCAATACCGACTACTGCGCCGCGCATGCACCCGACCACCAGAAAATTTTCTGTTTGCGCACCAGCCGTTCTTTAAATAATCGCGTCATCCGTATCGACGGAGGTTATGACGTATTGACCGGAGAGCCCTTTTACGGACAACTGAGCCGGCGCGTCGCCGCCAATGCGTCCAGGGCGAACAACGCCCTGATCATCTCGCCATTCACCAGTCTGCTGACCGATGTTGACTCCAACATTGGCCGAGCCGCCATACTCACCGCCTTAGGCCTAGATGAGAATGACCTGGACGAAGATTATCTGGACCCGACACAAGGTATAAACACCCAACTATTGGGCAGCGCGATAAAGCTGCACAAAGTCATCAGCTTAATGAGCCAGGCAATGGAAGACAGTTACGGGGAGCTGGGCTCACAAGTCGGCGCCATGAACGATGCCAGCGCCCTCATCTATAAACATTTAGCGTTTCAGCTCGCCAATGGCTACCACAATCTCGATGCCGTTACCGCAACCCCCAGCGCCATTGCTGACATATTGGCGGACGCGGAGCTGGAAGTGCTCGATTATTACGACCGATGGGAAGTCGCGCTCCCCAACCAAATCGGCATGGCAATGGAGCCCTCTTCGCTCGCTGAGCGTACCACTGACCTTTCTCGACTGATCAATGGTCTGCTGGCGCGTAACGCGGATAGCCAAGACTTGAGTAGACTCACCGGCTCAATCAAACTGATTGAAGCCATGGCCATTAAGGCCGCCGCCCCAGCCGAAAGCCTCGCGCTGCGCAACTCCGTAAATTTCCTGCTAGACGACCTGAACCAGGAGGCATTGCACAACCTGACCAATGCGTTGGCCGAGGCGAATTCGGATTTGATTTCGGTTGCCCGGCGCGATCTTTCCGCCCACGACTTGAGCTCACCCGAATCTGTACGTGCAATCGCTCAACTACCCGCTGGCGCGACTGCTTTCCGCGATTTGGCAGGCCAACAACTGCGGGTGTCGGATATGGACCTGGGAAGCCCGCCCAATCATTTACGAGACTCCGAAGTCGAGTTTTATTTTTACGGCGATCGAAGTGAGACCCAGGGTGCCTTCACTGCCTGCGTCAAGTACATCAAAGACGCCAGTAGCGACGGCAAACTCGGCGATGCCAATACGCGCGGCGAGCTGGTAAAGGGCTACTGGAGCCTGCTGGGAGCCAGCCAGAATGCCGGCGCATCCTACAGTTTGCTGCTGACGCTCGATTTTCTCGGCTCGCGCTATCAAGCGATCCTCAAACCGGCCGGCCTAGCAACTCTCAATGACCAGGAGATGCACGGCATTCGCTTCGACTACGCCAATGAACTGCGCACCTGGTATTCACCGCGCGGGCTGGAAACGATTGAATACACGCCCCGCACCGCCGATGATTGTGTAAGACGCCTTCCCTCGCGTATTGGGATATAAGCGCCGCAAAGGCTTCGGCAACATCAAGTGCTAGGGATCAGGAGGAGGATTCAGGGAGGGAACAAGGTGAGCCAGTAGCGTCGATCCGCTACTGGCTCAATAGTGACTATCGGCGGGATCTGTCATTGTAGGGCACTAAAGACACGTCCCCGACGTTGGCATCACGCGATGCATCCGCAATCTTCATATAAGTTTCGGTATGTGAGTTTTCGTGCGCTCTCACCACAACCCCAGAACCGGGGTTTGCCGCGTTTTTCTGAGCAATCAAAGAGCGAACCGAACGAATATCCACACGACGACCGTCGATAAACACCTCATTCTGAGCATCCACTTGAACCAGGATAGTTTTGTTTTCGTTGCTCGGCGGCGGTGGTGGTGCGTTGGTATCTTCCGGCACATTCACATTGAGGGTTCTTTCTCTCACGAAGGACGCTGTCACAATAAAAAAGATCAGCATGATAAAAACAACGTCCAACATCGGCGTCAGGTCGATTTCGGCCTTATCACCTTCATCTTGGTGCTTACGTTTTCTACGACTCACCGTTACATCTCCGATCACAAGGGCGCAGGGCCCAATTCATTATTATGGGGTTCGAGTGCGGGCAGGCCGGAAAAATCCGCCAAGCCGCTCAACCAGCGGACCAGTCTGGGCAGCAAGTTTATCTCAAATTTATGGGTTTGGTCATGTGTTTGGCTCCTCCTTCACACAATCCGCAGAAGAATTCGCCAACTGCTCAACGTTTCCGCAATACAACCTCTACCAGATCGTTGCGAACAAGACACTCCGCGGTATAGCGCAAAGGCTCCTTCTTCATGGAGCGCGCGTCGAAGTTTACCAAAAAGCGCACCTCCTCCTCTGAATAGACATCCGGCTCTATTAACCCTTCGACCCCCGCCTCCCACCTTAGATCCTTCATTAGCTGGGTTTGAGCGACCAATTGTTCTCGGCATTCCTGCCAAGCAGCCCGCTTTCGCTGGGCGATGTCCTCTGCAGTCGGCTCAGATTCTATGGTTTCCACTGTCGTCAGGGCGGTAAAACTTACACCATCTACCATTTCGTTATAAGTTAAGCCATTCGCCTGTCGACACTGGATTCGATAGATTGGGTGATCCGGCTTACTCTGCTCCAAGTCCAGGGTACCTTCCACCACCGCGACACAACGCTCCAACGCTTCGGCAACGGAGGCGGCCTCAACCAGCGGCAGGTACAGCGATTGATACCGAACCGGCAGCCACAGCCGATTTTTGTCGAGGGCGTGACCTATGGGGCTCATCAGTAAAAGAAGAATGATGAGATACCTCACGATATCGCCTCGATTCCTAACAAAGGGATCACCAACATCAACCAACTCCGGTACATCACTCCTCGTCACGCGTCAGGGCGAGGTTCCAACTGATCAGCAGGCCTGCGAGCTGGCGAGCCTGGGCGTCCAGGCTGATCAGCTCCTCCAAAGTATCGCGCGGACCTGAGTACAGACGGACCTTGCGATGATCAGCGCTGCTGGCATGGGACGGGAACTGGGCGCGGTAAACCTCAAGCTTCCAGCGCAAGTTGTGGACCATGGTCCGATAAAAAAGTAGCTTTAACGGCAGTTTGATCTCGCCCAGATCCTCCGGCTCACCAAAAATGGAAAAGTCCGTTCGCACAACTACGCTCGCGCGCGTGCGCACACCCGCAATCACCGTAGCAGAGCGAGGCAGATCCAGAAGGATCGCCATATCGCCGAAGATTTCGCCGGGCGTGATAATGTTCACTCGGCGGATGGTTGGATCTCCAGCGTAGACGACTAATTGACCGCGCAACAGGAAGTATAGCCACGTGTCGATTTGTCCCGTTTCAATGATCACCTCTCCCAGCCTTGCCTCCACCAATTGGGAGTGGCGCAGCAAAACATCGAACTGGATGGGGTCCAATTGATAAGCTTGCTTATACAGGGCCACCGAACCCACTAGGGAATCAATGGTCTGCTGAGAACAGAGGTGTAAGGGGTAGACATCCATACAAACCAAAACCGCAAAATTTAGTATTTCGGCAGCCATCAAGCCGTGGCCGCGTCACCCGCTTGCTAACCAGATACTCAAGTATCGCGACCACCGCCCTTGAAGTCACTCAATAAACAGATACAGTTAAAAGATAGATGAGCATCGGTGATCGTGAAGTATAGTAGTGTTGTGGTTAAAGGGCGCAGCCGTGAAATTCACCCCCGCCGGACCTTATGCCGAACCTTATAACAACAGAAGATCTCCCTGTCTTAACAGGAACCGAAGAAACGAGAACTGTAATGAAACCCATATCGATCCGCACAACCTTACTGCTTTTACTGGTGCTGCTGAGCACCGCCAGTAAAGTGCAGGCGGCACCCAGCCTCAACGGCATGGCACTCCACGTTCAATTAGGCGAGGAGCAATTTATAGCAGCGCTTTACGCTGACACACTGTCATCCGACCCACGCGATCTGATGCTGAGAGATGAAGACAAGGCCATGGAAATGCGCATCCTGGCTGACAACCTTTTTGCCCGTCGCTTCCAGCGCATGTGGATCGAAGGCATTGCGATCAACGCCGGAACCTCGGAGATGCAAAAGAGTGCAGAGCACCTCGCCAGTTTCAGTAACTCGCTGAAAATCAGGATGATTAGGGGGGACATTCTGCGTATTGAGCGGCTGAAGGCCGATAACACCACCACGGTTTATTTGAACGGCAAGGTCCTTGAGACCATTCCCGATGCGCGCTTTTTTGATCTCTTGCTGCGCACTTGGCTCGGCCCCGTGCCCCTCTCATCGAATTTTAAAGACGCACTGCTGGCCGCAGGCGAGGTCGACGCTGAGCTCGCGAGTCGCTTCAACCAAATAAGCCCATCCACAGCGCGTATCGCCGAGATTGGTGCGGCGCTTCAGCCCGAGCCTCCGGTCGAGCCATCGCCACCGCGCCCGGCAGTAACCGCCACTCCATCCCCCGCCACCCCTAGCCCTGGCGAGGTCGCACCCGGTGCAAGCGCTGAGGGCACCGCTCCCACGGAGCCATCGGAAGAGGCCTTGGCAGAGACGACACCTGAAACGCCGCCGGAGCCCGAGCAGTTAGTGACGGAAGCCAACTTGTTTGGCGATGAAGCCACATTTGAAGAGGATGAGGACAATGAAGCTTACTCATTTACTGCCGAAAACTTATTGAGCGAGCAAATTTATATCGCCAAGCTAACAAAATGGACCAGTAACTTTGTCAGCTATCCCCGCGGAGCGTTGCGCAACCAGCAGGAAGGCACAGTACGCCTTACCGTAACGCTGGCCCGCAATGGGCGAGTCAAGGACGTTCAGATACTGGAAAAAGCGGAATACGACACTCTCAACAAGGCGGCTACCCGCGCTGTGAAAAACGCCAGCCCTTATCCGGCAGTGCCGGATGCCATTGCCGGCGAGCAGTTTCTGTTTACCGTACCTGTGGTATTTCGGCTGAACTAACCGCCCATCGGCGGCTGCCAAGCTACACCAGGACTTTCATCCGCTCCAGAATGGTTCGCCGAATTTCATTCAGCTCCAGCGGAGAAAGCCCTGGCATATTACTCAGGGTTATAGCGTGGAGGTGAAGACAGGGAGTCCGCGCATCCAATTCTCTTAAATCACCTTTCACCAGCACAGGCAATAACGGCAGGTTGGCGGGTCGGCGCTGGTTGATCAGCCGGAACCCGACCTGCAAGGGCACCGCTCGAAACGGCTGATCCGCACTCTTAACGGGGATTCTGAGCATCAACTCGCCATCCTGACCCGGCACTATATGCAAACCCGTGGGCTTAACAGCGGATTCGGGAATGCGGTGAAAAATATCGTGGTGGGCATAGGGATTGGGCAAAATCACCAACCGGCTGTTTTCCTCCGCCGGCATAAAGATGTTGTAGTTGGTATACAGCTGCTGAACCGATCCCGAGAATACACACAACTTGTTTTCAAAATTCAAGACGAATTCGTGGGCCCGCTTGCGCTGTTTGAAGGCGTTCAGATCCCAAATAAGGTCTTTATTGTCGTCCCGCTTACTGACATCAATACTGTTCAATTCGTCAAACATGGGGCTGTCAACACTCCGGCATCAGTTCAACCTCAAGCCACAAAGCCCCACGGCCTTCCGGCACGCAAGCAGTAGGAGGTTTTTCAGAGATAAGTCTAGTCTCTGTTCCCTTAGCTTTCCCCATCTGCTGGCGTTTATGCCGCAATTGCTGCAACAGCGCCCAGTTATCACCCTACCAGGGCAACACCTCGCCGTTGGAATGCCAGAAGGTGCCGCTGTTCTCAAGCGTCAATTGGTCAATGCGCTCAATCAGTCGCTGGGCAGCGACCTCGGGCGAGATATCACCGCCAAAGCCCACCATCTCCGTCTGCACATAACCCGGATGCAGTAGCGCCACCGCAACTCCACGCGGAGCGAGGTCTCGGGCTAAGGACATGCCCGCGATATTCAAGGCAGCCTTGGACATTCTGTAACCGTATCGACCCCCGGATGTGTTATCCGCTACCGACCCCATGCGACTGGTGATGAGCGCAACCTTCGCGCCTTTTGTCAGATTACCTAACAGTGCCTCGGTGACTCGCAAGGGGCTTAGTGCATTGACCTCAAATTGCTCCATAACCGTCTGGTAATTGATGCTCCCCAGGCGTTCATCGCGGAGAATACCGGCGTTGTTAATCAGCACATCAATGGCGACCCCCTCGAGTCGCTTAGCCAAACCCGCGACGGCTTCCGCATCTGCGACGTCAACGCCTTCATAAACCTCTGCCCCACTTTGCTGCAATTCGGAGGAGCTGCGACGGCAAACCCCAATAACCCGGTCGCCCCTTTGTCGATAATGCTGAACAAACGCCAAGCCTATTCCCCGATTTGCACCGGTCACTACTATTGTCTTCGTCATTAAAGCCTCCTAGAAATGTGTGGAACGACCATTGATTCACTCCGGCTGAGCCTGGTGCTCGGCCAGATAACGAAACAAGCTCTCAATCTCACTACTAGAAAAGCCTCGATAGCGCAAAAAATGGATCTGCCGAGACTTTTCTTTAACATCTTGCGGTAGGTGTTTAAACTTTTTTCGCCATACTTGAAGAAGGCGTTCAATATCGTCTTCTTCACCGTGCATCATCGCAGCGTCGATCAACTGGCTGTTGACTCCCCGATAGCGCAATTCTTGACGCACCCGTTGAAGGCCGTAGCCTCTGTTGAGCCTGTTGCGGATGTAAGCTTCAACATAGCGACCATCCGACTGATAACCTTCATCAATCAATCGCGTGAGCACTTGCGAAATAAGATCGCAGGAAAGGGGAAAGCGCTGCAGCAACTTCTGCTGCAGTTCGTGGCAGGAGTGTTCTCTGCGAGCTAACAAGCCCAGAGCAGAGTGGTAGATTTGGGTGGCAGTATCAGCGTTTGACACAACAAAAAAGGAGTTGGCGGATCATCCGCAACTCCTTTCCTTATCTAAATTATTCCGCCACATCTTCTTCTGCATACTTGGAGGACGCCTCTTTACCTGCAGGCCCAAGGAGCTCCTCTTTAATTCTCGCCTCGAGGCTCTTCGCCAATTCGCTGTTATCGCGCAGATATTGAATCGCATTCTGTTTACCTTGGCCAATTTTGTCTCCCTGATAACTGTACCAAGCGCCCGCCTTATCGATCATGTTCAACTTCACCCCATAATCGACAATTTCACCCAGCCGGTTGATTCCCTGTCCGTACAGAATCTGAAATTCCGCCTGCTTAAATGGTGGTGCAACTTTGTTTTTTACCACTTTTACCCGAGTTTCCGACCCAGTAACTTCATCACCTTCTTTCACCGAACCAATACGGCGAATGTCCAAACGCACCGATGAATAGAATTTAAGGGCATTTCCACCAGTGGTGGTTTCCGGGTTGCCAAACATAACACCGATTTTCATACGAATCTGATTAATAAAAATAACCAGACAATTTGCATTCTTAATGTTGCCGGTGATTTTTCTCAGCGCCTGTGACATCAGGCGCGCCTGCAAGCCCACATGGTGATCACCCATATCGCCCTCAATTTCCGCTTTGGGCGTCAGCGCCGCTACCGAGTCGACCACCAAAACATCGATGGCGCCGGAGCGCACCAGCATATCGGCGACTTCCAGTGCCTGCTCCCCGGTATCCGGCTGAGACACTATCAGGTCATCGACATTGACACCGAGTTTTTCGGCATAAATCGGATCCAGTGCGTGCTCGGCATCAATAAACGCACAAGTCCCACCAGTGCGCTGCGCCTCGGCAATTACCTGGAGCGTCAAAGTCGTCTTGCCCGAGGATTCGGGACCATAAATTTCCACGATGCGACCGCGCGGCAGCCCACCCACTCCCAGGGCGACATCCAGTCCCAATGAGCCTGTCGATATCGATGGCACCACTATGCGCTCGGAATCACCCATGCGCATCACAGTGCCTTTGCCGAACTGGCGCTCAATCTGGGCCAGCGCGGCCTGTAAAGCTTTCTCTTTGTTGGCATCCATCAATTTAACCCTCATTAGCCTGAATATTCGTAATCAAAGACTGCCGGCAAGCAAAGCCACCCACCGGACTATTGTGTATCGGCCGCACCTTAAGCGCCTGATGCAGCAAAGCATAATTCAGCAATACTGTATAAGCAAACAGTTATTGTGTTTTTATACAGTATCCAGGCACTTGAGTAATCCACGCAGCGCCACCAGAATGGCGTGCTCGCGCACCGCTTCTCGATCACCGGAGAAATGGTGACACTCAACCGCCAGCCCCTGCGGGTGATGCCAGGCAAGCCAGACTGTACCGACAGGCTTTTCCTCCGATCCACCGCCCGGCCCCGCTATACCGCTAACCGCAACTGCGAAAGCGGCGGACGCAGCATGTGCCGCCCCACTGGCCATGGCGCCCACCACTTCACCGCTCACCGCGCCATGAACCTGCAACAATTCGGTGGGGACCCCTAGCAAACGGTGCTTTGCCTCATTGCTGTAGGTCACGAAGCTGCAATCGAACCAGCCGGAAGAGCCAGGCACTGCGGTTATGGCGCGCGCAATACCGCCACCTGTGCAGGACTCTGCGGTGGTCACTTTGGCGCCTCGCGCAAGCAGGCGCTGGCCCACTTGCTCGGCAACTGAATAGCTCTGCTCGATCATGCGAGGCAAGTTAAGTCATGAGGTGGAGTCGGCGCAAGAGCTGCCGGTCGTTCTGCTACAATGCCCGGCTTTTGCACGCGAAAGAGTTCCGCATGGCCGAAGACACCCTTCTTGATCAGCACACCCCCATGATGCAGCAGTATTTGCGCATCAAAGCCGAGCACCCGAATGAGCTGGTGTTCTATCGCATGGGAGACTTTTACGAGCTGTTCTTTGACGACGCGAAAACCGCTGCTCGCGTACTGGATGTCACGCTTACTGCGCGGGGTAAAAGCGCCGGCGAGCCAATTCCCATGGCGGGAGTACCATATCACGCCGCCGAGGCTTACTTGGCCAAGCTGGTCCGCCAGGGTCTCTCCGTCGCCATCTGTGAACAAATTGGCGACCCTGCCACCAGCAAAGGTCCGGTGGAGCGCAAAGTGGTGCGCATCGTCACCCCCGGCACCGTCAGCGATGAAGCACTGTTGGAGTCGGGCCGGGACAACCTGCTGGTCGCACTCGCAATCACTGCCGAGGCTTTCGGCATCGCCTCTTTGGATATGGGCAGCGGCCGTTTTACGCTCTTGGAAGTCACCACAGAAGCAGCCCTCCTGGCAGAGTTGGAGCGCCTCAGACCGGCTGAACTGCTCCTGCCGGACACCTTCTCGCTCGCCACGACCTCAGCGATCCGCAGCCTGCGCAAACGACCTGACTGGGAGTTCGACTGCGAAACCGGACGCCGGCTGCTCACCGGTCATTTTGGCACCAAGGATCTCGTCGGGTTTGGCTGTGACCATATGGAAGCCGGCATAGCGGCGGCGGCAGCGCTCTATAACTACGCAAAGGAAACCCAACGCACAAGCCTGACGCACCTATCGGCGCCGATTGTCGAGCACCTGGATGAAACCGTGGCGATGGACAGCGCCACCCGCAAAAACCTTGAACTCGACGCCAACCTGCTCGGTCAGGAGGACCACACTCTCTATGCGGTGCTGAACACCACGACCACCGCCATGGGAAGCCGCCTGCTGCGCCGCTGGCTACATCGCCCACTGCGCAACCTGGAGAAGCTGCACGCTCGGCAAAACGCCATTGCGGCCCTCTTGGAAAACTACGCGTTCGAAAGTTGTCGCAAACTGTTAAAGCAGATCGGTGATATGGAGCGCATCTTAGGCCGTGTCGCACTGCGCTCTGCCCGGCCGCGAGACTTATCCCGCCTGGGTGCCTCGCTAGCGGTTCTACCGCAACTTCAGCCGCTCTTGGACCAAGTTGAAGCTCCTCATATCCGCCAACTTGCGCAGGCGATGGGCGCCTACCCCGAGTTGGTACACCTGCTGCAAACCGCACTAGTAGAAAACCCGCCAGTGGTGATTCGCGACGGCGGCGTTATCGCCGATGGCTATGACGCGGAGCTCGATGAGCTACGCAATTTGAGCAGTAACGCAGGCGACTTCCTGCTGCAGCTCGAAGCTCGGGAGCGGGAGAGAACCGGAATCAGCACCCTGAAGGTTGGCTATAACCGCGTTCACGGCTATTTCATCGAGATCAGTCGCGGCCAAGCCGACAATGCACCTGCAGACTATCAGCGCCGGCAAACACTGAAAAACGCCGAGCGCTTTATCACTCCTGAACTCAAGGTTTTTGAAGATAAAGCGCTGTCCGCCAGAAGCCGCGCTCTCGCCCGCGAAAAAGCGCTTTACGACGAACTGGTGGAGCGTATTAATGAAGACCTGCGCCCCCTGCAGGACACCGCCGAAGCCATCAGCGAGCTGGATGTCCTGACCACCTTGGCCGAGCGCGCGGATCAGCTCAACTACTGCCGCCCCGAACTGACTCATACGCCAGGGATTCATATCCAAGGCGGTCGCCATCCGGTGGTTGAGAGAGTTTTGGAAACGCCTTTTGTGCCAAACGATCTAGAACTCGACACCACTCGCCGCATGCTGATCATCACCGGCCCCAATATGGGCGGAAAGTCCACCTATATGCGCCAGACCGCGCTGATTGTGCTGCTGGCACAAATCGGCAGTTTTGTTCCCGCCAGCCATTGTCGGGTTGGCCTCGTTGATCGCATTTTCACTCGCATCGGGTCATCTGACGATTTAGCCGGGGGCCGATCGACCTTTATGGTCGAAATGACCGAGACCGCCAATATTCTCAACAACGCGACCGCGTCAAGCCTGGTGTTGATGGACGAGATTGGCCGCGGAACCAGCACTTACGATGGCTTATCCCTGGCGTGGGCGTGTGCGGAGCACCTGGCGCGGCACGTGGCCGCTTTCACCCTGTTTGCCACCCATTATTTTGAAATCACCGCGCTGCCGGAAGTGATCCCAGAGATGGCCAATGTCCACCTGGATGCGACGGAGCATCAGGACAACATTGTGTTTTTGCACAATATTCGCCAGGGGCCGGCGAGCAAAAGCTACGGCTTACAGGTCGCCAAGCTTGCCGGCATCCCGGCCGCAGTTCTGGACTCGGCGCGGCAGCAACTGAGCAAGCTTGAGCAAGAAGGGCAAAAGCTCGTCCTGGAAGCGCCTCCTGTAATTAATAAGAGAACCCCTAAGCCGCCGCAGGATGTCTTACAGGCAGATTTATTTGCCGCCGCAGCACCGAGCGCAGTCGAAAAACGCCTGACTGAACTCAGTCTCGACAACCTCACGCCGCTTGCCGCCTTGCAAACGCTTTACGACTTAAAAGAATTAGTGAAGAAGTAAATCGGTACAACCGGATGGCATCGTGGTCTAACAGGGTTTAAATTCTGATAACTCCTGTTAAAATGCCGCGCCGACCGGCCTGACAGATCCGCAAAATCCAAGAGGTGTAATTCATGACATTCGTAGTGGGCGATAACTGCATAAACTGCAAACACACTGACTGTGTCGAAGTCTGCCCCGTAGACTGCTTCTACGAAGGCCCTAATTTTCTGGTTATTCACCCTGACGAGTGTATCGATTGCGCCCTATGCGAGCCAGAATGCCCGGTTGATGCGATTTTTTCGGAAGATGAACTGCCTGAAGGCCAAGAAGTGTATCTTGAGCTAAATGCGGAACTCGCGGCGATTTGGCCGAATATCACGGAGAAAAAAGATGCTATGCCCGACGCCGAAAAATGGGATGGCGTACCGGACAAACTGGAACATCTACAAAGATAAACGACAAAC